>CAZDFH010000001.1:0-47511 GCA_964504915.1 uncultured Candidatus Peribacteria bacterium
TAGTAGAAGTAATGCTACGCTAGATACACTCTATGAATCTGATGAAATTACTATTGATGGGCTGAGAAGTCATAGTAGTGTCCTCGCATCTGTAGATAGAGGCACGATATACAAAAATGGTACTGATAGATGAGACAGTGTCTTCGTACAAAATGGCGATGTCATTTCTCTTGGGCTCAGATCTAGTGAGGATTATGATGATACCGTCAGTAGCACATTTACTTTAGCCAATAGAAGTACTGATTTTAGCATCACGACAGTCGCTGATGGCGATGCTTGTACGCTCTCTAGTGGAGATCAGACCGCTATTCAAATCATTTACGATAATCTCGTCACTCAATACTCTGGGAATCAAGCCAAGTATGACCAGTTCCTAGCTACTATGAAGAGTATGCTCCAAGATAGAATAGATTTGGATAATGATTGTAATCTCAAATATCTTTCTGCACTTATCAATAAGAATATTCTCAATAATGTTATCATCAACACTGGCAATTACATAGCCCCCAACTGTAAAGAATATGGCATCAGTTATGATGGCGCCAAGCTAGCCTTTACTTCACCTAGCTTCAAAACAGTGGTCTTCTTTGCCAATCGTGATGCATTGACAAGATATATAGATAGCAAGAATCCTGGTGATTGTCATGTGTCCTCTTATATAAGTGCTTCTTGGTATTTTGGCAATACCGATCCTAGTAAGCACATCACTCCTAATGGGAAAATTTACACCATCCAAAGTGGTAATAACCAATATACTGCTGCAGAACTTTTGAAGAAAAAATATTTTAGTAAACTGATTGACCTACGTAAGTATTTGGACGGCAAAAATCCTCCGTTCCAAGTATGGAGTCATACAGTAGATAATACCTTTTCTCCATTAACTTATACAGCACCTAATGGGAAAGTATATACTATCTACAAGACGAATAGAGGTTATATGTCATATAAACTTTTGAATATCAAATATTATACTACATTAGATGCGATCAAGGCGTATATTAATAAGAATAATATGAAATAGAAGTAAAACAGTTAACGGATAACAGTTAACAGTTATCTGTTTTTACTGTTATCTGTTATCTATTCTTCAGTGATAATTTTATGCATGATCCCATTTATCAGCTTCGGAGCTCAGTCATCTGAATATCTTTTTGCCAATTCGATAAGCTCATTTAGCAAAATATTCTTTGGCGTTTCTAAGATTTTCCATTCTGCAAAGCCTAAGAGGAATATCGCTTGATCAATAGTATCCATTTCGTCGTAGGCAAACGAAACTGCGTAGGTATTCACCTGTGCAATTAATTCAGCTTCATATATTTTTACATCCTTTGTAATAGCAAGCACATAGTCGTAGTCGATATCAGCTGGCGTCCGTGCATCATAAAAAATCTCTGCAAATTCTTTAATCTCCTCTGGTGTAGATAAGTATTCATATGTGATAAATTTTTCCTTCAATGCTTCTTTGGCAACATCATACTTCTCATTATCGGTCAGGAAAATATAACTTGCGAATAGTGATTCTGTGATTGTCTTATCATTTTTTTCGAGATGACAAAAAAAACAATGCTGATAGAGATATGCTAGGCATATTTTTCTCGCATTGATTCTTGCTCTGATATCCATGAGATGCACTGAGAAACTAAAGATCACATCGCTTTGCTCGAATGTTAAGTGTTAAGTTCTAAGTGTTAAGTAGAACTCTTCTTTTTATTTACCATTTAGCATTCAACATTTATCTAGGCACTAATTACCTTTTCCTTTGATTTAGATTTGATAGTCAATACCTGTTTCCCTTTGTAATATCCACATACAGGACATACCCTGTGGGTCAATTTCTTAGCACCACAGTTTTTGCATATTCCTAGAGGATATGTATTCTCTAGTCTTTTGATATTTAATCCCTCTCGTGTAGAATGTCTGCTACGACCTTTTGCTTGAGAGATTTTCTTTTTTGGTCAGATTGTCATTGGATTGAATAAGATGATTAAAATAATTTTGTGAATCAGTATTTTATGGTTACATACTCGCTTTGCTCGCGTCACAAATTGTTACACATTGTCGCAACTTGTATCCATTTGAGACTATTTGTAACTACACTACAGCTCTATATAACTTCTACCACTGTCTTGAGGTATTTTTTCCCGTCAAATCTTGTAGACTTTTTGGTCTTGAATCCTACAGTCCCATCAACCTTAGCATGGATAGAAAAATCATTCCCTACATAGGTGTTTTTACCTGCCTCGTATTTGGAACCTTTTTGTTTGAGGATAATATTACCTGCTACGGTCTTTTGTCCTCCAAAAAGCTTGAGTCCACGATACTTTGCCTTGGAATCCCTTAAGTTTTTCGCCGATCAACCGGCTTTTTTGTGTGCCATTTTCTATGCTTGATAAAATAATAAATTGCTGAAATGATGAATGTGTATATTCAAAACTTTTCAACACAAATTGTTTAATTTTGCGAAGCTGTATATAATGATTCTCTAGGCTTTTTCAAGCTTTTATTCTACTCCGTGATCTTTTCTGTAGATTTCACCTACAGGGAGCAATCTACCGATGATAACATTAGACTTCAAGTCTGACAATTCGTCTATAGATCCCTTCAATGATGCAGAAACCATTACTCTGATTGTCTCCTGGAATGATGCAGCAGATAACCATGAATCTGTCTCTTTAGCGATATTTGTAAGTCCCAATGCTAATCTTCTTCCCTTCGCTGCTTTCTTGCCCTGTGATTGAAGCTCTTTATTTACCTTGACGAAGTCTTCGTATTTTGCGTATGTACCAGGGATGAAGCTAGATTCTCCAGAATCCTCAACGAATACCTTGGAAAAGAGCTGTTTGATGACTACCTCGATATGTTTGTCATTCAAATCCTGCCCCTGTGCCATATACACTTTCTTGACCTCTCTGATGATATATCTCTGAGCCTGTAAATCACCCACGATATCTTTGTATTCTTTGATATCGAGTGCTCCATTTGTTAGAATTTCTCCTTTGAATACTTCTTCACCATTCTTGTTTTTGAGTGCAGTCAATCCGATTAATGGTTTGACGCAGGTTTCTTGTACTCCCAAGATGATACGATCTCTATGTGTTTCCAATATTTTACCTTCTTCTTTCACTTTGAGCTTGCTCTTACCTTTGCTTGCATAGACTCATCACTTAGGCAATACCTGATTTTTTCTCGTATCTAATGTATATCATTCTTTGATAAGATATGTCTTCTTCTGATATTCAGAAACGATCTGGATATAATTCATCTTTCCTGATTCATAGAGAGAAATAGTGCCATCAAACGGTGCGATAACTGCTGGAGATTTGGGAGCTCTTACTTCGAATAATTGCTTAACCCTATCGATACCCTGCGTCATATCTCATCATTTATTAGCGACTCATCCTTCATGGAAGGTATCCAATGTCAACTGAGTAGATGGTTCTCCAATAGACTGAGCTGCGATGATTCCCACTGGGACTCAGATCTCTACGATCTCTCTCGTAGACAAATCTGTACCATAACATTTTTGACATACTCCACTGACACATTCACAGATGAGTGGTGTTCTCACCTTTACTTCTTCTAGATCCATATCTTCGATAATAGTGAGATTTTCCTTGGTGATTAATTCTCACTTGCTGAGAATGATATTTTGATGTTTATCTAATACATCTTCTGCTAGTACTCTACCGCTCACCAAATGAAGGAAATTTTCTCCCTGGAGCTGAGATTGTTGTTTGGAGAAGATAACATAAGCATCTGTACCACAATCATTTTCTCTCACGATTACTTCTTGTGAAGCATCGCAGAGTTTTCTTGTCAGGTATCCTGATTCTGCAGTTCTCAAGGCAGTATCTGCCTTACCCTTTCTACCCGCATGGGCAGAGATAAAGTATTCAATAGGCTTCAATCACTCTACATATGAATTTTTGATTGGCAGCTCGATAACTTCTCCTCTTGGATTAACTACCAGTCCCTTCATACCGGAAATCTGCGTCATATGTGTCTGAGATCATCTCGCTCCAGAATCTACCATTGTATACAGATCTTGTCCTGGTCCAGTAATTCACTTTAGACTTTCTTCTATCCTCTTCTTTACTTCGCTCCACAACTTGACTACGAGTCTGTGTTTTTCTTCATCAGAGAAGAATCATTTGAAGTAATATTTGTAGATTTCATTAGACTTGATATCTCCTATTCTCAGTTCTTCTTCCTTTTCTTTAGGCACTTTCATATCCAAAATATTTACTGAAGTACCTCCCAAGGTAGAATACATAAATCAGAAATCCTTGATATCATCGGCCACATGTACTGTCGTTGGCATGTCATAAACATCAAAAATAGTACTCAAAATCTTTTTGAGATCTTTGGACTTTACTTTACTGTTGATAAACCTGATTTTCTCAGGCAAGATAGAGTTGAACACTACCCTACCGACTGTTGTCTCGATAGGTTCGTCGTTGAAGACCAGTACTATTTTATCTTTGATGGCCACATTACTATTACTGTAACTATCCAACACTTTATCCATAGATGAAAATATTCCCTTGGTTGGCGTTTTCTCTTTCCACATTTCCTCTGTATTGTTTTCTGGATATCTTAGATCGTAGAAGTCAGTCAAATAGTAGGCTCCAAGTACCATATCTTGAGAATGGGTAATTGTTGGTTCTCCTGTACCTGGCTTCAAAATATTTTTGTCTGCTGCGATAAGCTCTCTCGCTTCTCTCTGTGCTTCATCAGAAATTGGCAAATGTACGGCCATCTGATCACCATCAAAATCGGCGTTGAATGAAGGACATACCAAAGGATGAATCCTTATTGTCTTACCTGGCATCAATCTAATCTTGAATGCTTCGATAGACAACCTATGCAATGTAGGAGCACGATTGAGCAATACATATTTATCTTTGATGACTTCTTCGAGAAATTTCAATGCCAAAGGAGATTCTTCTTTGATCATCTTCTCTGCTTGCTTTGGCGTATAGACTATTTTTTTCTCTATTAATTTGCCGATAATAAATGGAGTGAACATTTTGACTGCGATATAAATCGGCAATCCACATTCATCCAATCTCAAGTCTGGACCTACAGTAATAATAGACCTACCTGAGTAATCTACTCTCTTTCCGAGCAAGTTTTTTCTAAAGATACCTTCTTTACCGGAAAGCATATCTGACAATGATTTGAATACTTTGATACCAGCTCCTGCTCCTGCAGCACCTGCTTTTTCTCCTACGAGCAAATTATTGACTGCCTCTTGCAAGAGTCTAATTTCGTTTTTCTTGACGACATCAGGCATGCCGACCTGGATCATTTTCTTGAGCCTAATATTTCTCATAAGTACACGTCTGTAGAATAGGTTGACGTCTGATGAGGCGAACTTACCTCCTTCCAACTGAACAACTGGTCTCAAATCAGGTGGGATAACTGGTAACTTTCTAATTACCATATTTTCTGGTTTGACTCCGGATACGTGCAAATTAATCAATAATTTAATCAATGCTATTCCTTTTTTTCTCTGATCCTCTGATCTTGTCTGCGTAAACTCTTTGATTCTCTTTTTGATCTGATCTTCTACATTGATACCTTGCAACATTCTCAAAATTGCTTCTGGACCTGACTGGAATAGTGCTAGATGATTATACTTAGAGAAGATATTTCTAAAATCGTTCTCAAAAATTGTTGAGCCGACCTCTAAATCAGAAATGATAGATTTGATTCTATTGAATTCTTTCTCTAGAGAATCTTTATTCTCTTGGTATAATTTTTCTGTGTCTTTTTGCTGTTTTACATTTTCCTTATTTTCGGTAGTTTCATTTTTATATAATTCATCAAGTTCCTTGAGCTTGACTGTATAATCTTCTTGTATCTTTTCTTTGATCTTCTTGGCGAAATCTTGATCTACTTTTTGGACGAGAATATATTTTACGAAACTCAGTACCTTATCAATCTCGTTAGCTGACAATCCAAGTAATTGGTTTACTCATCCAGATGGAGATGATTTGTACCAAGCATGCAGGACGGGGACCGCTAATTCGATATGGCCCATCCTAGATCTTCTCACCCTAGATGTAGTAACTTCTACTCCACACCTTTCACAGACGATACCTTTATATCTGACTCCTTTATACTTACCACAACTACACTCATAGTTTTTGACTGGACCAAAAATAGACTCACAGAAAAGTCAGCCTTGTTTTGGTTTGCCCGTTCTATAATTGACGGTGTCTGGATTATCTACTACTCCGTGTGACCATTTCTCGATGTCTTCTACGGATGCCAGTCTTACTACCAATCATTCAAATTTTGTTTTGTACATGATTACCGAGCTAATAAGATGATAAAGGTAATATCCGCTATGCGGGGAGATATGAGATATGAGATTTGAGATGTCTTTTTTGCCTCAGTGCTCATGTCTCACTATTCATATCTATTTTTATTCAAGATCTCCGAAGTCTTCCATTTCCTTGATGACGTTGTCAATGATTTCGTCTTTTTCTTGGAATGCATCATCTTCTCATCATCATTCACCAGTAGTAGTTTCGCTTCCTGTGATAGCTCCACTCATTACTCCTGAAAGTCATAGATTGACTATCTTTTTCACTCTTGCTTCATGTTCGAGTTCTAATTCTTCGTACGTAAGTGGTTCGACATTTTGACACAATCCTTTGAAGAGGTAGGTAACCAAGTTGAATGATTCAGGTAGTCCTCCTATCTTTGGTTTTTGTCCTTTGATGATTGCTTCATATAGTTTATTCCTTCCGATAACATCATCAGATTTGACGGTCAACATTTCTTGTAATGTATATACTGCAGAATATGCCTCTAGCGACCATACTTCCATCTCTCCAAATCTTTGACCTCCCTGTCTGGACTTTCCTCCAAGTGGTTGCTGAGTAATCAATGAGTATGGACCGACTGATCTTGCATGTATTTTATCTTCCACCATATGTACGAGCTTCAAAATATGCATGTATCATACCGTTGCTTTGGAATCATATTTTTCTCCTGTTGCACCGTTCAAGACCTCTACTTTAAGATCATTTAATCCACAGAGCTTAGCAATTTCTGCTAGGTCATCTGCTCCAAATTTAGAGAAAGTTGGCACAGCGAATGTCACTCCTAGATGTTTCGCGATGAATCCGAGTTGTGATTCAAATAACTGTCCAAGGTTCATACGAGATACTACTCCAAGTGGATTGAGTACGATATCGATAGGTGTACCATCTTTGGTAAATGGCATATCTTCTTCTGGCACTACGATAGAAATAATACCCTTATTTCCATGCTTTCCAGCTAGCTTATCTCCTACCTCGATCTTTCTTGTGGTAGCGACATAGACTTTGATTTTCTTTCTGACTCCTGCCATCAGGTTATCTCCTTTTTTCGCATCGAGCACTACAACTTCGATTACTTTTCCTTCACTTCCTGAAGGGACATATAACGAGGTATCTTTTACATTCTTTGATTTATCTCAGAAAATTGCTTGAATAAGTTTTTCTTCTGGAGTTAATTCTCCCTCAGATTTTGGAGTAATCTTACCGACAAGAATGTCTCATCCTTTTACTCTTGCTCAAATTCTTACGATACCATCTTCATCAAGATTCTTAAGTTTGATCATTGATACTCATGGAATATCGTTTGTCGTTTCTTCAGGTCAGAGTTTCGTATCAGCGACCTCTATTTCATATTCTTCTATTTGTACGGATGTTAATTCATCATCCTTTACTAATCTCTGAGAAATCACAATTGCATCTTCATAATTATATCCTTTCCATGAGATGAAGGCAACTCTTAGGTTCTTCCCCAATGCCATTTCTCCATCTTCAGAACAAGGTCCTTCTGCGATAAGATCTCATTTTTTCAATCTTTGCCCTAATGATACTCTAGGCATTTGGTTGATACATGTCTTACTATTTGATCTTGCAAAATTGATCAGTAAATACTCCTTAATCCCTGATTTATATTTTACTTTAACTCTCTTTCCATCGACGTAAATGACCTCTCCTTCATCTTCTGCTTTGATCACTGCATGGGTCATTTGCACGATATCCCTTTCCAATCCTGTACCGACTAATGGTGCATCATTTCTCAATAATGGCAATGCCTGTCTTTGCTGGTTGGTAGCGATAGATGCACGTACCGCATCGTTATGATCTACGAATGGAATAAGTGAAGTGTTTGGACTAAAGATCTGAGATAGGCTCACATCCATATGAGTTACGTCATTGACGTGGAACATTTCCATCTCATTGAAATGCCTTGCAGCTACACGAGTCGCTGTGATATTATTCCACTCATCAATAGGTGTCGTAGCATCAGCTACATAATATCTTTCATCTAATTCTGGAGAAATATATTGTACTTCTTGAGTAAAGAATGGTTTTACTGCTATCGTTTTACCCAGTTTACTATAACAAGCTTCGATGGCCTTTGCAGCTTTTTCATCAATATAATTATCTTCTTTGACTAATATAGTTTTCAATACTTTACCTTTTGCATCTAGGGCTGGTACATCACGATGAGCTATCCTATTTACAAGCTTTTCTTTCTTGGCCTCGACCTCACGATGAATCTTGAGTGCTGGAGTTTCTAAGAATCCCTCATCATTTACTTTGGAATACAATGACTGATAGATAACCAATCCAATATTTTGTCCTTCAGGTGTCTCAATAGGACAAATTCTTCCATAATGAGATGGATGAACATCACGCACTTCAAACTTTGCCGTTTCTCTCTTGAGACCGCCCGGTCATAGAGCAGTGATTCTTCTTTTGTGCTCAATCTCAGACAAAGGATTAATTTGGTCTAAGAACTGAGAAAGCTGTGATGTTGCAAAGAAACTTTTGATTGCATTATCTATGATTTTGAAATTAACTAGGTCAGTAATTTTGACAGGAGCTTCTTGGTTTAAGATACTCAGTTTACCTTTAATACTCTTGACGAATTTCCTCATCACGGGCTGAAGATGAGCATAAAGAATTTCTCCCATCATTCTGATACGTTTGTTGGACAGATGATCTGAATCATCTACATAGTATCCCTTCTTGTAATTAGATAGATGGAATAGATATTTCAAGGATGCTGCTAGATCTTCTCCATCAAAAATATTGGCTACATCGCCGTCTAATTTTTTATCTAATCATAATTTAGCATTGATTTTGCGTCTAGCAATCCTTCCCATGAAAATTCTGTCTGGGGAAAGAAATTGGTTTTTGATATAATTGAGTGCTGATTCTGTATCGATCAATTCACCAGGTCTTACCTTGTTATATACCAATTCAGCAGCTGACAATGCGTCTGTTGTTGGATCTTTCTTTAATGTTGTTTCTAGATAGTTGAAATCTTCTTCTTCGAAACAATCTGGGAATAATGCTCTTATTTGTTCGTCTGTTTCTGCACCAAGGATTCTCAACAAAGACGTGATAGGAAACTTCCTAGACTTGTTGATCCTTGCGACGACTACGCCAGATTTTTCTACAGATACTTCCAACCATGGTCCGTTTTCTGGAATTACTTTAAATGCATATTTGAAATCTTTTTGACTATAGAAAATACCATACGATCTAATAATCTGAGAGATAATGACTCTCTCCACTCAGTTGATAATATATGATGCTGATGGTGTCATAATAGGCAAGATACCTATATTTGCACGCTTGCTAAATAACGTCTTTTCTGTTTTCTTTTTACCATCATCAGTAATCTCATTCAATTTCACTTTACCAGTAATAATACCTCCATAGGTCAATTCTTTTCTCTTACAGGTTTTGGCGTCATCTATAGGTTCTGATACCTTGATATCATCTATCTCTACATACATTTTCTCACCAGCGATATCCCATACTGGATTAATATTGTTGAAAAGTTTGTGGATATAATTACTGATAAATGTCTCATATCATTTTTTTTGTAAAGCCAAAAGATCTGGGAAACCAGAAAATTTTCTTGGTTTACGCAAGAATATTCTCTCTCCCTCTCTATAGTAGCCCTTGAACATCTCAGCTACTTTCTTGGATACTTCTGGTTTCTTGGAAACAACCACAGGCGTAGGTCTACTTGCCGACTGTTTCTTGGATACCGGAATCTTCTTAGATGGAGCTGGTTTCTTTGCTACTTTGAGCGGCTTACTGACAACCTTTTTGATTGGCTTGGTAGATTTTTGTACTTTGCTTGGAGAAATTTTCTTTGAGGTTTTTTTTGTAGCCATAGGATCTAGTGCTGATTAAGAAAATAAACATAGAAACGGTTATTAGCATAACAGAAAAATGAAGCTTATCACTTCCTTTGTACCGTAAGTTCTTTTCTTCCTTTCTTTCTTCTTCTAGATAGAACGCTTCTACCATTTGCAGTCTGCATTCTCTCTCTAAAACCATGTTTATTGAGTCTCTTGCGTCGAGAATATTTTCTTATCCTCTTAAGCTTGCTTGCCATCTTATTTCGCTTATTATAAAGTAAATATATTTTAGATTTGAGTAGTGAGACTTGAGACATAAGACATAAGACATAAACTGTCTCGATACTCACGTCTTAATACGTGATATTATTTTTTAGTAAAACTAAGTAAGCCAAGCTCTCTTGCTCTCAATATAGCCTCACGAAGTTTCTTTTGTACACTTACACTATTCCCTGTATATTTTCTAGGTTTAACCTCTCCAAATCTAGTGATATATTTTTTAAACATTGCTACTGATTTTCGATTTAGATATTTTGTATTTCTCTTATCAGTGAAAAATACCAATTTCTGTCATAGCTTCTTTGCATCCCATCCTTCGATGACCTTAGTCAATTCTTCCTGCAACGGAGCGAACGTGAAAAAAGGCTCAGTATTTGTCATTTTATAGATGTGGATTTTTTTGATAGATTTGTTGTAGATTCGTTGTTTCTTGAATTGTGCAATATCTGCAGGCACAGCCTGAATATAATACGAATATAGATACACCTTGTCCTGACCACTCTTGCCTCATAGATCATGAGTAAGTACTCTGAGTCCAATTTCATCCTTCTGTGTTATCTCCTTTCATAGAGATTTCTCAACCTCTTGGAGAAGCGTCTTGCGTTCACTGTCAGACAATCACGCATCTAGCATCAACACTACATCATACTTTTGCATTAGCTAATTATAAATAATTAAAATTGAGTATTAAGTTATTCGCTTAACTTCACAAAGCTATTCTTATGAACCCAAGGACAGTAAATCCTGCAGGTAGTATATCTTTGATTTTTTTAGCGCCATCTCTAATATATTCTTGTTCGAGTAGCACATCCTCAGCGAGTGCTTTTTTGATCTTGCCTTCTACTATACCAGCAATCATTGCTTCTGGCTTACCTGCTGCCTTGAGTTCTGCACCAAATTCTTCTGTAAGCTGAGCTATCTGACTTTGATCTACTTGATCGAAGGAAACGTATTTAGGATTCATTGCAGTGACTTGTAATGCTACTTCTTTAGCTACTTCTTCGTCACCTCATTCATAATAGATGACTGTCGCTACTCTATTACCTGGATGATTGTAGACAAATCCATGTCTTGCAGTAATCAATATATCTCCGATTTTCATATTTTCCCCAGTCTTTCCCATAAATTCTTGCACTTGAGTAGTAATCTTCTCACTAAAAGCTGGATCTAAATCATCCAACTGAGTAACCTCCTTCTTCTGTGTAGCCAACTGATCAAATATATCATTAAATATTTCTTGAAAAGTTTCGTTTTTCGCGACAAAGTCAGTCTCACATCCAAGCTTAAGACCTATGATCCGACCATCTCTCGTTTCTATTCTTACTATACCTTCTTTAGTTTCGCGTTCTGCTCTATTCCCTGCCTTAGCAATACCTTTTTTTCTTAGGATATCCTGTGCTAGTGCTAAATCATCATTAGCCTCTGCCAATGCTTCTTTACAATCTTTGAGTGGTGCGAAAGAAATTTCTCTCAATTGTTTTAATAGCTCTATATTTCACATGTGTACCTTATGTATGGTAAATAAAAGTCTTAATGTTTGTTGGTAGCTTAGATTTTTGGAAGTTTAGATGTTTGGACCTAATCTACTAAAAATCCAATCTACTACCCGGCTTTTTCTTCTTTTACTTCAAATAATCCTAGCATCCACTCCCCTATCCCGGCGAACAGCGATAAACTGTTTTTCACTTTTCTCCCATATTTACCATCGCTGGCTTGTTTCATGCAGATACCAAGGATGACAATCATGATAAGAATTACGATAAGTGGAATATATTTGATAAGAGGAACAAAGAGAAAGATGAGAGAAACAATAAGGAGCAGAACAAATATGATCCATCGACCTATCGATTGACTTAAGTGAAAGCGCTCATATTCACTTCTTGTGGCATTGGCTCATAATGCACCTACAATTCATAATAGAAGATACATCAGAATAGCCCTTTTTTTCTCCATACTACTAGGGATATACAACTGATTGGTTTCAGTCGTGCTACTGGGTATCTGTGTTGTGGTTTCTTCTCCCATTAAAGGTTGTTGGCTTATATGCTAAATTGCTTGTGGCAATTTGAAAGATTAGCTCAGGATATTTTGCATGACAAAATCTAGACTCTTATGACTACCTATATTCGCAACGATGATGTTTTCTTCATCCCATCGTCTAGAGAAATTTGTACCTGCTATAATGATGTTGTCCACAGCCGTTTTATTGATTTCGTTAATCAAAGAATCCATCATTTGCCCATCTACCACGATGACAAGATCTGGCTTTCTGCTTAGATTTTTCACTCCCTTGTATACTTTAAATACTCTATCAAGTTTTCTCTTGTATACTAATTGCTCTTTCTTGGTCAAGGCAAGATAATTTTCGCTCTCTAGAAAACGAGCCATAGTATTCATAGATTCTATTCTTTTTTTGAATGTATCAAAATTGGTCAAGAATCCACCAGGGAATTTATAGTTGAGGTAAGAAATGCCAGTTTTCTCTCCCAATGCAGACAATTCATCAGCATACATCTTTTTCTCAGAGATAATCAAAACCTCCTTTCCGTCTTTTTTGGCGTTCTGGATTTTTGTCTTGGCATGTTCCAACTGGTTTACTATAGATTCTGGATTGATAACTACGAGTCCGTTGACTACCTCAGACCAATATTTATTTGTCTTTGGGTGTGCTTCGGCTTTGAGGGTACCAATATGCGCCTGAGCTTTGATGACCTCATCTGTTGTTATAGTCATAATATTTTCCTTTTTGATAAATAAATGTTATTTAACTAACAGCCAACAGTGAAAAGCTAACAGTGTAGGTATTTTTTATACAAAAATTCCTCCGTTATTCCCAGCCAGGCTGGACTTCGCACTATTTAGTTGTTCGTTTTTCACTATTTGAAAGAAACCGTAGCTCCTTCTGCTTCGAGTTTCGCTTTGATTCCTTCAGCTTCTTCGAACTTTACCTTTTCTTTAATGATAGTAGGTGCTTTTTCAACTAATTCTTTAGCTTCTTTAAGACCCAAACCAAAAAGTTCTTTAACTACTTTGATGACACCAATTTTTTGTTGTCCAATGTCAGTAAGTTCGATGTTTACTGAGTCTGCATTTGCAGCTCCTGCAGCTCCAGCGTCTCCACCAGCAGCCCCACCAGATACTACCATAGCGGCAGCACTTACACCAAATTCTTCTTCGATAGCTTTAACGAGTTGGTTTAGCTCTACTGCTCCCATTTCTTTGATGAGCTCCAGTATTTTCTGAGCGTTCTTTGATAATTCCATTTGCTTGAAATAATATAAAGTAAAACAAATATGATGTTAGTATTGGTAAACTACTCTGTAGCAGGTGTTTCTTCTGCCTTTACTTCTTCTACTGGCGTTTCTTCAACTGGCGCCTCAACTTTTACTTCTTCCGCTTTCACTTCTTCTACTTTTGCTTCCACCTTTTCTTCGACTTTCTCTTCTACTTTCTTTTCTTCAACTACCGCTGAACCATCTTTCTTAGCAACTTCACTTAGTGCGCAAGCAAAAGATTGTAATGGATATTTGAATAAGTAGCAAAGTTTTGCAAGAAGTTCTTCTTTGGTAGGTACATTAGCAAGTTCGCTCACGTACTCTGGACCCTGTCGTTTTTTCTCGAACCAACCTCCCAAGAAAGCAAATTCTGCTCATTTGTTTGCAGCTTTAAATTCTTTGAGATATTTGTTGACCGCTTTGAGTGGTCCCATTTCGTTTTCTTTGGAATACAATGCGAAGATAGATCCGTCCAAATTTTCTAGACCGATTTCTTCCAATCCTGCATCCTTCATAGCTCTAAGGAAAAGTCTCTTTCTCACGACATTGAGTGTACCGTCTTGAGCAGTCACATCTTTTCTGACCTTAGTCGCAGTACTGACTGGTATCGCGTTTTGTTTTACCATCACGATACTCTTGGCGTCCGTCAAGTTCTGGATATATTGCTTGATCAGCTCTACTTTCTTTACTTTTGTAATTGCCATCTTGGCTTCTATAAATGATAAATATTGATTGTAAGCTTCGTTCTGTTTAAATGGCTAAGCGCTTAAACGTTTGTTCGTTTTTGCGTTTATAAAAAAGAACCGTATTTTCCAGGTCCATACAAAAAACTATTTGTAGTGTGTGAACCTAGGTAGGAATTGGTATTTTATGTCCGTGGACAACCTACTGTCTTTGGTGTTTCGTATAAGCTTATAGGAAAATTGAAGGTAATTGCAAGTCTTTTTTGAAGAAAAATGATAAAAGATTTTCATACATTATGTCTGATTATGCTCATACTATATATATTGTATATATATTTCAAAAGAGTCAGCCTCACACCTTAAGAAAGATGCGAAGCTGATGAATAAGTTCGACGGTGGCCAAGTAATTTCTGGGAATGTCTATTAAAATGAATAGGACAAACACTTTGCTGAGTATTGAAAAGGACTTGCCTTTCTCCTTTTCTATGCTCATGCCGATCCATATCCAAAACACTATAGTCAGGAGCCCTAAGAGCCCTTCCATACGTGCAGCAGCACGGATGAATGTGCTGACAATGAGGATATGTGGCGTCACTTTGAACCACAGGGACAATTTCTTATCCTTCGGTTTATTCTCGAAGGAAGTAATATTAAATTTTTTCATATATTGGGGGTTTTTGTTTTGCTAGTGGGATACAGACTCTCTTAGATTTTCTTGTATTGATGATGTTTTATCTGAGAAACTTTTTTCTCTTGGACTTTTGGGGCATAATACATATGCCAATCTTTGGCATATTTATCAAGTCTAGACTCGCATTCTCTGATATATATTCCGATCTCTTGGAGCTCATCGAATCTCGGTCTCAATAACACAGTGCTAATGTCCTCCTCGTATGTTTCTCTATTTTGCTGATGAGCAAGACGTCATTCATTGACAGTAACATGAGTCACAAACATACCTATAGCATCAAATACTTTTGCAATGGCTGCTCCCGGCAGATCTTCTCCTACTATCATTATCCTTATGCCTGTATCCGTCTTGTTATTCATATGTTCGTCTCTGAGAGATAAATATTTCCCTTTACGTGTTTTTCTTGTACTTCACCAAAGCTTCTTTGATGATACGTGGAGCAACTACCGTGCCTCACATGACGAAGCCGGTAAGCATTTGTTGGAGGTCTGCGCCGACATGCATCATATCCACTGACGACTTTCAGATTTCCTTTTGAGTTTTTCCCGTACCGATACCACCGACTCATATAAGTTTGATATCAGAATTTGTTCCTATCATATCTTTTACTGTTTTAGCCGTCATAAGTGATTTTTCGCGTAAGAGAGCGCCACTCATTCCTCATATTTTATCCTGCTCCTTAGGGATACCTATATGTTCTTTGGCTGTATTCGTAGTCACTATACCGTCCACCTTACAGGTTATACATACATCCACAATGTGTTCGAGATCTTCTATAGTTAGATCCTGCTGCTTCTCATGATCTTCAGGATAGCTAGTCAAGGGTCATATTTTGACTACGATAGGTTTCTTTGCCACACGATGTGCGAGTGCCATTTTTTCATTAGCCAGCTGGGAAGATTGAATCATCTCTTTGAGTCATCAGCCTTTCTGAATATCCGTCACTCATTTTTGATTGGGACAAGAAGCGTTCAATTCCCGGACATCTGCGTAAGGATATAACTTTTGTATTATCATACTAATCTCGATTGGCTTATCATCTATATTTGTCTTTAGAGAGTTGGCTACATTGATCCAAATGGGCACTGTAGGTCGTTGCTTATTTAGCTTCATCTTTGCCAATTTCAATGCCATAGCATCTACTCCGATCCCTGGCAATCACATTCTATTTACGATGGATCCAAGATTTGTGTATCTAAAAAGTCTTTGTTTGGGATTTCCTTCTTGAGCATTTCCCGTCACTCATCCTATGACCATGTAGCCAAATCCAAACTGCTCCAGAAATTGCATACCATCAGCTTCCTTAGTAAATCATGCTGCCAGGCCAATAGGATTTTTGTATTCTTGTCATCGCAGTTCTTGCTTGAGACTTGGATGTTCGTATCCGATCATTGTTTCTAATATCCCTTTGGCGAATACACTATCATCAAAAATTTGCGCCATACGTATAGCATCATGATGTGCTCATTCCGGATCTGAGTCAAATATCTTTTGATTTTCTAGATATTTTTGTGCCTGATAAATTGCTCATGTAAATAGGTTACCCATCTGATTTTGTAGAGATAAAAAAAATTATACTTTACGATAATGTAGGATACTGTCTTGGAATGGATTGTATACGTTCCCATTGTAATAGGTATGCGTAGGTATATGACTTCATTTCTGGAAGAAGACTTTTTGTTGTGATATGGGGATATTCAATAGTCTAGATGCCGTCCCAGAAGTAAATTGGACTAATTGGTCATAGGTCATTTTTTGTCCTTCTCCCAATGAGAGAATGATAGCGATACTATCTCTGAGATTTGGGATACCACCAGATGCCTGATCAAACGGCTTATCTTTATTCCTCTTTGCATGAGCGGCATTGTCTGATCCAAACATAATTTTCAATCATGCCCTATTTTTTTCATCTATCTGTCACAAGAGTCCTCTCAGATACTCAGCATCCTCTTTTGATCTCAGAGGAGGGAAACATTTCAACTTCGGATCATTTTGTACATCTTCTTCGGAGAAAAATAGATGATGTGGCGTCAGTTCCATGTGGATATTTGTATCATATATATCATTAGTGTACTCGATTTCTTTGGCTGTACGAGCTAGTGATACATGCGCGACAATGATCTTCGCTTGAGGATATTTCTTAGCATAAGGAATAATCACATACTCTACATATGCTATTTCTGCTGTTGGTATATGTCAGTATTGTGGACTTTCTGCATGGAAGCTAATAACTTTATCATATTGTAGTGCTAGTCTTATTGCCTTATCTATTGTAGTATTGGCACCGACACTATTGTCGATGACTGCAGGAGCATCATTATCAAAGCTTGTCGTAATACTTTTCCCTTCCGCTGATGCTGGATACACTTTTATCCCTACTACATTTGGCAACTTCAATGCCTCCTCTACTTGATCTAGATTGTCATCTCTGAGTCACACATATAGATACTGATTTCCCAATTTTGCATCTTCAAGTACTTTAGTATATTGCTCTACATTCTTTATAGTAGTCAGTCATGGTTTGGTATTTGGCATAAAACAGCAGGTCCCTACTCATCAAGCCTGTGCTTCCAAGATTGTCTCCAAAGGGCCAATGTGCTCCTGAGCATATTCATTCCATCTCCCATGGGTATGGGTATCGATTGCTACAGGTACTTCGATTCTGCTATATCTGTACATATCGGAACGTGCAGTCTTGATCATTCACTTTATGCAGTATATAAAAAAATAAGAGAAGACGACATATTTTCTTATTTTTTTGTTGGGGAATGTTTGGTCTTGGTAATATATTTTTACTGACTAATGTCAAGTCTATCTACTTGGTTATGGGATGCTCGTGTTCTGGTACTCGTTTTGGTGGACGGGAAAAGTGATGGGTTGAGATATCTCGTATATGCTGTATAAAAATCTTTGACGTGAACATAGATTTTTCCCCTTGTAGTGAATGTATCGACCTTATATTTCTTAATGACGGACTTGGCTACTGAGCTACTGATCTGAAATATTTCCTCTATCTCATCGATAGGACGATATGGTCTGGACATGCACGAGCAAAAAATAAAAGTATCTTATGTCAGAGATATATGTATTCTTTCCATTTTTGCAATTGAAGCTAACGAATTTTATTGCTTTATGATAGGAAATATATATACAGTATGTGCGATATGGGACGTGATCGCATATGGCTTATTGTGAGAGCTGCCCAGTTCCTTAATGACGTTAGTCATTATCAAACAGGAAAGGAACTGTCCGAACCAAATACCAAGCTACGAAAAAAAAGTTGCTTATGCACTTATAATTCCCCTCCTTAGTGGCTGGTGGTGGCTCTCTTATTTTCTTTGAAAAATGACGTTGTCGCATCAGGCAGCGTCATTTTTTCGTGTGTGAGCATATGTTTTATATTTACTTGACTTTTCTACTTATATATATAATATAGGAAACGCTGTTAGCTAGGGGCCACCTTTTTTCATGGGTTTAGGTTAACCAGCATACCGGCCCCCAATAGTCCCCGACTCTTTATTTTTCAGCTGGCCAGTTCATCGGTCAGAAAGTGCTGGGGATGCTAACACATAATTCTATTTTTGTCCGGCCCCGCACTTTGCGGGGTCGGTTCTTTTTTTTATAAAAAATCTCCCCGAGCGAAGCGAGGAGATTCTTATATACTGTATCTTATTCACTAATAGTCGTAAAATCTCCTTTGGCATTCATGCCATTTGCTGAGAAGGCGACCGTTCCTTTGATGATATTATTTTCCAAGAGGCCTTGTGCACTACAGGCGCCTTCCGCTCATCAGTTAAGTCTCGATCTATATTCTGCTGGCATGGCGTTCATTACCTCTGGTGGAAGTTCTACATTGACTGACGAAGAAAAGTTTCCACTTACGTCTAACTTTCCCTCTATATTTATCGTTCCATTCATTTCTCCTTTGACTGTATATTTCGCTGTCATTTGCATGCCCTCTACTCCGTAGGAAAAACTTCCCTTATCAGCAAAGGTAAATTTCACCTTACCATCTTTGGTGATGACGATATGACTCTCTATCGTAATAGGATAATTTTGTCCATTGAAGGGATACAGTAGTGTAATCTCTGCTGTATACGATCCAAAAGCGACAGCTCCTGATCTAGGCACTTGGATATTCCCCTCATCTGAGTATACCTGTGTACCATTGGATGTGTAGACCGCGCGATATCCGTAGCCCATAGGAAGTTGTTTGAGCATACCGTCTTCGTTGAGTTCAGGATATTTTGTTGTTTTGGCATTTATCTTGATCTGATTATCTTTGATATCCATATTGATAAATGCTCCAGCTTTATCCGTGCCGTATTTTCCTCGATCATATATTGTTACCAAATTGCCTGCATTTTTGAGCCCTTCTTTGAGATCTAATAATCCGAGCACCGTATTGATAGGTCATAACTTATCACTCATCGCCTTGAAGCTAGCAGCCGTTTCTGGAGTCGTGAAGCCAAGAGCTACCCCATCCTCTGCTACTGCACATATCGTGGATACGCCACCTATCGCAATAGTTGTACCTCCTCGTGCTGTCAAACTTGATCCAAAAGCTGTCCCAAGTGTTCCTCCTACGACAGCAGATCCTCCTGCTGTGATCACGGCACCTCAGACAAAGAGTGCCACTTTACTTGCTGTACTTATCGCTTGCGCTGTATATTCTGCTTTCGCGTAAAACGCCTCACTATCTGTATAATTTGCAGTCTCTGCTTGATAATGCTCCTCTACTAATTTTTGTGCTTCTCTTGCTGTCACTCCAAAGGCGTTTTGTACTAATTGTAGCACTTTGGTATTTGGTATCTTGGCTCTAATGGCCTCTATTTGCTCTCGTTTGGTTGGCACGAGCTCTTTTTCTTGTTCATCGCCTTCTTTGAAACTTTTTGGCATATACATAGCATCTACACTTTTTGCTGATTTCAATATATCATCCATCGCCTGTTGATTGAGCTCTGGGAAAGGATTGGCTTCGTTAAACTTACTCTCATTGGACAACACTAATTGTGGCTCTTGTGCGTATGCCGATGGAATCAATCGTGATGATGTCTTGGGGATGAGATTTTTTAATTCCTCGGCATCTTGAGTCACTAGCTTTCGCTGAGCTATAGTTTTCTGTGCCAATAGGTCGAATCCCGTCAAGGGCGTAATGGTCGGGTCTACAAACAATAAGGCATTGGTCGCTAGCTGCGCACTGCGATAATCGAGAAATAATTTGCTTAATGTCGACTGAAGCGCATTGACCTGCTCAGCCGAATCGTTGCCTTGCTCGATCTGAACAGTAACTTCAGGGACTCCTTTGTTTCCACAACCAATCAATAATCAAGCGGAAAGCAATATCCCCGCCATGAGAAAGATTTTTTTCATCAGCGTGTATGGAAAAAATTAAAAAAAACTACTTTCACTACGTAGCGAAAGTAGAAGAAAAATCAAGTTTTTTTATTTGGGGGCCTTAATTTCGCTGATCAGCGAATCTCATCCATCCGTCTGTCTAGCATAATTGATAGCATCCAAAAATGTCCTGTAGATACTTTCATTGTTCTTTTCTTGCGCGAAGATGATTCTCCATGATGCTGACGGTAATGGGTCACCCACAAGCGTCACCTCTTTCTTATCATGATCAATTTCTATCATCAGTTTATCGGCATTTTGTAAGGCGTGTAGAAGATTTTTTTCTATGTTTTCTATCAATAAATCTAGCCCACAGAGGGTCCTCTCAGGCGATTTCTGATCCAACTCATATAAGTAGGTTTTTATATTCTTAGTATTGATAAGGTAATACTGACTCATATATGCCTCTTCTTTTTATAAAACTTATTACTGCATGTATTCTGGTATCCAGTCAAAATCTTCATCTCTGTCTACTGTTAACTTTTGTCCCTGCTTTAGAAATTCTTTTGCTTTAGCTTTGATGCCATATTCTGTAGGGAGAAAATCTGTCGTTATATTCCTTGGGTTGTTTTGTTGATTTCGTATAGCATATTGTACGTCATATGGGGTTATCATTCTTTTGGCTTCTCACGAATAAATACCTCATGTTTCACCTATCGTGTTCTTTAATTCGTCTAGTGTTGTGACTTTATCAAATAGTTCTTGTCTTCTTTGTTCTGCATATTCTGTCATAGTAGAAACGTCTAATGTTTTCCCTTCTGTCTTAATCCTTTCAATTGCGTATTTTACGCTATTCCAGTCTAATGTATATAACGCCTTTACCTCATTGGCGAATATGGCGTTGCCCTCTCAGTTTCAGCTATTACTTTTTACTTCTCTTAGCTTTTTCACATTATACTTCGTGCGCGAAATTATGTTTTTGATCTCTGCCACCTCCATCTTAGATATCCATTCTATATCACGCACCGATACGTTAATAGCTTCGCTCTTAAATAATTCTGCCTTCTTATTATTTTTCACATCTTCTATGGCGTTGACATCCATTTTGGCTATGTACTCTAAATTTCCAATCTCTATATCAAAGAGGCCTATTTGCTGTAACTTGAGGAGTTTACCATCTTTGGTTGCCTGCTCTATGAGTGCTGGATCTGTATGTCTAGCAGATTCTATACTATTCCAAGGGACATATATTCATGCTTCAGAGAGAGCTCAAAGGATCCCAAGTTTTTCTATTACTGATTCTATTGTGGAGACGTCTGCTTCTGTTGTCGGGGTGGCATTTTTTCCTATTTCCTGATTGCTATATTTCTCTCTGACTTCAGCGTAATTTTTTCTTATTACATCACCACTGGCATTTTCTGGTAGATATGTAGACTCTCCTGTGACCTTTGTTTTTATTTTTCCATCTACGATCCATTTCCATGTTCATTTACGAGAGGCATTTTTGGTCAGATTTGGCTCATAGGTCAGCTTATAATTCTTCCCATCTATAGAGATCCCATCCTTCCCCCTAATCTTTGCATCAAAAATTTCCACCATATCTAGTAGATTTTTCTGTTCTGAGATGACGACAGGAGTGGCTTCTGAAGCTATAGGCGCTGAAGCAACCTCATTCACAGAGGTGGAAATTTTAGCTTCTTCAGTGGGAATTTTAGCTTCAGCTTCTTCAGCGGTACGTACATCATTTACCTCTGTCTCGTTCGCCTTGTATTTTTCTCATGTCTTGACTGCGTCTTGATATTGTTGTGTTGCCTTTTCTATCTGAGCTTCTACTTCTGCAATTTGCTTGTTCACCTGTGACAAAGCATCTGCTCTCTCCTGTATTTGTGGCTGGCGTGTCTGTGCTTTTTGGTATTCAGTTGTCTTCGCATCAATCTGTTTCTTGATATCTGCAATAGTCGATTCTTTTGTTGCTACACTATTAGCTCTATCCTTCATATATGAAGCCTCTCCGTCCGTAAGAGATCTCCACGTGTCAGTAAGATTCTGTTCTCCAGTGGTCAGATTAGTTTTTCATCCATTCTGTTCTGCGAAGAACTGTATTCATCATTTATTCTGTAATTCTTTGAATGAAAATACTGTATACGTTTCATTGGCATCTTTTTTCTTGATCATCAATCAACCATCTTTTGTTTCGCTAGCAATGGTCCATTTTTCTCCATCACGTCGAAAGTTTTTGCCCACCAGCGTTCATTTATTCTTAGCGAAATATTCATTATTTCTACCAGCATTTGACGACTGTATGTCCTTTATTTCGTTCTCTAGACGTGTTTTTTCTTTTTCTAAAATTTTTATCTGATCGTTTATTTCTCACGGCTTTTTGGTCGTGGTCAATGTCTCTTTGGCTAGTAGGTCCAAGAATGCTTGCTGTCTTGTCTTGCCTCATGTAGTAGGTGTATTTTTGAGATCGAAGTTTACTTTCGCATCAGCTAGCTCTTTCATAGATTGGAAATATCTTGGCTCTCCTCACTTTGCATTATCTGGGACAAATTTCATTTTCCCTTTTTCTATGCCTAGATATCTATATTTCTGACCATCGATAGACACTTTGTTTCCCTTGGTGATGATGGATTCTATATCAGTCACTGAGACCTCTGACGTTTCTCGTGGCTTGTTTGCTATCACTGCTGAACGAGTTGATTCCAAGGCATGTTTCTTTTCTTGTAACTCCTTTACTTTTTGCTCCAATTCGGTTTGGAGTTTTTGATTATTTTCTTTTGGGATTGTAAGATTATTGTCTTTACCTGCATCGTTTTTGACTTCGGTGACAAGGACTATATCATCTCAAGCATCTTGGTCTCCTGTTTTAGTTTCACCTAATATTTCTGCTTCTATAGCTGCTCTATCGCGAAGGAATTGCTCTTGCACTTTCAACAGTTCCTCGAGTACCTTCTTGGATTCTGGATCCTTTTTATTCTTCAATACATCGATTCTCTCTTGTAAGATTTTTTCTGGTGATTTGTAAGGACTCATCAGCTTATAATCGTCGATTAATTTCAACAATTTTCATTTTTTAGTCCCTGCCATTATTTCATTTCTAGCTGATTTGAGCATGGTAGTATATCATTCAGAAATTTGCATATTTATCTTGAGCAATTCTTCCTGGATAGCAGACAATCTTTTGAGCACTTCTGGACTCGCCTTCTCTCATCATTTCAAAATCTCGAGTGTCTGATTGCCTTCTTTCCCCTGAGTGATTCTTACCGTACATCATTCTTCTACTTCCAGTCTCTTGAGCTCGATATTTATTTGCTCTGATTTTTTTATGGATTCTTTGATACCATTCTCCACTTTGGTATTGGCTCTAGCATTAATGATTCTACCCACCAAAGGAGACATCAGCACATTTGAGTACAGCTTCAAACCACCGATAAATGCCATATTGGTAATTATGCTTGCTAGTAAATTTTCTGGTTTCACCGCATTAGCTATTTGGTCGCTAAAGGATTGGAGTGCATTATCCATAGTCCCTCATCTTGCTATAGTCATGGCACCTGCCTGGAAAGGACTTGCTAGGAAATCGTTGAATGCTACAAATCATCCCACTTCACCAAAATAACTTCCAGCGGTCTTTCATCCGAACACCCTCAGCATGGACTTTGCACCTTCCTTGCTAGCTGCCGATCCTATCTCCCCTGTGGCTGTGCTACTGGCGACACCACTAAACGCGCTAAATACTCCAAACATAGCTACGGTCACTGCGAGCTCTACTCATTTCTGCATAGCGACCTCTACTGCTGGTCTCATCTTTCCACTCTCATCAATAGCGTCGGCTCATTTCAACATACCATAGACAAAGGGATTTATATTTTCATTGTTCTCTTCTCCTTTGATTGCTTCATAGGTACCATGTCCTATCATCTTTACTGCATTCTGTGTCATAAAAAACACACCTCATGCAACTACAGCTCCCGATCAATAGCTTGCTCCAACTACTGCGCCAGTGACAGTAATCGCAACTAGCACAGCTATTACATCGATTGCGAATCAGATAGGATCTTCTTGTATCTGTTTGAGCTTGTCTTCACCGACAGAACGCATTTTTTCTCGCCACGTATCTACGATTACCGCACTTGTTCATCAGTTGATACCTGTATATTTACCAAAATCCAACTGAACATTTGAACCAAATGGGCTAGCGATTTTACCTATCTTTTGTATCTGACCAATATTATAATTATTCAATTTGATGATAGTATTTACATATTCTTGGTTCAATTCGTCCATCATTTTGCTCATATCCTCTTTCACAAATATATTGACCTCTTTCTTGATTCTTCCGATCTCTGATCCAATCTTTGCAGACTTCTGATAAGCTTCTATCTGCTTAGCTTTTAGACTATTTATGTTATTAGTATAAGCCTTATATTCACTTGGTGACATATGGCCCGTGTCTTTGGTCGCATAAGTTAGTTCTGACCTAGCTTTTTGCCACTCACGATCAGCAACACTTTTTTCTCCTTCTTGATTGGCAATTCGCTTTTGATAGAAATTTATTGTATTTTGTGCAGCACTGACTTTACTATCGCGTAATGCCAAAAATTCTCTGGTCGTAGCATTATCTACATCAGGAAACATACATTTTCTTCTCATCAATATACTTTTGGTGGTTGCCACATATTGTTCTGTCTTTCTTCGTTCTCCAAAGATTTTTTTGATATCATTGATATGTGCTTTGAAATATTTTGCATCAGCTGCATTGGTATAAAATTTATTTATCTCGCTATCAGTAGGGTCTTTGAGCTCATCTCGACTATACTTATTAGCTTCATACAATTTCATCACCATATCATCTCGCATCGCTGGATTTTTTTTATCATGGAATGGTTGTAATATCGCCGTGCTATACATGTCGAATAACTGTTGTAGTGGACTTCCCTTGATATCATTTCATTGGTGTCTGATAATGAAGCTCATTACTCCGTCAGTAGTACTTCGATTTTTCATAAATCATTCTATATTGCCTTCGTATTTGTCTGATATAAATTGCACTAATGCCTTAGTGATGCAAGCAACCCCCTCGGCTGTTTCTTTCCCCGCCAATGCTCCAAGATTTAGTTTGCCCGATTCGAATTCAGGCTGAGATAGTTTGTTGTATATGTCTACTATCGCGCGATTTTCTTGGTACTCTGCTTCTTTGGCTTTCTTTTTTTTATCAAGCACTGTCAGAGAAATATTTTCTGTTGCTGTGGCTGAAGGATCTACTTTGTAGTATTCTACTATGAGGGTCTGGAGATTGTTGGCTATAAGTGCCTTGTCTGCATCATTGTCATACTGTGATGGTAGATCAAAATAGTCTTTGATATTTTCTTTGGAGATGAGTCAGCACCCTGATAATGTAGGAAATTTTTTGAGTGTCTTGAGCCCAAAGTCCTTGAGATTTTTGGTATAATCTTCTGTTTTATTCTCCGTATGTTTGAGTACTCGATTTGCTTTTTCCGTATCTAAATGACTAAGTAACGTCGGCGATTGTTCTTTATCAACTTTAATATTCTGCCCTTTGATAAGCACAAGGTAGAGATTTAGTACAGCAATCCAGTTAGCATCGACCTTGTCTGGTTTTGCAATATATGTTGGGATGATTTTGTCATGGAGCTCAGTCAATGCAGTGGTCAAGCTTTTTGCCAGTGCTTCGTTTTTTTTCTTCCCCATTCATGCTTTGACATCTAGCCAGTCCTCTGGAGAAAATTCCTTTATGGCGATAAGTATATCTTGTTCATCTATTGTACCATTTCCATTTATATCAATAGCATTTATCTTCTGATGCCTCTTGTCTAAGACATTATATGTAGACGTAATGTATGTAGCAAATTTTTCCTGCGTCAGTAGGTCATCCAAGACGGTCGTCAGATCAATAACCTCGGATAGCATCACTCCTTCTTCTGTGAAAGTAATTGTCATTGTATTGTTCGTCGCCTCAAGAGTGACTGTACGTCAATCCGCCTTGGGCAATGTAGAAACTAACTCCTGTACCTTTGCTTGTTTATCTGCTAGTCTAGAGGTCTCGATGAAACTTTGGACAACAGCTTTTGTGAGTGCTCATTCAACAATAGGAGCTGAAATTCATGTACTCAATCTTTTATATAGTAATGCACTATTCTCATAAGTAATCTTTTCAGTATCGGGAGCATAGATTTTCTCATTGATCAATTCTTGCTGAAAGAATGTGAATCTATCCTGATTGGTAAGTGTGTTGATATATCTCTGCTTAAGATCTTGTGTATACTCTGAAGGCATAGATGGTTGGATGACACCAGTGTGATCTTTTTTGAGTAAGGTAATATCATACAATTGCAACAATTTCTCTTCTGTTGGGTTTGGGACAGAATTATTTTTTGCAAGATTTTCAAAAATATTTTTTACTGCACTCGTCAATGAATCGGTATATGTCTTCATCAGCTCAGTCTTTTTCTCCTCCTCTAGCTGAGTGACAAGATCGTTTATTCTATGCTCCTTCCCTGCCTTATCAAAAAATCCATCATCCAATGCTTTTTTGATTTCTCCTATCTCGACTTGATTATTCTTGTCAATTTGCTTGTCAATTTTTTTTAAAATGTTTTCAACCATGGGAATATTAGATAGTATCTAAAAGATTTTCTACTGACTCCTCATCTTGGAGTTGCTCGGTATCTTCTTGTTTTTTTAGCTTCTTGACGAGTGCCAATCCCTTCTCTAATTTTTCCTTGTCTCCTGTGTTTTTTATCTCCTTGATGGAACTAGCAAAAATATGAATCAATCAGTCGATGGTTTTGTCATCGATGTATTGACTCTCTACTAATGCCAAAAGACCCTCTGCCAGATTTCGGTAAGGCTTTAATTTTGTAAGGATAGTGATGATGAGTTGTTTCTTATCCATAATATACGTGTACAAGATAAACATCTTAATTATATGCAATTACCCTCATTTTATAAAAAATAAGGGTGAAAATCCTTTTTTCCCTATTGCCATATTTCTATATTGTTATATAATATGTTATATATACGTCCGTCTTTCTATACTCCAACCTCACGAATATTTTATGCTTGATAATTTTATTTTTTTGTGTACTAGTAGATAATAGATAGAGATTTCTTTCTATGAAGATTCCGGCCTGCCTGCCGGTAGGCAAGTTGCAAATCGGGGCACCGGAATGACTTTATAAACTCATTAACGTCATGTTTGAACAATATGAGAAAAAAATAAATAAAATCCTCCTAAATTTCATTATCTGAGGATCATATATGGGTGATTATGGCCAGCAGTTCGCTGAGCGCATAAGGACTTTTGTCATTGATGCCTATCATCATTTACTTGAGCAGTGGGGAAAAGTGAAAGCATGGTATAGAGATTAAAATGAATTTTGAATTTTTAATTCAGCCATATAACACTCTACACTCTTAACTCTTATTACACCATCATGTCCCAACTCCGTGAACACGTTATTCTCCTGCAGTCGTACTACAGATTTTTGCTACTGGGGAAATATATCGAGCATCAGATCCAGCAGAAGAGTTTTATTTTGCCCAAGAACAAAGACAAGGCCAAAGAAAGTGCCAAAGTTAAGGTGAAAACTGGTGAAAAATCTAAGTTTGAAATCAATACGCCATATGTAGAAAAGATGTTGCAAGACATTGCTAATAATCCTGATCAGAAAAATATTTTTGGTTACCTGATAGAGATGAGTGCAATCAAATGAATTGTCAGTGTCACGAGAGAGCTTATAGAAAACAATAAAGCGTTTGCTACATTTTTGCAAAAGAGATTAGGTGAATCGTTTTTTGATTTTGATCAGATTGTGAGATTGATTAGAAATATTTTTTCTCATTCACTGACGCCGACATTGACGATCAAGATGGATGATTTTGTGAAACAAAAAGATTATCTCTCGCATGAGAAGACAACGAAATTACATTTCTTGATGAAATATAGTGAACATTTCAAAGAGCGAAAAGGCAGTCCAGACTACCACGTAGACATCGCCATTGATTTTAGTAAGATCAAAGAAGGACAATCGTTCTTCGATTATATCAGCATGCATCAATGTTATTTGCTCTGTGAATTTTGTTACAATGTTTCAGAAATTTTTAGAAAAGAAAAGAAAATTATCTAAGAAAAAATTTACGAACCCGCCTGCTGGCGTGCAGGTTTACAAATATTCAAATTTACGAAACAATGTTTGAATTTTAAAATTTTTAAATTTGAAAATTGTTTTGGTAATTAGTACATTTGAAAAGTATTGGAACATTCTACCTATATTGCTCTGATGTGGCGATAATTTTTTTCATGGTTTCTACACATTGGATAGGATACTCCCCCACTGCCGTCTCTCATGAGAGCATTAAGTAGTCTGCTCATTCTACGACAGCATAGAAAATATCATTCACTTCGGCTCTTGTAGGTGTGGAATTGTGAATCATAGATTCTAATATTTCTGTAGCAACGATTACTTTCTTTTGCTGTTCTTTCGTTGCTCTCATAATCTGTAATTGGTAGATAGGAAGATTCTCTATCGGAAGCTCTGTTCCCAAGTCACCTCTTGCTACCATCACGATATCACTCGCTTGTGCGATGGATGAGATATTTTGTAGTCCTTCTTCATTTTCTATTTTGCAAATAGTCTTAATATGTTCTCCGTTGTGAGTATCCAAAAATGTTCTCAGCTCTTGCATATCTGCCGCCGACCTAACGAAACTTAATGCTACATGATCGAAACCTAAATGAATAGCATCCAATACATCTTGTTTATCTTTGTCGGTGAAGCTTGGTAATTGGATATGCACACCTGGCAAGTTAATATGTCTTCTCGATCCGACGACGAAATCATTCTGCGCTTGGACCAGTACGAAATCTTTTCCCTTTTCCAATACTTTGACTTTAAATAATCCTGCATCGATCTTGATAATGCCACCCACGTGAACGTCATCAGGTAAAGACGGATAGTCGCATACCAAAGATTTTGGTTCAGTATGTGTGTTTGTGACAAAGATTTTAAACTCATCTCCTTTGATATAAGCAATTTTCTCTGTTAATGTGCCAGTCCTCACACCCGGTCATTCAACATCTGCTAATAAGTGGATTTTGATACCCAGCTCTTTTTCTATGTCGCGAATATCTGCAACGGCCTTGTTTGCTGTCTCTTTATTCTCGTGTGCAAAGTTGAAACGAAATATACTGACTCCTGCATTGTGCAGTTGCTGTATCATCGTTTTGTTTGCGCTCGCTGGTCAGAGTGTTGCGATAATTCAGGTCATCTAAAATAGCCAAGAAATAAAATTATGCAAATTGTTGTTCTAGTTTTTCTACGTCATCTTTATCTTTTTGCGTATAATGTGGCTCTATCCATTTCATAGTCTCACGATATCGACGAAGTGAATGCATGCCAGTGCTCTTACCCACTTCCTCATCCACATCACGATTTGCTTGCATACATGCATTGATAGTTTTCAATCTGTTGATATCAAATCATTGTTCAGCTTCGCTATATCATTGTTCTACAGAATTGAATATTGATTGTCAGAGGAATAATGATCGACTATTTGGATAATTATCATTAGCTCATTGCTTTTTATCTTCTTGCATTTTTTCATTATTGAAGAGATCCCAGAGTACTTTATTCTTCGTATCTGTATATTGAGTCTGCTCTCTTGGTTTCCATCCCGTGATATTGTTTTGGAACGTCTTTAACTCGGTCATTAGTGTCCTCATATCATCTATAGTTAACTTATCAATTCCCTGATCCATCTTCTGATAAAATGCATATTGATTGGGGTAGGTAGTTTTGTTGAGCTGCATATTAGCAGTTCATGTCAATTGTTGTATCTCATGATACAGCATGTTTTTGTTGATACTTCTCTGGAGTGCATTTTGTGCTACAAGGACATCTTTGGGATATGTCTTTGTCTCAAGTTGTGTCGCCAGGAGGGAAGTAAACTCTCACAATGAACCTGATGCACTAAGTAAGTCTGCAAAAGGCAGTGTATGCTTTGCATCTAAGATAAATCACTGCATATCTGGAAATTGCCCGATCAATTTTTCTTCTTCTGTACCTAATGTAATGATGTCTACCCCAGCCTTTTTGTTGATAGCATCTTGGACGTATACGTTTCCTTTCGTATCGAAAGAGAGGTGTATCTTTTGCCCATTGATAGTACATCAGATAGCGAATCTTTGATTACTATTGAATATTACTCATTCTTTCTCATCTATGGTTAATTCTTTTAGAAAATTTTCTTGATTGTCTCCATAGGTCACATTGAGATATGAATTTAGAATAGGCATTACCTTTATGAGTGCATATTTTTTGATAGTCACATTAGTGATCGTAGTAAGCTCTTTTTGCATGGTTGGTATCTGTGCATCGATCATATGATCCACTTTCTGCTTGAGCCCCTGCAGTTCCTTCTGATGTTTGGTTCACAGGCTAGAAATATCAGTAGCTGTTTTTCCCATGAGATATGCTATACACACGTCCTGTTTATCTGCTGGCATGTCACGCAACAGTGCCATTAGAGATGTTTTATTTTGTGTGAAAAAAATTTTCTCTACAAATTTTCTCATACCTATTGCATCATCAAATTCTTCTATCGCTGTATCTCCTATCTGCTGATCAAAATATCACTTTCGCGTAGCTGAAGTCGGATCTATATTTTGGATATTGGTAAATAGCTTATTTAGTCCCACATCAACGTTTCTGTCCCCATCCAAAGACCTCATTTGTAGATCTTGAATATATTCTTCTATCTCAAAATCTATTCCGAGATATAATTTCATGTCTTTAAAATCTTTGATCAATGCATCCAGATCATGTATACCTGCAGCATTTAATTCGCTCTTATGACTTTCAGCAATCTGCAAGAAGTATTGGTTTTGATAGAACTCTTCAATCTGAGCATCATCAAATCCGTATGCTTTCAAGTGTTCTCCTATTTGTGGATGCTGATTTTTGAAATCCTTATATGCATCTCACTCTGTCCATCATTCTTGCAACCAACCGTGTGTATAAAATACCTTCTGGATGTGTGAATCTGTCCTCTTACTCGTGACTCTTTCTCCCGTTGCTATGATGACTGCACATGAGTTTACACAATCATTTTCCTCATTAGTCAACGTTTTCTCGGCTCCAAGGTTCCCTCATTCTCCTGTCCCATAATAATTGAGTTCAGCATATTTTTTTAGCAATCTCTCACGTGCATTTTTGACGTCTTCTGACGAACCTTTACTGACGAGCAATCTTTTCTTGTCTGTCATATACTGTTCTTCTACTATCTTGTGCGTCTGATCCTGCTCTCACTTAGTAAGCTTACTATAGGTAGTCAACTTTTGTAATTGGAAAAATCAGTTCTCCTTTTCTGGTGCATAGGTAGGCACTTTTCTCTCAGCATGCGACTCTGTACGTTCCTCTCTCTTATAGTGAGGTTCTAATTCGTTGAGTGCTGATGTCGCAGGCAATGTCTCGATAGATTTTGGTGGCATAGCAGTCCACATTACGAATAAAACAAGCAATTCAATTATTTAATTTTGTATATTTCTTTCTCTTTCAAAAACTGCATTGCTAGATCAATTTTATTCTCCTCATCAGCGTAAATAGTGAATAATTTTTCTCATTTCTTGACTTGCGCGCCAAGCTTGTGATGAAGATACACTCCTGCCTTGAGATCTAGTGGCGCACCGAGTGTCCTTGCTAGAACGTTTAATACTTTCATATCAATATCGACTACTTTGCCTGTCTTGGGAACTAAGATATCTTTGCTATGCTCAGCTAAGACTAATTTTTCTGATACCACATGAGGATCTCCGTGCTGAGCAGAGATAATTTTTTTCATCATCTTCCATGCTTCTCATGAGACCAATTGTCCATATGCTAATTTCTTAGCTTCTTTGCCCTGAGCGAGACCGACCATTTCGATAATCTTGACACAAAGATGTAATGCCTTCTCTTCTAAATCTGTTGGTCTATCTGGGTGTTGTTGTAAAACACGTAAAACTTCTCTGACCTGAAGAACAGCTCCGATTCCAGCTCCGATAGGCTGTAACGCATCCGTGATCTCTACGTGAACTTTCATTCAGAGTTTTTTGCCTACATATTCGTATCTTTTTTTGAGTCGTTTAGCAGTTTTCATATCAGGTACTTTGGCAGTCGGTCATACGGGAATATCTATCAGAGAATGATTGATTCCCATAGCATATTTCTTGGCCATGATACTAACGATAGTCCTTGGATAGGATTGCATAGATAATGGATAAGCTACTTTGATTAATTTTTCATCAGCTGGTGCTAAATCTAATCCACCACCTCGTACAAGACAGGTATTATTTTTTTTGACTAATGCTTCGATTTCTTTCTTGGTAAATGAAATATCCATCAAGACGCTGACACACTCCCCTGTCGCTGCCGGTGTTGTAATCGCCTTGGAGAATGTCTTTGGCATTTTGATGCCTAATGATGCAAGTAGTGGTATCATAATCATCGTGGTTTCATTTCAAGGAACTCAACCCATACAATGTTTGTCTGCTACTACACCATTTCGATGAAGCATTTCACCAGCTTCTGCCATAGCTTTTGCCATTCGATACATTTCCTGATCAGTAGAATCACGGAAAAATCCAAGCGCTGAGAAATAGGTAATCAAGGTATCAGTGAAACGATTGGTAGAAATATCTTTCATGATCAACTCAATATCTTTTTGCGTAAATTTCGTTTTTCTATCTCATTTCATCACTCTCTTGAGTGCTTCCAATGCTGCAGATGTTGTCTGTGTAAAACTTATCTGTACGCGTTCGCCACTTTTCATAGCATACTTGTCAGCGACATCTTTTGGGATACCCACTTCATAGGTATCTATATATCTGTGGGTTAAATTTGCATCTAACACATATTCTTTACCCTTATAAATAAGAGAAACTTTGTCCATGGCAGTAATACCATATTCTATGGCCTGACCTTCATTGAGCCAAATAGTAAGTTCTTCTCCTTCATGGAAATCAACTACTTTGGTGACTGCATGGAATACATTGTTCATATATTGAGTGGTGAAGTGTTAAAATGATTCTTTTAGACGTAAGACATGAGACGTAAGATATAAGACAAATAAATCTTGATACTTATGTCTTGATACTTATGTCTAATTCGATTCTCTTCTTTCCGCGTGTCTAACTTCTTTATTGTCTTTCTTTTCAAAGAATTCAATTGCCTGCGCTAATTCTTCATGATCCTTAGCATATTCGTGGATATCTATTCCTGCTTTATACGCTTCACATGATTGCACTAATGCAGTGGCTCACTTCTGTGTCCCACCAGGATGTGCATGACAACCAGCTCCCATCGTGGTAATAAAATCTACATCGCCCATCACATCGATGAATGGTTTGAGTAATGTTGGATTAAGCCCTCATGAAATAATCGGGCAACACTTCTTCATATTCCTCCAACTATCATCGTCTATAGTTACGTGTTGATGATGATCTTCTTGCACTTTAGTGATTCGATCCAAATCATTTTCTGGAATTTCTCCTCGTGATTGCTGAAAAAAATGTCCTGGCTCATCAAGTCAGAAAATATTGTGTGCTGCTGTGACATCTTCTTCTGGGCTTCATGCCATCTTGCCTACTCATGCAGTACCGGTATGGATGCCAGATGTCCCTGCTAGTCTAGCAAATTTGGAAAGCACCAATACGGTGTAGCCGATAGGATTTTCGGGTCTAGTAAACGCACCGTGTCCCGCTCTGTGGAAGTGGATAAAGACATCAGGATATTTTCTTCTGAGTGTCTGTACTGCCATCCATCCTGCTGTCGTTCCATCGATGAGGAATGCGTATGATCATTTTTCCATTCATGAATTGACGATCATCTCACATCTAGAAATCATAGTCTCATAATCTGATGCAGAGACATTGAAGGAATGCACCTTCTTCTGGCCTGTTTCTTTGACGACCTTTGCCATAGCTTCTGCTACATTCTTCACCATCTTATCGTAAGGACAAAAATCCTGATTGGCTTGGGGTTCATCGTTTTTGACGAAGTCTCCACCTCCCTTTCGGAAGTCGTATGCTACTTCGGCGTATTCTGATGAAGTTAATCCCATCTTTGGCTTAACGATTGTACCCAGAATTGGTCTGTCATACACATTCAAATATTTCCTCATATCGTCTAATGTATAACTTGGCCCATCATATTGTTCCAACATTGCTGATGGAAATCGTACATCAAGTAATTTCAATGCGTTGATCTCTTTCATTCAGAAAATATTTCCTGCGATATAGGTTAAGATGTTTTGCACATTCCCACCACGATCAAACAGTCTTCGTGGATACGCAATTCGTACGAGGTTTTTTTCCAGATCTAGTTTGTAGACGAGAGAATTCATCTCTCTAGAAAAAGCTGTCTCGGTCTGCACCGCAAAGTTAGTACCAGTGCTCGATTCTGCTGAGACTTCACATGCTGCTTGCAAAATATTTAATTTTCCTCATGGGATCAAATGAAATACTGCGAGCATATATTCGCCATTTTTTGGATCCTTGAGATCCATGTTTACGTACGCTGCCTGATGTGGATTGAGCGTAGCGAGAAGTTCTTGAATGTTCATTTTTGTTTGGAAATAATAAAGTAAAAATTATCTGGCAATAGTATATTCTTTCATAATTTCTTCCGCTTCTTTTTCTGTACTAATATCTCTATAATAACAGCCTCTATTGCCATACGATTCTTCTTGTTCGAATACGACTTCTACTGGATATGGAGATCAATGCTCTCTTTTCACCAGCACAAGATATGGAGTATTTTCTTTGAAATGTACTTTACCCCGATTACTGCCTCGTAGATTATTAGTATCCATAGTATTCTTGAATGCTCCTTTCTCTTTCATCTTTTGGATAGCATCTGGGTCTTTTTCTTTTTGAGCTACAAATACCGCTGTACGATGATTATTAATATTATTTTCTATATGTTCCCATGATCCTTTTATCTCATCCCATATCGCTTGTATTTTTTTCATCGCAGGGAATTCTCCTCTTACTACCTCTTTGTCTGTCGCTATAATTCTCCAATCTATACCAGGTACTTTATGATAAGATGTGGGATTTTTCTCTTTTTCTTCAGCAATCTTTTCTGCTGTCTGCACAAGCTTCTGATACTCTAGATACTCATCTAGATGTTCTTTCTTTAGCTTTCTACTCTCTTTCAAAATTTCTTCTGACGTTTTTTCGCTAAGTACGTTGAGCACTTGTAATAAGTCTTCAGAAACTTGCAACTCTCATGCATTGATTTGGTTCTTGATCTCTTGAACCTGGTTCAGTACCTGCTCTCAGATAGTTGAAGTAGTCATTTCTGTGGAAGATAAGAAGATAAAATGTTATTTTCTAATTTCTATGATATGTTCCTTGCCATCGTTTTCTACAACGATTATTTTTCTCTCTCATTCATCGTAGGTCTTTAGTCTTTTGTCATAGAGTTGAGGTTTTACTTCTCATGTACTGTTTTCTACTATCTGGTATTTTTTACCGTTTTTGATGACTTGATAATTATGTTCGTTGGCGATATATTCTCCGCCCAATCACAATTTATTTCATTCTAGATCATATAACTCTACATCATTACCAGTGGTAAAATGTTTTACTACTTTTCTATTCACATAGGTACCTCATGCTACGCCTATAAATTCCAATACTTTTTTTGTTTTCGCGTTGATAAAGACATCCTTCTTGGGAAGTCCGTTTTCTCTTTTTTCTATACCGCATAGAATAAATATACCATTGTTTAATCTTTCTTGATTGTTCCTCATATTATTTTTATTGATATCATGAGGGTATGTTATTTGATAATCCAATTCATCATCTGAGCTAAACACGATATTTCATTCTTTATCGATAATTTTCTCGACTGACGTTCATTTATCCTCTTGGAATGTAATGCTAAAATCAGCAGTCATTTTTGCTTTTTCTTTTTGCCTGGCCTCATATTGTTCTATTTCGTCTGCTGTATCTTTCCTGTACTGTTGGTATACTTCTTCATTCTGTATCTTATCTGTGGCATGATACTCTCCATCTCGTGTTTCTCATTCATTTATTATTAGATATTGTCTTTCGTCCATAACTCTAGATGGTTTTGAAAAAAGGAGCTTACCATTTTTTCTCCCTATAAAATTATCCTCTGCGGGTATAGCATCTGCTATCTTATGCATATGCTCGTCATATAATGCCAATACTTTTGTTTCTCCTTGCTTGTATTGATCGCGATATAGATTATGACGTGATCGATAATCAACATCTCATTTTGCTTTTAGCACCTCATGTCCTTCTCTGTCCAATACCTCATATGTTTCTGGTCATTCTACCATGTGATTACCTTCGTTCTTTGCCTGTATTCCTAGATAATACTCTCCACATTTATTAATCTGGGAATAGCTTTTCCCTGTATCTGTAAATGTTTCACCATCACTGGTAAATATCTTGGAATTTCCATAATTAGCTGTAAAGATTACCTTCCCCTCATCATAGAAGGAATTGGTACCGAGAGCTTCTGCTATTTCTGTGTCTCTGTGGTATTTAGCTACATATTCGTCCTCATTGATTACTGTTGTTCACTTTTCTTCTATCTCTGACAATTTCATATACTCATTATATTGATCAGGATACTTCTTTTTCAACTCTTTGATCTTTTTGATGACGTTTTCTTCTGGAGTGTTTACAAAATCATCCAAAGCACTAGATAATTCTTCAGATGCGTTTAGTTGATTAGCTTTGATCTTGGTACGAATGCTTTCTGCCTGTTGGATAATTCTTTCAGGAAGAGATGGGGATGAGTTTGTTTTGTCCATTTTTATTGGCTGTAAAGGGTAAAAAGTTTTTAAAGTTAAAGGGTTTGTTTATTGGTTATTGGTGTATTGGTTATTGGGTTACTCGAAGTCTAAGTTCTAAGTTCTCCTATCTAAGTTCTAAGTCATCATCCATGGATAATAGGTCTTCACATATCTCTTAATATCTTTGGGTGGAATGATGCCATATTCAGTGATAATACCTGTAATAAATTTCGCGGGAACCATATCAAATGCGTAGTTGATAATGTCCAATCATCTCGGAGCATCTGGTCGCACTTCAGAGCCAGGTCTTTTTTCTATTTTTACTTTTCATTCTGTATCTACTTTGGTCAAACTTCCTACGACATATACTGGGATTCATGAATGCCATGCAGACATTGCAATAGCAAAACTTCCAATCTTGTTGTACACATCACCATTGAGCTTGATACAATCGCTACCAATAAGCACGATATCTACATTTACCTCTGATTCATATACATTGTCTGTAAAGAATACTGCAGATCATTCCGTCACCATCGTATCTGGCACGCCAGCTTTGAGTAAATCCAGAGATGTCTTTCTGCCTTGATAAAGAGGTCTAGTTTCACTGTTGTAGACGTGAATTTTCTTCCCCATATCTCGAGCCGTGGTAAGCACTTTAACGACTGAACCCGAATGACAATGCGTCATGATGTTGTAACCAGATTTGATTATTTTGGCTCCAATCTTTGGTCTGATTTTCTCTTCTCATTGCACATCTAACAGATACATTTTTAATGATTTTATGACTTTTGTTTGTAACTGATTTACTTGTTTTATTGGAGATTCTTTTCAACTCGTTAACCCGCTAACTTTTGAACTCGTTAACTGTACAAGCCCGCACTTCATCCCATTGAATAACATCGGTTCTGTAGCTCTGGCTTTCATTAGCAGCTTGGCTCCTTGTTTGACGAATGATTCCAATTCCTTGATGGTCTTGAATTTCTTGGTCTTGAGTTCGCTGATTATAATCTCCAGTGCTGCCTTGGCAACATTCGTCGCTCATTGGATTTTGATCGACTTGATATCATCGGCTACTTTCTGGATATTTGTTAATGAATGTTTCATTAATTTTTGTCAAAACTAAAAGACAATTAATTATACTGAGAAATGGCAAAAAAAGCAAATTTTGTGACATGATTTCAGATGATTCGTCTGAAGATTTCAGAAGATTGCCAGATGGCTGAAAAGATTATTATACATAATGTCATTAAGCAGGCTTTGGATGGATATTTGCCATTATTGTACAACAGCATTTTGCTTTGCTTCTTAGTTGCTCTTTTTTATGCTAGAAGTGATTTTTATCCTTCATTTGCTCCTGATGTGATTGTGAACGAAACGTCGGTTATCTTGAATCATTATCGCCTGCGCTTGCGTTGGCTCGGCTAGTTTCGCTGGATTGCTAGCGAATGATCAGCCGCTAGGTACTCGACTCTGGAATACGAAACTCATCAAAACCGATACCACTGCGATCGGCAAGTTTCTCGTGACGCAATGAGCTACGGAACTCTATCTCCAAGCAAACACCGATATCTCAGACAAGGTCTATGAAAACTTCATCAGCAAGCTCCGCAAACAAGACATTCAGGTATATTTTCTTTTGGGAGATGCGAAGTGGATCTATCCAGAACAGCAGACGAAACTTAGTAGCACACTTGATCGATATACCCGTTATCAAAAGCAAGCTACGACGAAACAGAAATTTGTGTGACTTCATATGGACGTCGAGCCCTATACCTTGGATGGACGAGATCGTGATCAGAGTGGGACGATTTTGCTGTATCAGCAGCTCATTCGTAGCATCATTGATCGTTTGCCTGAGGAAGAAATTATTTGGGATGTGCCTTTCTGGTTTGATGTATTGCCGTATCAAAATGTTTTCTGAAACTGAACATTGGGTGAGCGGTTGTGGACCACCACGGATGGCTTGACTATCATGGCCTATCGCAACACCGCGAAAAAGATACAAAGCATCATCACGGAAGAAGTCGCTCTCGCGAAGAGATATGATAAAAAATTAATCATCTGAGTAGAGACAGGAAAATCTAGCGAATGATCATCAGTAAGTTTTTGTGGTAAGGGAATGAAAGTAGTGAAAAAAGAATTGAACAAAGTGGCCGATACGCTCGATAATGAGTGAATATATTTTGGCTTCGCCATCCATCATTATACCACGCGAAAAGCGATGAAATAAAAAAAATGCTGGTAAAGCATTTTTTTGAGTGTATAGTGTAGAGTGTAGAGTATGACCTTTTTACTTATAGAAAACACGTACCTCCTCTTTTGGATTTTTCACTCATGCCATTCTATGTATCTTGGCTACAGTCTTTTCGACTACCGACATTCTCTCATCTACTGGATAGAGCGCTAATTCTTCAAGGAGGGGTAGTAGCACATTAACTTCTTCATTATCCTCACAAAAATGATAGTTTGATAATTTTTCGAGTTTTGCTATATCATCTATCGGCGTATGTATACATGGCAAACTTTGTACTGCTGTATGCAAATCTTCTCCATCATGAGACACTTTGCCATTTTGATGTTGCAATAATCTGATAGAGAATGGAGCCATATCTAATGGACTTTCAGCACGTTGCACGAGGAAAAATTTCTTTTCTCCATTGAGATATTGTTTTAACTTGTCTAGATAACCGAGTACTACCTTTTGATTCTCTATAATTGCCTTGTTTTGTAATGATAATAATATCTCGCCCAATTTGCTTTTTACTACTTGACTATCTTGAGTCACTTGCAAATTATTGTTTCATGGTTTTTGATCTAGCACTGGTTGGACAGCATTTGTAGCTTCTCAAGGGATTTCGGTTTTTTTCATGAGGAAGGATGAGAAATAGTAAAATTACTGACGTTTTTATATATATTTCACACTTTGTGTCAATAGATTTTGGCGTATGAGATATCTGGGAATTAAAAAAAATGCCGGTAGGGCATTTTTTTGCGTGTAATTATATAGAAACTTTCCACCTAGTTGTAGGGGCGAATAGTATTCGCCCGGGCGTTTAATAAACGCCCCTACGTATTTTTTACTTTACAATTTCAGCGATGTAATAAATTTTCTTTGCTGTCACGTCATAGAGCTCTGTCCTTGCCACTCCTGTATTGTATCCTTTTTCTTTGAGATACGCATTTACGACTGGATATACTCTTATCGGACCAACCATATAGGAGAAGCTATTTTTGTAAGGAAATTCTACTACAACCATATTTCATCCCTCTACTACTTTGAGTTTGTAGTCTGCTGATTTTTTATTCAACTTAGCAAAATCAGATTGAGATATGACACTTCCTACGTCACTTCTCAGACTTTTCCCAGAGATGGCATCTGGATCATCATAATAGATACCGACACCTGTCGATGAGGTTACCCCAGCACCAGATAGTGCATCATACAACTTTGTCATGGTCGGACCAACATCCTTATACTCTCATGTAAATGTGGTGTATGCAATGACATACGGTGCCATAGCTTTTTCTGTCACTGCTGGTGTAGTAAATCCGCCAAGGTACCATCGAGCGACGATAAGCACAGCGACGATAATGCCGATAATGACCAGAAGATTTCTAAGGAGTTTCATTGAGATTGATTGAAAAAAATAAAATCCTCCGTCTCACATCCGTTCGCCACCTCCTTTAGCAAAGGAGGCTTACAATGTGGAGCACCCCTCTTTGCTAAAGAGGGGGAGGGGTGATTCTATATTATTAGCTTTATATCTTCATACAAGCTACTTTACCATCGGCATCTATTCCCTTGATCTTGACTCTAATCACTTGTCCAAGCTTGAATGAATTGGTAAGTGGCGTCTCGTATCTCTGACCAAGATTGGAAATATGACAAAGTCCCATTTTCTTTTTTGGTAATTCTACGAATAATCCATAATCCTCTATTCTCTTGATCTTTGCGTCGAATTCCTGTCCTGGCTCTAAGTCAGAAGCGATTTCAAGGACGATAGCTATAACCTTGTCGATCACTGCTTGATCCTTGTGTCCGATATAACATGTTCCATCGTCTTCGAAGTCAATCTTTACTCCTGGATTTTGATCGATAATTCCATTGATTACCTCGCCACCCTTTCCGATGACTTCTCTTACTTTATCTGCTTTGATATGAATGATCTGAATCTTTGGCGCGTGTTCTCTGAGTGTCGCGTTTGGCTTGTCAATCGTCTTGAGCATAAAGTCCATGATCTCTACATAGCCTTCACATGCTCTATCAATTGTTTCGTGGATGATATCCATCGTCAATCCTTTGAGCTTCGTATCTAACTGGATAGCAGTGATACCATCTTTGGTACCAGCTACTTTGAAATCCATATCTCCCGTGAAATCTTCTGTCCCCATAAGATCATTTAAGACCAAATGTTTTTTGATTTCATCGCTATCATCATCGTGTTCTGTCATCAATCCCATCGCGATTCCAGCGACCGGTTTTTTGAGTTGGACTCCAGCATCCATCAAGGCAAGCGTAGATCAGCAAACAGATCCCATAGAGGTAGATCCACCCGAACCTAAACATTCAGATACTACTCTGATGGTATAAGGAAATTCTTCCATCGTGGGTAATAATCTTTCCAATGCCTTCTCTGCTAATCTTCCATGTCCGATTTCTCTCCTTCCTGTGCCTCTCATAGCTTTCGCTTCATGGACTGAATACGGAGGGAAATTGTAATGATGAATATATCTCTGATGAACATTGTAATTTTCTGTATCGTCGAGGATCAAATATTCTTTTGGTCATCCAAGCGTAACGGTACTCAAGACCTGAGTATCTCCTCTTCGGAATAATCCAGCTCCATGTACTCTAGGAAGTAATCCTACTTCACAGTATAATGATCTAATATCTTTTACGTCTCTATCATCTATTCTTTTGCCTGTCTCTAAAGTACGAGAGCGGATAAATTTTTTGATAATAGCGAAGACGGCCATTTTGACTTTGGCTTCTGTGAATTCTTCTTTTTCTTTGTCTTCGATATGCTCCTTACAGAGTTCTATTGCTTCCTTTTCGTAAAGTGAATATAATTCGTTGAATGGCACTTTGCTATTGCCTGCCATTGCGTTGAGTTTATCTTTGGTCAAAATATTACTTACGAAAGAGATCAGATCAGCTGATGGTTTGTTGTAGATGATTTCTTTTTTGGCAACGTCTAATTTTTTAAGAAATTCCAACTGAAAATCACATGATTGATCGATCGCTTTTTGACCTACTTCAAATGCTTTTTTCATCAAATCAGCTGGCACTTCAGCACCATCGGCTTCGATCATATTGATAGTTCCTTTTTTTCCAGCGACGACAAGATTAAACATACTTCTGGTTATCTCTTCGCTTGTAGGATTGATAATAAATTTTTCGTCAATGTAGCCAATCTGCGCTGCGCCTACTGGTCCGTCAAAAGGAATTCCTGCTGCCATGATAGACAGTGAAGATCCGATCATCATTGCGACTCCCGAATCGAATGTCTGGTCCAATGCCAAAGGCGTCACGGTAATCACTACGTCATTGATCATTCCCTTGGGAAACATTGGTCTCAACGCTCTATCGATAAGTCTACAGTACAAGATTGCTTGATCTGATGGTCTACCTTCTCTTCTCCTGTATGCCGCGCCACCAAGTCTGCCTGCTGCTGAGAAACTCTCTCTGACATCTATCATGAGAGGTAAAAAATCTGAATCTGGTTTTGGTTTGGCTTCCATCACGGTAGCCACGAGAAATACGTTTTCTCCGAATTGTACTCTCAGAGAATTGTCTGCTTGCACTGCTAATTTACCTGTCTCGAAAGAAATCTGCTTCCCTTCTCGATCAAAGGTTTTTGCATGTACATCAAATTTTTTTGCTGTAATAGCCATGGTAAAAATATTAAGAATAAAAGTCTGGTCAGAAAATACGGCGACTAGACAGATTATATCGACCTCTGGTGTTGAAGGACTTTGTCCTGTTGAGGGTTGAAGCTCGCGTTGCTCGCTGTGGAGGGTTGAAATGATTCCATTTCTTAACCTCTCAACTTCTCAACTCTCAACTTTCCAACCTCCGCCTCCGGCGGACGATATAATCTGCCTTTCTAATCAGCAGAATTTTCTTTCGGAGAAAATATAACAATTCGCAAGGTAATTGCAAAGTAATTGCAAAAAAATCTAGTTCTCTTTAATATGCATGCATATCTTAGACAACTAGATTTCTAATGGGCATTATAATGCCCTTAATCTTTTCATCAGGTTTTGCCAATTCCCATTGCTGAATGTTTGAGTGCTTTTGAAAGCGACAAACAATCTTTTTTCGTTATTCGCATAATCGCTTTCATGCCATGTAGAAACAAGAATTACCTTTACCTCTGACCCGATTTCCTGAAGATCGTCCAGCACTAACGTTGCTGTATTTTGGTAGGTTTGTGTTTTTCTCCCTCCAAAATCTCCAGCATCAGAAATGGTTTCGTCAAGAAAGATAGCTAGAACATCTGGCTCAGTAACTTTCCCCATCAATTCAAAATGATGAGCTACTACTTCGCAAATGAATTCTGTATCCTCAAAGCCCATTTTCATGGCATGCTCCATATCAGCATTACCAAAGAACAATAAAACTTTTCTTTTTTCCATAATCGCTGTCTTTTATATTTGTTACACTTATTTTTCTGTGACAGATATATAACAATCTGCTCAGCAATTGCAAAGTAATTACAAAAAGATACTAAAAGTTTGCCCGATACAGAGATTGGGCATTATTTCATCTTTTCTATTGCTTCTTCTGTATGTGTGCTAAGATTTACCACAATATCTTTAAACTTTTTGAATTCCTCGTCATTTACTGATACCAATGGGTGTTCCTTGGCTAGTCAAATTTCAAATTCAGTTTTATTTAACCCAGACATATATCTCAGCACGTTTAAATTTTCCATCAATGCGTCTTTTGTCTGAGGAGCTTGAACGTTAAATTTGCCGCAAAGTTCTACATACAGATTTCTTATTACTTCTGGTGTATCGGAAAATTTACTCAAGGCATAGTCTGCTTTGGGCGTTCCATCTTCATTTCGTCCACTATTGTATGTAAGTCCTCCCATTGTATTTCTTAGTTTTAAATAATGGTCAATAATGTAATAGGTTATACAACTTTCTGTATGACAACATCTAGAAACTTATTCTCTCATCCAGATCTCATCATAGATGTCCTTATTTTTTCTTGCAGGATATCTACACCTGATATTCTTTTTGCAAGGACCTCTTGTAATTCATTTGGGGCCCAGCGTACATTTTTATAAGAATCTCCTCATTTGCTAGTATCAGATGAGAATAATTCGAATAAGAGATATCACTCTTTTTTTAGATGCTCTATGGCACTTACAATGAGTTCGGTACTAAAATCCTTGTTTTTTCTTACCATCAAATAAGGGTTGATGATGATATCATACTGCTTCGTTGGAAGATTCTTGGCGGCTGTTGAAAACTTATCGGCAGATATTTCACTGACTATAAAATCTATCTTGGGATGATATTTCCTTGTTGTCTGCATCAGCCAACTATCGTGTATAGCATCTACTGTATATCATTTATTTGCCAGATATTTACTGTTTTGACCAAAATCTGATCCTATATCAAGGGCTGTGCCTATCTTAGGTGCATATATTTTATTGTTAAAAAAAACTTCCAATAAAGGGAAAATTCAGGAATCCGTTGAGCCTCAGTCCGATTCAAGTGTCATTGGATTGTATTAATAGATAAAAATATACTTAGCCCAGTATAGATACTTTCTATTTAATGTCAATGAGAGTTAATAGTGGTAACTTTCCCCCTGTTCTACCTTAGACCTTAGCACTTAGAACTTAGAACTTAGAACTTAGAACTTAGAAATTAATAATGGTATGATTTTCCTTGTTCAATAGTTCATATTCTGTAAAGCTGCTCCAATAAGGTCACTTTGGCCAAGCCGTGAGGCAGGGTGATCGCGCCGAAAGATATTTTATTATCTATATGTTTCGCCAATGCTGGTTCATCTAATCAGTATGGTCAACCGATTATGAATACTGCCCCGCTAAAGCGGGATTCCAAATCTTTATTTCTCACTAATGCCGCAAATCCCATCGTGTCCAATTGTTTTCCTTCTTTGGATAGTAATATTTTTTGTGTATCGGAAAATTTACTCAGGTGAGTAATAATATTTTGCGTATCGGCAGAAATTATTTGCTGGACGGTACCGTTTCTACTTGGTTTGAGGTTCAAAATCTTTATCGATTTTCACAAACGCTTGGTATATTCATCTACGACGGATTGTCGGTGCTTGTCTGAATCGCTTATATTTAGAATAGTAAACATGGGATTCTTTTGACAAATAAAATCCTCCGTCTCCCCACGCAGTACTGCGGGGTCACCACCTCCTTTAGCAAAGGAGGCTTTTAATTGTTATAATGAGTTCTCCCCTCTTTGCTAAAGAGGGGCAAGGGGGTGATTCAACCTAGTAAACAATATACCTATCTTCTTTCCCATCATAATAACTTACAATCTTCAAGATGTCTCACTTATTTACTCAGCTCATTTCTAATGTCTCTATAAATCATTTGTTGAGCATTTCTTTCCAGAAATGATTTTCAGCTTCTGGATTTCATCGTCGAGTCATTCGCACCATTTTACAAATCTCTGGATGAGATACTTCTCGCACTTTCGCGTAGTCATATGTTCCTGGATCAATATATTCCTCATCGATTAATTTTTGTCTTTCCTGATCTGTAATTTCCACAATCATCTGTCTCTGATCTTGTTTGTAATCTTCCAATGGAATATTTTCGAGCTGATAGACCTCTTCTGGTTTGGTATTTCGGAGCAAGGTCACTACTCTCTTGAGCCATGATTCTATACCGAAGTGAGTAGCCGCGGAGATCGTGAACAGGTTTTCGTCCAACACTTTTTTCGTGACTTTGGTTCAGATTTTCTTTTTTTTGAAAAACAAAACTAACTGATTTTTGAGTTCGTCTGTATACTCTTTGAGGATATCCTTATCATTCACGAGATCATACTTATTCACGACAAACATGAGTCTTTTCTCCAACACAACTTTGCTATCGTGATAAGCGAACAAGGTAATCATATTTCCATCTACTTTGATATCCAAGTCCATCTCTACGATATCGTCTTCTAGATTGGGATCAAATTTGGTCTGAATATATTGGAAAATCTCTTCAAGTAAATCTGTCGCCTCAGTCACTCCTTTGTCATATCTGGCGATATCTAGCACGATACAAAATATTCTGGATTTCAAAATGTGGCGCAGAAAGGCGTTTCCAAGCCCTTTCCCCTCAGCTGCTCATTTAATCAATCCTGGGATATCGATGACATTGAAGGTCTGTTCGTCCTGTTTGACTGATCACAGATTGGGTGCAAGGGTCGTAAATGGATAATCGGCTACTTTGGCTTTGGTATTTGAGATGCTATTGATAATGCTGGATTTCCCGACGCTTGGTGCACCGATTAATGCGACATCAGCAAGCAATTGCAATTCCAAAACAATATCTTTCTTATGTCATGGTTCTCCGAGAAGCGAAAAATTGGGATACTGATTGATCGCATCTTTGAAATGCATATTTCCGACACCGCCTTCACCGCCATTGACAGCAGTTCGCTCTTCGCCATCTTTGGTGAATGCGTGAAGCAATTCACCGGTGAGCTTATCTCTAATGAGCGTCCCCACTGGCACGATAAGCGTAATATCGTCGGCATTAGCGCCATATTGATCCTTAGATCTCCCTGGCTCGCCATATCTGGCTTTGAAGAGTGCCTTGTATCTGTAAGCGAGTAAGGTATTTTCGTCCTTGGATGCCTTGAGAATAATGGATCATCATTTGCCTCCATTTCCGCCAGATGGCCCTCCAAAGGGTATCCCGAGCTCTCTTCTTCCGGTTACGATCCCATTACCTCCCTGACCTGATTGGACGTGAATAGTTATTTCATCATAAAAACGCATTTTGTTAATGTAGAGTGTAAAGCCTGCCTACCGGCAGGCAGGTGTAAAATGTAGAATTAACACCTCGTGTTATATGGATTGGGAGAGGGAATGAAAGAGAAAAGATGTTTATAGAAAAAATAGTTGATTTCTGTCCCTATATTATTATAAGGTTGGTCGTTGCTTTTTTCGTATAAGAAAAACATGGGTGTTTAGCTCAGCTGGTTAGAGCAGGTCCCTCTTAAGGACAAGGTCCGGGGTTCGAA
>CAZDFH010000001.1:47611-183338 GCA_964504915.1 uncultured Candidatus Peribacteria bacterium
TCCCCGAACGCCTAAAAACTAAAAATCCGCATAGAAGTGCAGATTTTTTTTATTTATTCGGGACCTGCGATATTTTCAACTAGTTGGCTCGAGCAGCCCCGTAGTCCTACGGGGAAGGTCCGGGGTTCGAATCCCCGAACGCCTAAAAACTAAAAATCCGCATAGAAGTGCAGATTTTTTTTATTTCTTTATTAAGTACTCTGCCACTTCCTCTGTTCCATTCCTGAGATGAAGATTTTGGATATTATTTTGATACTCGGAAATATCTCATCATGCGAGCAACTGCTGGATAATGGTTACCATCTTGGTGACATTGGGCTCATAGAAGCCAAGATTATTTTGGACAACAAATTCCATGTTTCATTTTTCCTGTTCTCGGATATAGCTATTGAGCACTGGCACTTTATTCATCATCAAGATCTCCATTAGTGTCGCTGGGCCTCATTTGGTGATAATAATATCTGCAATATTTACTAAATCGTACATAAAATCCACAAATCCAAAAACCTTGATAGTATACTCTGGATGGCTCTGTGCAAGCTTGTGGGCATAGCGTTCTAGCTTGTGATTTCTTCCACATACGATCATAAACTGAGCATCCATTTTTGTCTCTATCAATGATTGTAATATCTTTTCTCCCTTGGGTATACCATCACCAGCTCACATAATGAAAACAATTTTTTTACTAAGAGAAAATCCAAATTCCTTTTTCTTCTCAGTAATCTTGTCCGCTGACAATGGATGATTAAATTCTTCTTTGAGAATGGTCGGATATTCTTTTACTTGATGGGCTGATATGCCTCTTGCCAAGATTGCATTTTTTGCTCTATCGGAGAATACTATATAATCCATCTTTTTGTCTAATGATCGTAATTTATGGATGGTGAATGGATCAGTGATGATAGTGGTCACCTTGATGTCCAATTTTAATTTTTGTATCATTTTGACTGTTGGCCTCACCAAGAAGAAATGTAGGATTACCATATGCGTGGGCTTTTCTTGGAGAATTACTTTTCTGATATATCTCTGTAGGAGTCGAGATAAAATAACCTGACAGAATTTGGCGGCTACCCGTCGTTTGTTGATCCGATACAAAACAACGTACACCCGTTGACCTGTGGTCTGTGATTTTTTGTATCCATCTATAATTATTTTTTTGAGCCGTCGTGGTGCTTCAGTAAACCCATCTATCAGTACTGGATCTATGGCATCAGAGTAATGTTGCCCCATATATTTGGCTATAGCTTTGGCCGTAGAAATATGTCAGCCACCTGCTTGGATATAGAGAAAGAGAAATTTTTTCTTCATGCTTGCATGCATAGATAAAAATTATGGTATATTTTTTTGTTGTTTAGATACATTCCTAATTCTCTTGATAATGAGAAATCATATTCGTAGTGCAAGTGGTCAAATGATGATTACGCTGATAATAAATCATATAGTATCCAATCTATCTTTAAATACATTGATCGACATACTACTAAAATATCACAAGTTTAGGAAAATAGACTCCAATAAGAAACAGAGCAATAATGTATTTGTCAAAAATCTACGGAAGGGAACTTTAAAAAATCAGAAAGCAAGATGCCCTGGTGCAGAAAGTGGAGGCGTAATCTTGACGATAAATAATGCTAGCAGAAAACGTTTATGCATCTGCGTATGGATGTAATTGAATACAGACTTTTGCTCTAACTTATATATCTTGGTAGCTACTCGCAGACCAAAGCGCGATCTTCGCTTCAAAGATTTTTTATCTATTTTGATTCACTGTTTCTCTTTCTCTAATAACTCTGTAGCTCCAAATTTTCTTGCGAATCTTCCTACCCAATACCGACCGATATCTCCTATCAGATCACCTAAGATAGAGAATAGATATACTAATCAAAAAGAGAAAAACCCCTGAGCTGCAAGGAACGCGGAGACAAATCATACTGCAGGTCATTCCATAATCATCAACCCTAGCATAATCAGATATTTATATTTTAGCAATAATGCAATTGCTCATTCCATATATAAGATACGAAGAAATAAACAGCTTATCTATGATGCACAAAAGACGACAAGAACAGTTCTAGTTTTTCCACACTTGTAGTAAAGGAATATTTCTGGACCTCTTCTCGACTTACCTTGCGCATGATTTCACAAAGATCTGGATTGGGGACTAATTTCATTATTTTGTCAGCTAAATCTTGTGGTTCATTGGGATCAAAGACATACCCATTATTGTGGACGAAGTCCTTAGCGGCGCTGGTTGGACTATTTGCGATTAGCAAAGGACATCAGCAAGCCATGGCTTCCAAGGTAACCATACTTTCCAATTCGTACAACGATGGTAAGACAAATACGGAAGCAGTCTGATATAGTTGTATAAGACGTGGAACATCTCAAGTCAATTTCCCTGTAAATTCCACTACATGAGAGAGGTTATATTTCTGTACTAACTTTTTGAGTTTTTGTTCCTCCGATCCAGATCAGACAAGAATGCAACGCATGTTTGGTGTTATTTTCTTTTGTTGTTGTAGGAGATGAAGTGCTTCCAACAAAAAATACAGATTTTTTTCGGGGTCCAATCTGCCTACATAGAGAATGTTGAATGTACTATCGGCCGGCTTCTTGGGCAACGGATGAAATCTTTCTGTATCTACACCATTGCTGATGATAATTTGCCTGTTGGTAAATTTACACTCATCGAATATGTTTTGAGTGAATCCTGTCGGAGAAATCAGTCCATCGCATTTGCTATATATGTTCGCAATTAGTTTTTTAATGATTTTTTGTACAAACCTTGGCGCTCATGGGAGTATCAATTCTGGCCATACGTGAGAATGGCTCACGATGGGTAATGCTAATCTTTTGGCCGCGCGAAGTGATTGTCGACCGATAATACTTGGGTGAATATTGTAAATAATATCTATTTTTTCTTTCTTGAATATCTTACACAATGTAGCGACCGACATATAAGCAAAACGAGTCTTCTGAGGGCCCAAGGGGAAAAGACTCGCAAATTCGTAGATCGCATCGCAAGGGAAATCTTGTTTTTTTGCTTCGTCCCTAAATTTGGAGGTGAGCCGAATGATATCGTGACCTCTCTCTTTTAATCATACAGCAAATCTCTGAGCAGACATTACTGATCATCATAATACTGTGTCTATTGAGTCACAGACAATTGCTATACGAAGTTTTTGTTGCATGACAAAAAAAATATAAATCAAAGATGTTATACTTACTCTGCCCACCAATTCCATATCTTTTTCTTTTCTTGAATTCTATTTGCTTTTCTTAAAAAAATCAGTATATTTAGACCGTTCACCAAGAGGGACGATCGTTTGGGAGTGATACCCAAAAATACTCCTCTTTTTTTATTTTAAGAATCTTTTTTGAGCTTATGACGTAAGACACTTAAATCCTGTATAGCATGAGCTGGTAAAATATTTTTTAATAATTTAGATGCTTTATATTTATTTGGGACTAATAATTTACCAAATACTTTCTTTTCTAATAAAAATTCAACCAATACATCAAAATCTCCATCTCCACTTACCAAAATGAATTTATCATATCATCATTCGTAATATGATTTAACTGCATTTAGTACAAGATGACTGTCTATGTTTCACTTAATTAATCACTTTCCTAAAATGATGTTCTTAAATATAATAGTATATCCTGTTTGTCTTAAATAATTATAAAATGATTCATATTGATTGATATATCACATGAACAAGATGACTTTATTTGGTCAAAATTTATCTTGGAGAAACCTATAAAATTTCTTTCGATCTATTATTCGCCCACAAGCTTGTATTCCCATATGCACATTCTGCGTATCTATAAATATTATCGTCTGCATCCCTATCACGTAAAAAGTAAATTTCTTCCCAATTATATCCTTTGGATTTATGATTTTCAAGAGATTACCACAATTTTCTTTTCTTGCAAATTCGTCCTATTTCTCTATATTTCGGGCACGAAAACGATTTTTTAATGATTTTTTGATAACTTCTATGCTCCACTTTGATAAACTCTCTATCTTAGATACCCACATCGCATTTCTGCAGAAAAAAATCAAAAAGCAGGACACACTTTTTCTCGTAGGTGGCTGTATCAGAGACTTGCTTCTGTGAACGGAGAACTCCCCTATCGACGTAGACTTTACCATGGCCGGCAAACCAACGGATATATACAAGACTATCGATACTAAGTGATTATCTCATTTCATTACTGAAAAATTCTGAACGATTACACTTATTCGCAAAGAGTCCGTAAAGTCCGTAAAGTCTAAGGTCTATAAAGTCAAATGAGCCGAGACCTGATGACTTTCGACTTGATGACCTGACGGACTAATTAAGTATGAATTAACGCCACTAAGGACAGAATGAGATTATCAAGATTTCAGACATCCTGGAGAAATTACACGAAGTAATGATATTTTGCTTGATGCAATGAGAAGAGATTTTACGGTGAATTGTATCTACTACTATTCCACCAAACATGCTCCTCTCAAGATAAGTAAGTCAGCGACAGCAATAAAAGATGATGATGCCTTAGCCTCTAAGCTACATAAATATTGATTCCTTTATGTAGTGAATGAAAACCTCTTCATCTTACAAAGTCCAAAAATTATCGAAAAATTATTCGCTGATGGCATTTTCCAAAATGAGGAACTTTCATTTCTCGTAAATCAACTCACAGAACATACGATAATTAAAACCAATAGTTCAAAATCTAAAGGTTGAAATTTAAAATTTCTCATCGATCCAAGTCAGTGAATACAAGATATCGTCAAGAAGAAAATCAGAGCTGTCGGCGATCCAGACAAGAGATTTACAGAAGATGCACTCAGAATGATTAGATGATTGAGATTTGTGAGTGTAATTAATGAGAAGTTAAAAAGTTCAAAAGTTAAAATGTTAAAAAGTGAAAGTATTGTCCTTTTTGATTTTATTAAGGAGACGTGGAATAGTATCAAAAAAAATGGTGCCTTACTTGATCATGTAGCCAAAGAGAGAGTTAAAGATGAATTAACTAAAGCTTTTGCAGAAGGCAATCCGTTTGTGTTCACAAGTCTCTTGGACGAAGCAAAGCTGCTGCCAATACTCTTCCCAGCGTTGGCGGAGACGAAAAACGTAGAACAACCTGTCAGATACCATCCTTTTGATGTGTACGCACATACATTATTAACGCTTTTCGAGTTACAAAAAATGAACAAAGATTATCTCGTGAGATTTGCAATGCTGTATCACGACGTCGGGAAAGTAGATCAGTTTGAATGATATGAAGAAGGATTGAGTAAGGAGGAAGTAAGGGAAATTTTAGCGTGACCACGCAATCATAGAAGAAGTAGTGCTGAGTATGTAAAGCGTGATTTTGCGAAGCTTGGATTTGGAAATAAAGAAATTGATGAGATTGTATGGTATGTAAATAATCATCACAAGCTGGAAGAAATTTTGTACGCATTACCAGAAAAACGAGAAAAGAAAATCAGAGGATTTCTGAGCGAAGCTGGTAGAGACAGATTTAGCAATATTCTCGATATTACTATCGCTGATAGATTGGGGCAATACAACCCACTACAGAATAGCAGTGATATTACCGATATCCACGAGATTAGAAAAGTGATGGAACGTTTACATAAACAAGAATGACAGTTTACGATGAAGCAATTAGCAATTAGTGGAAATGATATTATAAAAAAATTTAAGCTCAAAGCCTGACCTAAAATCGGCGAGCTGCTAGAAATCGCTATGGAGCGAGTGATTGATGATATCAAAGAGAGAAATACTAAAGAGAAAATTTTCTGCTACTTGGCGCCAAAAGCGAAGTAAGTAAAAAAATCTATTGTCGAGGAGTATCTCGTCAATGGTCTGTTTTACGACAAGCTTCTGTTATATAGTAAACCACCATATGCGCATCTTGATATTTTTTGAGCGATTTTGCACTAGGTTCTCACTCTGGATGTTCGACCAATTCTTTGACTTCCTTTTTGAATGCCGCTATTGCTTCTCCGTCTGACATATTATGCAGTTCTTTGTTCCATTTCTGGAAATACTCGTAATCGCGAGCATCTATTCGTCCCTTCACTACTTTATTCATAAAGGTGGATAGATCTCCATCATAATTTTGTAGAAATGTTTTGATACGTTCTACTTCATCTATATGCCTTGGCAATTGCCATTTACGATATGATTCCCCATCTTCTCCAGGATTTACTGGACTGAGAAATTCCTTTTTGATAAGATCCAGAATATCAGATATCTCTTTGATTGCTTCACCATTATTTTCCCTATTTTTTTGTAGTAAAAGATACTCTTGTTCTTTGACATACGATAGAGCAGATTGGATGCTTACGAATTCTGTCTGAGGAAAATGTACTTTCCCATTAACGAAAGCGACATTTCTCGTGTCGCCGAGAGTATTTATGATGCTCTTAGTCTCCAATGACAACTTATGTTCTTCTGGAGTTGCATTTTTTAGGTCAAGGATATTGATCATTCCTATTATGGATAGTATGTAAAATCTATACTGCTATTATAACCTATTATTTTTATTTGTCAAATTTTCAGTACTAAATTATACTCATACATATTATAAGGACAAAAAAGAAAAACATGGAAGAAAAATACGCATTTTAGAAACTTCTTCGAGATTTGCATTTTTTCCTATTTTGAATATACTTTAGTCAGCGATTAAACGATACAATAGGTAGCCGTTTAAACGTTTTACTTCGAATCTAGTATATGAGTAACAATGTTCTCATCATCTTACTTCTCGTCGGTGCTGGCTTAGTGCTTTTGGCATTGAATGTTTTTTATAAACTTATTGTGTTGTCATTGGTTAGAAGACACAGACAACGTCAGTCGAATAAGTTTAGATATCTCAGGGTTAAGATGCCACAGCTGAGAGTAGGAAAGTCAACCGAATCTGAGATCACCGATGTGATACAAAATATGAAGCAAAATATCCAATATATGAATCAGTTGTATAAAAGTTTGTATTCTATCCAAGAACATACTATCCACGAAGACAACCGAGTATATAAACTCTTTGGGACACGATATCACAAAAATAAAATCAGAAATTATCTCTGGTGAGAAAACTATATGAGTGTAGAAATGATGGTAGAAAAAGAATCTATCAAATTCATCTTCTGAGTGCCAGAAGACCATGTGGAGAATGTGGAGAAACTTATCTCTTGATTCTTTATAGGCTCTGTCGTAGAGATAATTGATCAGCCAAAACTTTTGGAGGCTGGGAAATATATGGCTGGAGGCGAATTCTTCTTGGGGAGAGATAGTGCCTATCCGATCAAAAACTATGAAGCATTTGAAGCTGATCCTATGGAAAGTCTGATGTCAGCGTTTGCCAAGACTGATAAAAACGAAAAGCTAAGTCTCCAGATATTAATCTCTCCTGTGGCTGATAGATATTCTAGGAATATAAGAAAACAAATCGAACATATCAAAGAAGGTAAACGTGGATTTGGGTTTTTTAGATTTATTAGTTCTATCTTTAGAGCTGCCTCTGCAGAGAATAAAGAGCCTGCGGCCAATAATGAAAAAGAACGTAAGCTAGCTTTCTCTCAACAAGAATTGTGAGATATGGATAAAAAGGTAGAAGATGAAATGTTTTTGGTGAAGATTAGAGCACTAGTCACTTCTGCGGATCCAGAGAGACCTGAGAAGATTATTAATGATCTAGCGAGAAGCTTTACCCAGTATAGTTATAGCGGACTCAATAAATTTCACTTTAGAAAGTCTAAGCATATCAGAACATTTGCCAAAGAGTTCGTCCAAAGATTGTTCTTTAGTAATGAAGGTTTGTGGAACGATATCAAAGATTTTCATAAGAAAGATATCTTGAATGTGAAAGAGCTCTCCTCTATTCTCCATTTACCAAACTCTAAATTTAATAGAAGCTCTCGTATACAACGACAAAGATTTAAAATCGTAGCTGGGCCAGAAAATCTTCCTGATGAAGGTATTCTTGTCTGACACAACTTGTATGCAGGTATCAAGAAAGAAATTAGAATCACTGCAAAAGATAGAATGAGACACGTATATATTCTTGGACAGACAGGTTCTGGTAAGACTACTATCATGCTCACTTCTGTACTTGAAGATATCAAACAAGGGAACGGATTCTGTTTTATTGATCCTCATGGAGATGCGGTAGATTTTATCATGGAGCATTATCCAAAAGAAAGAATTGATGATCTGATTTATTTTGATCTTTCCAATACTGAATATCCTATTGCCTTCAATCCTCTCGATGGAGCGGAGACTGAAGACGAAAGAGATGTCTTGACGAATGATATGGTGGAGATGTTTGTCTCTATGTACGGAGAAGAAATATTCTGACCTCGTATCCAGGATTACTTCCGTAACGCGTGTTTCTTGCTTATGGAGCAGCCTGACTGAGGGACTTTGGTAGATATCATGAGACTCTTTACTGATGATGCCTATGCAGAGAGTAAAATCAGAAATGTAAAAAATCCTGTCATCGCAGCTCGGTGGAATAAAACATATAAGAAAATGGGAGAAAGAGAAAAATCTGAGATTATCCCATTTATTCAAGCAAAGTTTGGTCCGTTTACGACAGGAACATATATTAGGAATGTGATTGGACAACCGAATTCTTCCTTCAACTTTAGCGATGCGATGAATCAAAAAAAAGTTATTCTTGTGAAATTGGCAAAAGGTCTGACTGGAGAAATCAACAGTCAATTGATTGGTAGAATGGTAACGATGCAAATTAAATTAGCTGCGCTGAGAAGAGCTGGTATCGATCCCAAAGATAGGACACCGTTCTTTCTGTATATCGATGAATTCCAGAACTACGTTTCCAAATCTATCGAAAGTATCTTATCAGAGGCCAGAAAATATAAACTCTGATTAACTATTGCGCATCAGTATATTGAGCAGTTGAAACAGAAATGACTATCTGGAGAACTTGATCTTTCCAAGACCGTCTTTGGTAACATCTGAAGCATGTTTATTTTTAAGGTTGGTGCACCAGATGGAGAATTTTTGGAAAAGGAAATGTCGCCAGAGTTTACTCAGACAGATATCGTCAACTCTGACCAATTTAAATGAGTAGCCAAGGTCTCTATCGACGAACAGCAATCTAGGCCATTTAGTTTTACTACGAGAGTCCCTTATAAAGATCCCAAAGTAAATACGCCAGAAAAAATAGAAATCATGAAACAAATTTCTGCGTTGAAGCGATGAACTAAGAGAGAATTGGTAGACAAAGAAATTTACTTTAGAGTTGGTGTGTAAATTATAATCAATCTACAATATGTTTTCTTTTCCCTGTCTGTCTATCTAGCAACCTCGGATCTATCAATATTCTTTCTGGTGAAGCAGGAGGCCTTTTTTCTGCTTGTTTTCCTCTTTCAGGTATCTTTGCAAGAGAGGTCACTATAGTCTGTTTCATTTCCTCTATTTCTTCTAATTTTTGCTTTACTCGTTTACGATCATCATCAGACAGTTCTTGTTTATTCCCAAGCGACTCACATCGCAACGTTACGATATTCAGAGCACTTAAATTTAGAAAATTTGTTCATTCACGAACACTCTTCAATTTCTCTTCTATCTCGTTCTTTTTTTTCTGGATTGCCTCTTGTCTCTCAGCTGGCGTGATAATCACCTGTATCTTATTTTTAGCCTTTATGGGTCCCCCATTCTTTTTTCCTTTCTGAGTCGTATCTTCGGTTATGATAACTGGTTCTTGAGCGTTTAGAATAATGGACTTAAGTGATTCTTCTCTGAGTGAAGGATACTTTGTCTTATCATGTTGCCTGTATGAACGTAACCTCGTTATAGCCCTACATAAAAAATCATAACGATTACCGCCTTTGAAAGTCATCAGTCTTAGGACGCCTTTCAGATTTTCTATAATTTGGTTTAGCTCTGGGGGTGGTAAATTTTGGAGTGGTAAATTGTCAAATATCTCATAACAATTATCATCGCCTATACTCGTGTCGATGTCTATGCCTAATGATCTCCCCACCTTCTCTCGAGGAGATAGATGATTATCTATTTTCTCTACTCGATTGGAGGTTCTATTTCACACTTTACAAATGATATCATACATAGTACTCAGTCGTGATTTTTCTCCCTTACTTCTCATTTCCGTTCTGCATCTCTTTATTTCGTCTAATGTGTTGGCGACTTCTGCTGGTGATATCGCATCCATATTAATCTGAGCAAAGAGAGATTCCATATTCGCCACAGTAATAGTTTCTTTTATCCCCCAACGCTTCTTGATACCAAATACAGCAATATTCATTTTATACTCTATAGATGATGCATATTCCCAATTACGGGCCATCACGCCTAGCAATGCTTGTTCTAATTTTATCATAATCTGATTATGTGTCTCTGATCAATGCATTCCCCCTGCAAGTAATGCTACTATCCTAAATTTGATCTCTTGAAACTCTGGCCTATTTTCTGTTACATCAGCAAAACATGCAAGTGCCTCTCAGATTCTTGCTTTTATATCTCACGACTTACTAGAGATATCTACAGGATTATATGTTTTCAATCCATCCTGAATGATACCCAAGAGTCGTTTGACGGGGTCTTGGACTTGAGGTCATCGAACTCCTGTCGATGATGTATCTTGTGTGTGTTCTCATAGTTCATTTACCATCTATGTATAGTAATTGATAAAGTTATCATCCTATCCCTATATCTCAAGTCCATTTACCATTAGGCATTATTTCGTTGGTAGGTACAGATTTAGTTGGTGATTCTTTTGGGGACAATTTCTTTGCTGGAGTTTGTTGTATCGATCACTTTGGATTACCTGTGTTTTTTTTCTTCATCATTTCCTTTTTGTAGGCCTCTGTAGATGCATCCCTTCTTTTTTGGATCTCTTCCAGTTGCTGTTTAATCCATGTTAGGTCGTCTACAGTACGTCCTGCTTTCCCCTCCATACTCCCGCAGCCGACCACTGCAAGATTTAGCATATGAAGATCGTAAAATCATCATCCTTGGTCTGAATCAGTAATCCGATTTTTTATTTGCTCTTTTTGCTTCTCAATGATATCTCTGAGCTCTGCCGTGCTTCTGGTCACTTTGAAACCCTCTGGCATTGCTATAGGGAAACGCTGTCTTTGTCTTTCCATTGTCCTGATAATATCTCTTCTTTGTTCTGATCCGTCATTAGAACTCGTAGACTTTTGCTCTACCTTTTCCGTTGACGCAGGACTATTGATTTGGGGTTCGTCTACTAATGGTGGGTAGTGCACATCTGGATCCCTCAAGATATCATTACATCTCTTGATGACCTTGCAGGTAAAATCATAACGCTTCCCTGCTCTCTGAGTCTTTTGATCTCGCGTCTTTGAAAGCCCCATTATGATTCTTTCTATTTTTTCTTTTGGATATGTTTCCACAGGGAGCCTGTTAAATAGAGTATAACAATTCTCTTCATCTAGGTTATCGTCGATTTCCAATCCTAACGCCTTCCCTACTTTTTGCCATGGTCTCAAATGGACCTCGGTGTTGATTACTCCAGTTTTAAATGTTGGGACGATGATTTCCTGCCTTTTATTATGTTTGGAAATAATAATGCTTTTCATTTTTTCCAATCGCTTAATTTTATTCTCTTCTCTTATCAGTTTGATTATCCCGTTTATATCATCCAAAGCACTTATGATCTCTTCATTTTCCATGGTATCAAAATCTACTGTATCGAAAAATTTAGACATATTATCGTATGTCACAATCTGAGATATACCCAAATGTGTTTTGATGCTAGCTATTATTCTGTTCATACTCAGATCCAACTTAGAAGGTTTTGGAGCCGGTATATGTAAATATGTCTCTAGGATCGTTTTTATCTGAGATAATTGCGTCTCTATCTCATTTTTATCTCTGTACCTTCCCATGACTCACATTATCCTGTTTTTTAATTCGGATAGTGATGTATCACGTGCTGCGACATCCAGAAAAGTAGCAAGTTCATGTGCAAACTTAGCCTGTGCCTCCCTCATTTTTTCTTGTGCCCCTACAACTGATGCAATTGATTCTATTATATCCACACATGTATTTGCCTGTGCCAATAATTCCTTTGCAACAGTAGTAGGAGATATATCCTCTTGCATACCTCAATCGACGGGAATGTTTCATATATTCTTTTTTTGGGCCATTAGAGAAAAGTGATAGGTATAAATACGATTCTCTTATATATATTTCCCACACTAAGTCAATATCTATTGCATTTCTATATATTGTATATTCTATTAGTATTTTGCTCTATATGTAGGGCTAGTTCTTCCATGGGAAGGCGAAGCTCGGTCGATACAAATTCATAGATATACTTCACATTAGCGGGATGATTGGTCGTTCCACGAACGGCTTGTGGACTTAGTCGTGGCGCATCAGTTTCCAACAACAATTGATCCAATGGTACAGCACGCAATGAATCTCTCAAATTCTGAGCATTCTTGTAGGTTATGTTACCACAAAATCAGATAAAGATTTTGAAGTGTAGAGGTCAGAGTGTAGAGTGTAGAGTTTCAATCTCTTCTGGTCAGAAGCTTCGACAGTGAAAATGAATCGTCATATCACGATACTCTTTCAATATTTCCAATCCCACATCGAAATCTTTCCTAATATGGACCATCAATGGCAAACCAAGCTCTTTGGCCAGATCGCATTGCATGGTAAATAATTTTTTCTGTAAGGGTAAAGTTTCTTCGGTTCATGGATAATACGTGTCGATGCCACACTCCCCGACTGCTACTACCACGTCTTTGTTCTGCTGATACAGGGTTTTTAACTCAGAAATTTTTGTCTGAATATTTTGTTCGGTGATCTCGCCATTGTTGCAGGAATCCGGATGGTAGCCCAGTGTCGTCTTGACGAAACAGCTTCAAGCTTTAAGCTTTAAGCTTCAAGCCTTTTGTGCTATTTCAATTCCCTTTCTATTATATGCATCGCTCGCTCATGAGTTAATAAGTCCCACTCCTCCAGCTTCGACAAATTGAGCGAGATACTGCTCTCGCTGTGGGTAGAGTTCCTCGCCATTTAAGTGAGTATGAGCATCATAGAGCCTCATGTAATTATACTAAGTATATAAAGTTGCCACTTGGAATGCTTCCATGAGGCATTGAAAATGGAAGATGGAACATGGAGAATTGAATCTTCAATCTTCAATCTTCAATCTTCAATTTAATAAAAGGTTGTTTTACTTATACTATTTTATATAGTAGATTCAACTCGTTAACTCGTTAACCCGTGAACTCTTTAACCAACTAACCATAAGATATGTGAATCGTATTATGAATTTTGATGTTTATGGCATTAGTCCTTTTGCACGAACTTGGACATTTCATCTCTGCCAAGAGAAATGGCGTGAAAGTATTGGAATTTGGTATCGGCATACCACCCAAGGTATGTAAGCTCCGGACTGATAAGTCTGGCACACAATATACGTTGAATCTTTTGCCACTGGGCTGATTTGTGAGATTGAAATGAGAAGATCCAAATAATCAGGAAGACTTCCATGCCAAAGATAGTTTCATCAAAGCCAAGCTCCGAAAGAAAATTGTCATTCTCGTAGCTGGTGTAGGGATGAATTTCTTGGTTGCTCGAATGCTCTTTTCTTTTATCTTCTGGCAAGGGACGAAGCCGATTTCGTTGTTACCAGAAAATGCGTTGAGAGGAGACTCCCAGAGTTATCTCATTCCGACGTTTACGTTTTTGGAAAAGGAAGGATTTACGAGTGGTAGTCTATCAGCTATCCCAGCTCAGGTCGAAGAAGTTTTGTCAGGTAATCTTGCAAGCAAGATGTGAATCCAGTCCTGAGATATTCTTCGTACCATCAATGGCGAACACGTAAACGTAGTAAATGTAGGATTGCTCCTCAAAAAAAATATTGGCAAAAATCTCTCTATTGCTTATCAGAGAGGAAAGAAAATGCTTGTAGGAAAATGAATATGCGGTGAAGATGACTGCATCCTCTGAATCAGCTTCTCGATGGGAGACAATGTAAGTATCAAAGAAATACAGTTCCCTCTTGGTAGAGCAATGCTTGCTTGATTGCAAGAAATTGGTGCTGAAACCAAATTGACCATCAATGCCTTATGAAGCTTGTGAGCCAATCTATTGTCCTTTAATGGTAGCAAAATTAAAACCGCCCTTGGTAAAATGACTGGTCCAGTCGGTGCAGTGAAACTTGGTGAGACATTATTGAAAGAATGAGGACGAAAATTGTATCTCGGCTTTGCTGGATTGATTTCATTGGCATTAGCTATTTTCAATATTATCCCCTTGCCTGCGCTGGATGGAGGAAGGTTGCTTGGCGTACTTATTCAAGGAATAGGAAAACTTAAACCTGAAAAATATTTCACGATAGAAAACTACATCAACGTGGTCTTCTTCGTCTTGCTGATGGGACTCGGGGTGTATATTATTTTGACTGATCTGATTAGATTTTGGGGAGTGAAAATTCCTTTCTTATCCTAATTGTTGAGAGTTGAAACCTTCGGTTGTTGAGGGTTGAGAGTTTTTTGTAATCAAAAAAATTACAACAGTCCGCAAAGAGGACTTCCACTCTCCACAGGACGAAGTCCTTCAACAATTCAACTCCATTTATTTAGCTGTACAAGTTTCTATCATATGTTTATATTCACTTGCCTTACGCATATAGCCAGGAAGTGTAGTATCAAGATCTTTGATGGGTTCCTTCTTGAGTGCGAGGAATGTTTCATTCAATTCTGTCATCACGTTTGGATCGACACAGTTTTTGCTTTCTCCCATTTTCACGAGTTCATCATATGTCTTTTCATAGTCATATTTTCTTTTGAGTGCTTCAGGATTACTTTTGGTGACCTGATGTACAAACACGCTAATCCTCTGCCATAGCACTTCGAACCCAGAAAAAATAGATGCCTTCTCTGCTGGATGGTTTACCATATATCCGTAAGAGAATCCGAGCAAGATCAATCCGATGGCAAATTTTATTATATTATTTCTTAATATTCTTTTTTGTCCTTGTTCCATTGTATATAGATATCACATAAAAACTGACTGAGTATTATCGTTTTGACTCGCTGTTGCAAGGAATTTTCTACGGAGCTTGGTTTACTTGAAATTCCTTGGCAAAATCGTACACAGTAGGTAACCAATTTTGTCATTTCCGACGATTCGGTTTCACGGAGAGGAGAAATCCCCTCGTAAAGGTGCAAGGAGATTCCTCACACAAGGTTCGGAATGACAATACTTATTTATTCTGCCTATTCCATAATGAAGATAGCATTCATCCATTGTCGAATCATGCCATGATGAGCACTAGAAGTGTTCAAAGATTTGATGAGTCAAAAATTTCATGAACACCCGAATTTGGATGCTAGAGTCTTCACTCTCTTCTCTGATGAGAAAGAACTTATCATCGATGCCTGAGCATTGCACCCCAAGCATATAACAATTACCCATGCCCTACCGAGTTGGATTAACCAACTCTTTTTATTTTGTTCACAGAGAAAAATTCGATGATTGTCGGCGATCTTTGATTATCGCAATTTGATGTTTTTCTACATCCCTCTCATGAAGATGCTTTCCTGCAAAATCAAGAGATATAAACCACAAGAAATTGTCATTTCCTCTTTCGCTGTTGCCAAAAATATTACCCCCATATCTGGTGTCCCCATGACCCTCTATCTTCATTCTCCCATGCAATATATTCGAAGCCACTTCGCTGAATATGATCAGAAGATTAGATGATGGAAGAAACGATTTTTTTCCTTCATTGTCCCCCAACTAAAAAAATGGGATATGAGATATACGAAATTTGATAAGGTGTACGTCAATAGTGAATATACTGCGAAATTAGCCCAGGAATTGTATGGCATGAGATCACAGGTCATGTATCCCAAATTGGACCAGGCATTCTGGACAACGGATCCTGTCATCATCCCTGCCTCTTATCACCTTTTCGTAGGTAGACTGGTTAATTTTGTCAGAGAGGCTCATGTTGTCATCAATCTTTTCAATCGTCTTGGACTGCCTTTAGTCATGATGGGTAGTGGCCCTGATGAAGTATATCTCAAATCTATTGCCAAGGAAAATATTATCTTCACGGGATGGATTACCGATATGCAGGAGAAAGTAGATATTATCAAACAGGCTAAATGACTTATTAATCTTACCAAAGAAAGTTTTGGGATGAATACTGTCGAAGCGCTCTTGTTGGGTGTCCCCGTGTTTGGCTATAATGGTGGAATGACGGCAGAATTGGTCGATAAGGATTGTGGAATGCTCATCGACGACAAAAGTGACATGGCCGATATGGTCGAACAGTTTAGGCAATTTGATAGAAAAGAATGGAATAGAAGACAGATATCTATTCATATGAGAAGAAAATTAGGTGGAGGGAAATAAATGATTTAATTTTGATATTCTATGTCGCACAGAAATTAGTTAGATGAAATCAAAAACATTTTTATTTACTCAAAATCAAAACATGGAAAATTATTTTACTACTGCTCTTACATTCATTTATGGTATTGGATGAATTGTAACACTTTTCGGATATTTTCCTACGATGAAGGATTTGTGGCAAAAGAAACCAAGTGCCAATACTTCTACATACATTGTTTGGACTATTACAATGTTTTTTAGTTCATTGTATGGAATATTTGTTTTGAAAGACTTGGTTTTTATCGTAGTAGTAAGTCTTCAACTTTTAGCATGTTTAATGATTTTGATTTTAAGAATAAGATTGAAATATATCCAAAAATAAAATGTTTTTGACTCTCGCTCCTAAAGTCGCTCGCCCTTCGGGTCATCTAACAGCTTCTGCACAACACGCCGCCTGCCATACCAAATTTTAAGGAACGGCGTCTGCGTCGTTACAGAAGCAAACGTTGTCTGTCATATCCCTAGCAAATAAGAAAATAAGAGGGGCTCCTCTTCTTTTAAGTTAGTTTAGTTTTTTTATTCATAAATACTTGACTTTTTACAGTAAATCTTTATAAAAAATAAAGAAATGATATTTAATCTGCTTTTTTCACTTATAATTCAAGAAAATGGAAGAAACAAACTTAGAATCAACAAATGAAAATGATATAAATCCAAGTATTATGGATTTTCAAAAAAATATAGAACAAAAAATACGAGAAATATTAGTTGTGGAAGACACACCAGAAAGTTTAGCTGTTGCTAAGAAATTTTATAATTCACAAAATAATTTGAATGTTGATTATGCAATGGATAGAAACACTGCATTATCAATGCTTGAAAATAAGAAGTATGATGGAGTAATAACTGATAGAAGTCTTCCAAGAAATGAGGAAGAATCTTTAAAATCAGGGATAACTATTCCCTCCGAAAAAATTGAAAAATATTTTGAATTATATTCTCAGAATCCAATAAAAATTGGATCTCCTGGAAACTCAAGTTACTGGGGACAAACATATGATAGAAACCAAGGATATCTTATTGCAGGCACAGCAAGACTTTTAAAAGATATACCTGTTGTTATTCATTCTTATCATGGGGCATCATCGGAATTTTGGGAAATCTTAAAAACAGCTGAAATAACTGAATCTCAAAAAAGGGAAATAAAAATTGTATTTGATCAATATTCTCTTCCTTTTGAAGAAATGTTAGAAACTTGTGGGGCGATTCAAGGACTAGAAGATTTTTTTTCAAATCAATCTGGTGAAGATTGGGGCGATAAAAATTCATGTAATATTAAATACAAAGGAACGGCGACAGGAACAACAAAAAAAGATTCTGAATCTTGGGCCTTGGCTTTGCAGTATTTAAAGGAAAACATTGCAAAAAAAATAAAATAATAGCAGCAGATATAGTAAATAATTTTGTATGAAAACAATTTTAATTTAGATTTTTTAGTTTAGAAAGAAGCCCCCACTTAAGTGTAAAATTAAGCGATATGAACTCGCAACAACGACTAGTTTCCGTCCCAATTTTCTTATTCAACGGATATTTGGCACACTAGTCTCGCAATGAATGCCTCGTCTAGTACATCAAAAAGAATCCCAGCAAGCGCTAGGATTTTTTTATTACTGATTGCATATCTCAAATGCCTTCAAAGCTTGATTCCTGACATCTATGGGCACACGCTCTTGTTGCAAATCTTCCCTAGTAAATCGAGCAAAGTTTTTCAGTTCATTATTTATGTGGATATGCTCTGGATGCACTGCTATGCATACATAAAAAAGAGCGTAATGATCATGATCTCACACAGAGTGAACGTTTGTATAAAATGGTATAGCTCAATTATATTTTACATTTCATTCTAGTGGCATATCACTTTGCCCGAGCAGCTCCACGTCAATTCCAATCTCTTCTTTAATCTCACGGAGTAAGGCATGATCTGGAGTCTCATTCTCATCGATATGTCAGCCCACAGGAAGTCGACGATCCAATTTAGCGTGATGAATCAATAACACTCTATCTTCATGTATGATATATCACGCGACGGTGAGATCTATTTTCATCGGCATCTATGAGAAACTGAAACGCTATGTTGTTATGCAAAACTTTTTGCAAATCTCAAATCTCCATTGGTGAAATATCTAATATCTTTGATACCGTAACGGACAGCAGCTAATCTACTGACTCCGATACCCCAGGCGAAACCTGACCAAACCGCGGGATCCAGTCCGGCATTTTTTATTACGTTGGGGTGAACCATTCCGGCTCCAACAAGTTCAATTCGTCCTGAATTTTTACACAATGCACAACCACTTCATCCACAGATAGGACACTGGGCATCGATCTCAAAACCCGGCTCCACAAACGGAAAAAAACTTGGTCTCAATCTAATCTTCGTCTGCTTTCATAAGATACCTGATAATAATTTCTGGATGGTATCTTTGAATTGAGGAATACCAATATTTTTGTCAATCACTAATCCTTCTGCATATCGAAACATCACATCATGCGATGCATCAGTACTTTCAAATCTATATACTCTCCCAGGAGATCCCAATCTTAGTGGTACTCCATATTTCATAATATCCTGTACCTGATGTGCAGAATTATGCGTCCTGAGGATCAATGGTTCCCCACTTGGATCTGCATCTTGCAAATAGATCGTATCGTGCATATCGGTCGCCGGATGTGTCAGAGGAATATTCACAGATTCGAAGTTTTCATGTTTTGTCACAATCTCATGGCCATAATCTATGATAAATCACATAGATCTATATACCTCTTCTATATTTCTTCTCACTTTTGCGAGAACGGAATAGGCCCCTTGATCGAGAGGCAATCCATCTAAACTAATATCTACCATATCTTCTTGTAACTTCTGATTGATTGCATCTGTACTGAGTGCTCTTTCTTTGGCCTCATATGCCTCAGTAATGGTATCTTTGGCTTCGGTCAATGTCTTCCCTAGCTCTTTCTTTTCTTCTGGACTAGCATTTCCCATTTGTTTAAATCCTTCCGTGACAATCCCCTTCTTTCCGAGATATTTCTGGAAAAACTCTTCTAATTGCACCATATCCTTGATACCTCCCAATTCTTTCACAATAGCTTTGATATCTAGCATAACTCTTGAAATAACGATAAAACGATATGTTTGTGGGCTAATAAATACATAAATCAACGCTAGTTTCAACTGGTTTTTCTCTATTTTCCACTAGCGAAGCATTCTTTCATGTTTTTGTCAATCCAAAGAGACCGAAGCTAAGGTTTTTTTTTGCTTTCTATGCTGAGTACGCGTATACTTTATGTAGCAAGAACCACTTATTTATTCAATAAATTTCTCTTCATGACACACGCAGAAGCATTGGTTACTGTAGACGATCTTACCCGATGATATCCAGAAAATGCCAAGAAAGTATTCGAACACTTTCATTTTGCGATGCAAGAGAAAGATTTTCGTGTGATTATGGGAAAATCATGAACAGGTAAAACGACGCTTGTCAAAATGATTATCTGACAACTCATACCCCCTCATGGGAAAATCTTTTATAGAAATGATGATATCTCTAGATATACCGAAGAGGATTTGGAAAATTATAGAAAGAAAATCTGAATTGTTTTTCAAGATTACAGATTATTTGAAGAGATGTCCGTGTATGAGAATATTGCCTACCCACTTAAAATATTTGGTCTAGGAGAAAGCATTATCACTAGTAAAGTAGAACATATTATTAACAAGCTCAATCTTCGCGACATTATGCATTCCTCTGTTCGCCTGCTTAGTGCGGGTGAAAGACAAAAAATATGTCTAGCAAGAGCTATGATCCACGATCCTGAATGGATTATTGCAGATGAACCCACAGGAAATTTGGATCGAGAGCATACTCAGCAAGTAGCTGATATCCTTATAGAAGCCAATAAAATGGGCAATACCGTTCTTTTGATTACTCACGATATTCACCTTGTCCACTATCTTCAGGACAAACATGTTATCAAACTTGATGTAATGAAATAATTTTAGATCTTCTCGTATGTGATGGCCGATAGCAAGAAAGAAGCACTAGTAAAATCGATTCTAAGAAAGGTAGATCACCTTGATATTGCCTGATATCTCAAAATTGAGGTGGAAGAATTTCTGAAATATTTGCATTATTACAAACTCAAAAATATTCTCAGTAATATTGAAGCACTCAAAGAATATTTACTCGTCTTGGACAAACAAAACACTTCTCAGATTCACGAAATGGAATATGACGAGTCATTGGAATGGGAGAAAAAGCATGATGATCTGCATTATTTTGTATCGAAGTGAGGTCTTTGTAAGATTGGGGAACGTAAACTTCACCAAAAACTACGGGAAAACGAATTTAACCTACAACAGATTATGTTGGGCGTAAAAGGATTTCTTCTTTTGACGGCTGACGAATTCTGTAATGCCTCTCCGACGAGGATGTCAATCAATAGAATGATCTGGCAGAAACAACTTAAATAGAACTTAGATGGTAGCTCTTAGAACTTAGACCGGGCTCCAACCTACAATCTCCCATCTCCCATCTACGATCTAGATGGTTTTTTTATTTAACCTTGTTTCCGCTAGGCAAATCTGTATTATATCTGCAACCAAGCGACAGCTACGCTTCTATCTTCATTCTTAATGTATACATGGGTATGGATTTCGATCCTAAATTACTAGCTCTACTTGATGTAGTTATAGACAATTATATCAATAAATGAGAACCTGTTGGCTCCAAATTTTTGCATTCTTTGGGTGATAGTGAATATGCACCTTCGACATTGAGGAAATACCTCAATATGCTCGAGAAGGCAGGTATGGTATATCAACCTTACAATAGTTCATGAAGGATACCTACGGTCCAATGACTCTCCCTCTATATCGATTCTTATCTTTCTCAGCAAGAAGAAGAGAAGATCTGAGAGATTAAGAATGCTAGGCAATGATTGACGTATCTGGTCGAAACTATTGGCGGTATCGCTGATGGTGTGGTAGTTGGATTTATTAGAAATGATGAATATTATTATCTTGGGATCAATAATCTACTCAGAGATGATATGGTCGATGAATATCAAGCTACGAAAAATATTATTCGCTTCATCGAAGAAAAAAGAGTGGTCAAATTTATCGACAATAAAATATTGAAAAGGAATCAAATTTATTACACGTTCATTGAAGACAACAAGACAATGATTTCCTGCTTATATGCTAAAATCACTGTTGAAGATTACGATGCCATCATATCTATCATCGGACCTACAAGAGTAAATTACAAGAAGAATGTCGCTATTTTGAAAAAGCTTTTAGAGAATCTATAATCGTTTTCTATGAAAACCCCAGAAAAAAAAGAAATCCTTGGAAGTAAAGAGACATGAAAAAATAGCAGGTCGGAATCTTTTGATGATATGAAGAAAGCATTGGATGATCTCAAAATAGATATCCAGGAAACTAGCGAGGGCAAAAAGGACGAAAAGACTATCAATGCATTGGAACAAGAAATCCAATCCGATGAGAAAGCTGCCAACCAGCAATCATCTACTCCCCCACCCAAGAGAATACAACGCAAGATAGCACTTTATACTCAGCAAATCCAATCACGAACTGCTCGTCATCCTGAACGTCCAGTCGAAGTTGGCGAGGCTGCATTGTCTGTAATTAATGTCATCGCCACCAGTGATCAAGATCCAAATATTATTGCTAGAACTATTGGCAGGATCATGAAATTTATTTTGAAGATATAGGTATTGGTCGCAAATAGATACAAATAGTTACAAATTGTTGAATACAAGATTAGGACTGACAATTTGAGACAACTTTGTAGCAACCTTGAGACAACATGTAACCATAATATTCTAGACCCACTTTATTTTATTATATGCAAACGCAAGTATGTGAGACATTATTCAAAGTGCATGAGGAATTGTGTATTATATTGCTCCAGATGGAGAACCCAGATATCTTCTCATCAAGAGGCATGCTCTTAGTGGGAAAATGGAGCGAGTTGCCCCCAAAGGGAAGATTCAGAGTAATGAAGATACCCAAAAGGCCGCACTCAGAGAGGTCAGTGAAGAGACATGAATCCCACTTAATCAGATGAGAATCAAGCAAAAGATGTGAGTGACTCAGCTGAGGAATGTGGAGCATATCAAAGGGCAGATGGATAAAGATGTAACCTATTTTCTGATACAATTTTCCGGAGACCCGACAGTGGTAAAAATAGAAAATATCGAAGGATATGTCTGATTGCACAAACGAGCTACTCTTGCTGAGGTCTTGTGACTTATCTATTATCAAGATATTAGAGAGATTATAAGACAATGCCATGTCGTCATAGGAGAAAGCAAAAAGATCTCGGATATCAAACAAAATTTTATCGACCAATTGGCATAAATCTACCTTGTTTTTGCTCCTCATTTTGATATATATCACAGCTGAAGCAGAGCTATTTTATTTCGTAAATATCTACGGATATGTCAGGACAGCCAATCATTTCTTTCAAATTTCAAGATGTTCGCCCTGAAGTACAGGACAATATCAAAGTTATCGTTCAGAAGAATATCGACGGCAAATTGGACTCTTATCTTAAAAAGATTTATAAAAACAAGCCTGATGCCGAAGTCAGGATTGACTACAAAATGCAGCTCAATAAACAAGGCAAATACGAATGTGGGTTTATTTTTGATTTTGACGGAGAAAGGTTTATTTACGATAGCAAGGTGGCCTTTAAGTTCCCAGAGGATCTAGTCAACCATGCATTTAAGCACTTCAAGGAATTCCTCTCCAAAACGTGAGAGTAAATCAGTAAACCATTTTTATTTTTTACCATGTAGTCAGAATGAAAAAGAATTTTCTTACCAAAGAAGGATATGAAGAGTTAATCCAGGAGCTCAATGAGCTCAAAAATGAGAAGTTACCATTAGTCTTGGAAAGATTGGGTGAAGCTAAAGCTATGGGAGATCTTTCTGAAAACTTTGAATATAAATCAGCCCTCGAGGATAAAGATTTCATCTACTCTAGAGTGGCGGAAATCGAATCGTTAATAGAAAACGTAGAAATTATCAAGGAAGAAGGGAAAGGGAAAGGAGACAAAGTAGTAGATTATGGAAATAAAGTGACGCTCCAAGTCGAGGGAGATGACAAATTTACGGTCACGATTGTGGGAACTTGAGAAACTTCTTTTGAATTTGATAAAAGCTTAAAATGAGTCAAAGATAGCATCAAAATTTCCTTTGAATCACCTATGGGCATGGTGATTAAGGGCAAGAAAGTCTGAGATATCGTAAGGATGAGACTTGTCTGAGGGAAGAAAGAAATTAAGATTTTGGACATTAAATAAACAATATATAGTGCAACAATTTAAAAAAATGGGCGTAGCTATTACCCCATTTTTTGTAATATTTTCCATAGATAGATTGCGGATTACTCCATATTGGCTTTTTTGATCGCCCACTCATTCCAAATATCAAATACTACAGTACAGGTAATGTCTCTGTCTTGTGAGCTTGCACCTCTTATCTCCAGTCATAGAGCTGATGGATTATTATATGTAATGACCGCTGACTTAACCTTCTCCAAATTTTCATTCCCTTGTGCACAAGCTTTTTTGAGCTGAGGTAATTTATTGTCTAATATGAAGTCCTTATTTACGATCCTAATCATGTTGGAAAGTTTGAGCATCATATCATCATCTATATTTTTGAATACATATCCAAATAGGGTCTCATCAAAGACGATTCGGACATTATCTGTATGCTTATAGAAGGTATATCATCGTAATGACTGGAAGTTATCTTTCTGTGTTGCATTGTACTCGTCCATGAGCACGGTACACGTTTTTCCCTTGAGAATTTTACCACAGACAAAACGCTCGACCTGGACTACTGGTTTGTGATCATAGAGAATGACTACATTATTCCCAGACCTTATAGCAGACAGCTGAGGTTGATCTGAAAAATCCAAGTAAAGAAAATCTTTGGTGAAGAAATACGTGTTGTTTTTGACGATCAATCATTGATCAGCCAGCTTGATGGTATCTACTTCTACAATCGGTGTATTCTTGAGGAACTTTTCTAACGTACCGAATATCTCTACACTACCTTTGTAATCATTCAAATTGACTGAGGCGCTTTTGAGCCCTATTGTATCTTTATTCCCATCTATTAGAGAATGAGTATAATGTGGGAAGTTATTGTCTACCGAGATATATCATTCAGTATGGATTCTTGCACCAACTTCTTGGCTAGCCACACGGTCTGGAGTAAGCGTTACTCCAATATGAAAAAGATACTGGCCACCCTTGAGGATAGCAAAGCCCACTAAGATAATTACTGCTCGTCCGATAATCTTCTTGGTACTTACTATTTCATTCTTTCTAATTTTCCTTATAATCATTTCTACTTTTAAACATTAAATAAGACGCCGAAACTTCCATGAGAAGTTTAACGTCGCTTTTATCCGACGTAGTCGAATAGGAATTATTTTACAATTCCTATGTGATAAAAAAAATAGGAATCAAGGTATTTATATAAATTTCCCCAAAAAATGCAAGCTTTCTTGAGTTAGGGGAATTGCGACCAAAATTCTTCATTTTTAGCCTCTGAAACTCAGCATGCCATTTGACAACTTAATAAATATCTTTCTAGAAGTCAATTCTCACCTCAACTTATCTGCCATCAGAGATTTCGAGTGAGTGAAGATGAAACACGTCATGGATTCCTTGGAATTGATGAAAATTTTCCCTTTAGCAGATGGGCTCAAGGTCTGTGATATCGGCACTGGTGGCTGATTCCCGCTCCTCCCTTTGGCCATGAGTTATCCCAAAGTCAATTTTGTCGGGATTGATTCTACGAGAAAAAAGGTCGATGCGATAAATGGCATGATCAAGGAATTGAAGATCATGAATGCCAAAGCGATTCGAACCAGGATAGAAGACTATCAGGAGCAATTTGATGTCATTACTGCGAGAGCCGTCGGTTACATCGATAAGATCTTTACTCGGAGCTATCATCTTTTGAAGAAGGGCGGACATTACGTCTTGTACAAACAGGTGTCTGAACAGGAAAAAGCTGACTTACTCGAACTCTGTAAGATTGGCAACCCCGCTAAAGACGGGGCAGGTCTCAGCTTGGTTGCCGCACATGTGTATAGATTGTTTCCGGAGGATATTGAGAGAGTGATCTATATTGTGAAGAAGAATTAACGAATATTCAAATTTACAAATATCCAAAACAATTTTAGAATTTTAGAATTTAGAAATTTAAGAATCAATTATCAATTCACTAATCACTAAAAACATTTATCTTTGACAAGAATGCTCATGAAAAGCTTCGCGACTATTGACGACTATATAGCTTCGTTTCCTAATGAGGTCCAAAGTAAACTTAGGGAGATAAGGATACTCATCAAAAAAGAAGCGCCTGAAGCAAGAGAGAAGATAAGCTATGGTATGCCAGCATTTGATTTAAATGGTCCTTTGGTATATTTTGCTGCCTTTACTAAACACATTGGCTTCTACCCAACAGCAAGTGGCGTCGCTCAATTTAAAAAGGATCTTAGCAAATATGTTATGGGCAAAGGATCCATTCAGTTCCCCATCAATGAGCCACTGCCCTTGGAGCTGATTAGGCAGATGGTGAAATTTAGAGTGGGAGAAAATAAGAGGAAGAAATAAAAATTAATAAATTTACGAATTATTCCAAATTATTCCAAGACAATTTTAGAATTTTAAAATTTCTAAATTTTAGAATTGCTTCGGTAACCCCGGTAATTCGAAAAGTATTTGTACATTGCCTGCCCACTCGCAAGTCATCCCGGTGTTATTTCCCCGCCTAGGCGGGGATGCAACCGGGATCTTATTAAAAATAAGTAGCCTCTAAGATTCCGGCTGCAAACCGGAACGCCGGAATGACAAATGAGGGCAGGCGGTGGATTATCTGCTTTCATTATTCTTATCTAAATACTGAGACGAGTAGGTCTCTTTTTTTATTGTTTTTTGTCAGTCAAAACCAGTCAATTCTGAATCCGTCATCCCGTACGCATTCGTAGGCCAAACGTTTTGAAAAATCAGTCTGGTTAGGTTTACTTCCAGATCTGAAATATAATTTTTAGAAATTTTTACCTGTTCGCAAGAAGTTTGTGGAGAGATGATTACCAAGAACGTCCTACTCCCCTGCTTCTTGGTCCTAAAATAGAGATCTGATGTCCCAGCATTTTTGATCTCAAATTGCTTCCTCATTTCTACCACGGCCGCATCATCGCCTTGAACTTTTTCTCCGTAATAGACCGTAAACCGCTCATTATGTGGCTGTCTTTGTAAGATGGCAATGTCTGGATTGATGAGCGAAGCTCTGAATAATTGTGAGCTGACGCCACAGACGCCTCCGTAAAAGAGACGAACATCGCCAGAGATTCCATCGCAGTATCATTGTAATTTCTTCAAATGATTGTTGTAATTAAAGACTTGCCCTGGCTTGAGGAGGAGCTTGTCTACGCTAGTCAGCGCTAACTCGTAATTCGTCTTGGTACATGGCTTGAGTGCTGCAATATCTTTGTCTGCTACGTAAAACATATATCAGCTCAGGTAATAATGTGCCAATTGTTGGAGAGAAATACGGATTCTCAGACCTTCGTGAGCGGCTTGTCTCATATCACGGATTTCCTTGTCTGTGCTCGGCAGAATTGCTGGATACGAAGATGTGAATATCGGCTTCGTACCAGAATAGATGAACGAGGTTGTGAATGGCTGATAGATATTTTGAAATCATTTGATATCATTTCGAATCGTATCTACCGATTCTTGCAGTGTTAGCTTCGGTAACTTTCCCTGAAGCAGACAAGCAGCGTCGAGAATAAATTCTTGACCCTTGCGCTGCATTTTGCAACTAGAAAAGAAGGAAAAATAGCCATTCTGCAATAGATATGCTATTCGCAACAAAAGGAAACTTCATATCATGAGATATATGCTTTGTTTTTTCATCCTATATCGCGACATAAACTCAAAGAATATAAAAATCTTCCCCATATTTACAACCCCACTCCAATCGTAAGTCATCCCGGTGTTATCTGCGAGTGTGCGAGCATGCAACCCCGGCGGTCCGGGGCAGGCCGGGATCCAAGTAAACTACTTAAGATGGAGTTTACCCCGGTAAGTCACCGGGGGCCGCAAAACTTGGCGCCGGAATGACAGAATGGTGGGGTTGGTCTGAGAAATAAAGGCTCCGGAGCTAGCTCTTGCCTTTTTTATAGAAAGTGAGATGGCTATTGATTTTTTGATTCCAAAAATTATAGTGAGGCTCAAACAAAAGAGACAACCATATGAATGACTATTTCATCCAAAAATGGAAAACTCTTCAAAAAATAAAAAAATTTATTTCTCATCTTCGCGTCAATTTCCCACTTGCAAAGAGGTACTCCAAGAAGAGACTTCGGAGTGATTGGGCATACATACGAAAGGGGAAATTCATGACCCTTACGTTGACGCTTGTCACATTGATGAATCTGGGATTCTTTTTCTACCACTGGTTGTGGATAGGAATTGTCCCTGGAGTGGCTATCGTCATGCAGTTCATCGCATGGTGTACGGAAGCCACCTTCCTCATCCTGTACGAGTATCTTCTACGCGCGCAGGAAAAGAGAATAGACCAGAAGGTCATGTTCTTTAAAGAAGTGGGTATCCACAAGGTGATCCTCATTCCCGCCATCATTGTAGCCAGAACTATCGTTTACACCTTGGTGTATGCGATTGCATTTGGTTTAGCCTATTTTGCCAGACTCTATATATCCTACCAGATTGGGTGGGTGCTAGATAGTCAGGTCATTATGGGCATTAGGAATATGGTGATAGCCACATTATTCCTTGGCCCAGCAATGGGGTGGTTTGTGACACTCTCCAGGAAGAAAATAATTTCTTGGAGAAAGATTAGTATATTTTTTGAAGATTCTAAACAGATTCTCCGTATATTGTTGAGGATCTTATGGAAATGATTACGCTTACACCTAACCTGGAACACAGAGAGGCTAAGAGCGTAATTTTTTTTAAAAAAATATAGGTCGTCCGCCAAGGCGGACTTTTTTTTATTTTTCTCTTTAGCCACGGACTTCCGTCCGTGGTCTGTAATAGATCGTGCCCCTGCCTACCGGCAGGCAGGTTCAGCACTTATATTTGAAAATATTTCATATATAAAAGTCCCGACGGGACGAACCATATCAAAAACTTTGGACGGTAGTCCAAAGCAAATGCAATAATAAATGTATGATAAGTCCCAGAGGGACGACCTCTAATTTTATCCTAACAGCAAGAGGCACATCATGACGCCGATACCAAGCAAGAAGAAAATGAGTTGACCAAATATTTGAGCCAGTCAGTTATGTTTGTGTAATTCAGGTATGAGGTCAGACCCGGCGATGTAGATGAAAGATCCAGCTGCGAAAGGGATGAGAAAAGACGTAAGACCTGAGACATAAGACCCTATCAGCAAAGCAATAACAACCCCAAGCACAGCCGATAACGCCGTAAGGAAATTAATTGTTAATGCTTTTTTCTTGGTAAATCAGCCATGGACCAAGACGCCGAAGTCGCCGATCTCCTGAGGGATTTCGTGAAACAAGACGGCGATAGATGTCGCGATGCCGACAGGAATACTGACAAGATAACTCGCTCCGATGATCAAGCCGTCGATAAAATTATGCACGGTATCTCAGACCAAATTCATGATCGCAAACGGATGGACGTGGGTCTTGGTAATCGGCATATGACAGTGGTTTCGGTGTATAACTTTTTCTGTGAAGAGGCCAAAAAATATTCCTGCGAGGACGAATAATGATGTTCGAATTGTCCGACTTCATGATCTTATCATTTCTGGGAAGAGATGAATGAAGACATCGCCGAGCAATGCTCAAGCAGAAAAGCTTACGAGCAGCAGCACTACTCTTTTGAGATGTTCCGTCTTGACGCCAAGGGCGATGATTCAGATCAGTGAAACGAGGCTGATAGCGAAGACGCTTATGAGTGAATAGAGTCGGATTTGGGACATAGTTTTGAAAGTGAATAAATATTTTTGTAGGGAACGGTCGCGACCGTTCCTTACGGAGCTAGATAATTTCTCTATTTATTAATCCTAATAAAAAATACTTCGTTTTCTTCTTTTCCTGTAGCTTCAATTTTATGTTCTAGGTCAGCTGGAATATAGATGAGATCGTCAGCAGCATATTCTATTTTTTCACCATCTTTAAACTCAATATATCCCTCACCTTTTACCACGAGAAAAAATTCATCGATACCTTCATGAGCATGCCGATCAAATAGTGATCCAGCCTTGAGAAATCATTTTGTCATTGCCTGAAGGTGCTCTGATACAGCATCGTCTTTGGATAAAATGAGTTGTCTTTTACCACTTCAGCCATGAGCTTCTTCTATAGGAAGTGTGTTTAGTTGTTTCTTGAATGGTTTCCTCATATGTGTTTTTCTAATAAAATAGTATTATTATTTCTTCATTTATTTTATCGAATGAAGAATCTCTTGTTCTAACTTTTTAGCTTCATCCGTGCCTATCCTGTAGACTTTCCCGTTCTTCAACTGTATCTCCACTGCATCAAAGCCCGACACATTGTAGATCCACATCTTGGGCCAAAACGATCTTCTGATGCCCCATCCCGTGTACCAATAATTCTTTACCGTCTTAGCAGAAAGAATATCTTGGAGCAAAAACTTTTTTCTATAGATGCCATAGCCAAATTTTATCTTGAGATATTTTTCATCAACAATGACTTGAAGTGAGCCAAAGGAAGAAAGAATGAATAGAACGATGAGCATCGTCGCCGTCATGGCAAGATTAGTCCCAGAATCAGCTGAAGGTGCTTCGTGAGCAGCGGTGATATAGGCCCATGCGAAAAGTACGAGCACGCCTAGCGTAACAGCTAGCATGAGATAACCGATTTGTCTGTGTTTATATTTCATATTTACTGTATATTATGTAAACGATTTCTCTTTGACATAAAACGGAAGAAAGTTTTTATTTTTTTCTAATTGCTATAGCCTCAATCTCTACATTACAACCTTCCGTGGTAGTTTTATTTATTTCGATTAGCGTACTAACTGGTTTACAATTAGCAAAATATTTATTTCTCACAGCTGATATTTTCTCTAGATCGGACATGTTCGTAACATAGATCACAGCTTTAACAACATCTTCCATTGAAGCACCAGCAACATCTAGTATTTTCTCTATTTTTTGAAATACAAATTCTGTTTGTTCTGTGATGTCATTTGGCGCTATAACATTGCCGTCTTTATCTTTAGCAATTTGTCCAGCCACAAAAATCATTTCCGAATCACCAATATCGACTTTTAGTCCAGGAGAATAAGCTCTATTACTTTTGTAAAAATTTTCTGGATGGATTTGCTGTCTCATACTATATAATAGTAAGTAAATTTATATTATTTCCCTTCTCATGCTCTTATCCAATCTCACCAAGCATTCATAGACGATGGTATCGCTGGCTTGTGCGAGGGCGGCGAGGGAATTGCTATCTGATGCTGATGAGCTAATGATTTCTACTTTCTCGCCGACGGAGCATGTGACATCATTTTCTACTTTACAAGTGCAAAGGTTCATAGAAATTCTTCCGACTTGTTTCAATGTTGTCCTTCCGCGTTTCATGGTAATATTGCCAGAAGCATTTCTGGGTAATCATTCAGCGTAGCCAAACGGTATGGTGACCATGAGTTCTCTATCATAAGGTTTGTAACGGTGATTGTAGCCCACTCCTTCTCCAGGCCAAGCAATCTGCGTGGAAATAATTCTGGACGTGACGGATAAGGCAGGTTTGAGGTTTTTTAGTTTTTTGACATCCGGATCATCAGCCGACAAAGGATTGTACCCATACATTGCGATACCCGGCCTCCGAGCATTGAAAAAGTCATCATGCACTTTGAGCATGCCGGCGCTATTGCCGATATGTTTTCGCGTTGGCACATGACCAGAATCGATAATCATATGATACAATTTTTTGAATTTGGTAATCTGCTCCTCTACTCCGTTATAGCTCTGCTCATCAGCGCTATGGAGATGAGACATTACTCATTCGATGAGAATGTTGGGAAATTTCTTTATTTCATCTAAGATATATAATAATTCTTCTTCTTGGATGCCTTCTCTGTTCATTCCTGTATTGAGAAAGAGATGTACTTTCACTTCTCTCTTGTGGAGTTTTGCAAGTGTCTCGATCGTTCATTTATTGTACACGCAAAACGTCACTCTCCTAGGATCGAAGTATTTGTAGTTTTCGAGTAGCGTTTCTCCGATGAGTAAAATATCTTTGTTGGAATGTTTTTTGACAATCTGATATTCTGGAAATGAATCGACCGCTAGATAAGGCACGTCTGTTTTTCTCAGAATCTTTACCATTTGCTTCAGTCCGTGGCCGTAGGCATTGGATTTGAGGACGGGAAAAATTTCTCCTTGTGGTTGGAGTTTTTGCAGGATTTCCAAATTTCTGTATATGGTCTTCTTTTCTATCGTGATCACGTTCATAGGTTTGACGTGTGGTTTGAATCGGGATTTTAGTCGTCAGAACATGTGTTTCGCTAAGAATAAAATCGTTATGCGCTACGCTGTAATGAATTGTAATGTGCTGCGCTGTAATGGGTTGTAATGTACTTCGTGTTATGTGTTGTCGACGATGCATTACTATTCATTACGATCCATTACTATTTAAGATAGATATTCAGTCCATGATTACAATAAATATTTTTTTGGATAAACAAAAACGCGCTCCTGAATGCAAGCCGCGTTTTTATTGTGTGAATAAATCACGTTGATTACTTTGTTGAGCCGACATAGATTCTAATCTACAAAGATAGCTTCCTTGTTGTATATCCATTTAGGCAAATACACGTTGGAGACCCTATCATACTTAAAGACCAATACCCATTGGGTATCGGCTAAGAATAACTTTTCAGGTTCCAGTGTATCATCCGCACCTAATTCATAGTAGGACAATAATATCTTGCGAATGCTTTCTGGGCTAATAAGATAGACCCCTGTTAGCTCCACAATGCCGGGGAACAGATTCAATCCTTTTCCTGAACCCACAATTACGTGGGAACTGTCAATGGAATTAGGATCCTCTTGAGAAAGATCTGATCTCTTCTCAAATTCTTCCTTAGTGAGATTCTCCATGTTTTGGAAATCCTCTGTGTCGATGACAAAATTTTTGCCATTTACTGTAATAGTCATTTGCATAGCGCTTATGTTTTTGCTGGTGAATAATTTTTTTATTTGTTTTGTAGCTATAGACAATTCTCTATATAAGTCAACCCTTTGTCAGTTTCTGATGATGGGTGCTATTGAATTTTTGAGACAGAAAATTACATAGTGTAGTTAATAAGAGTTCGCGAGTTAAAGAGTTAAAACGTTCGCGAGTTCTTTACCACTTAATTACTATAAACTCGTTAACCCGTTAACTTTTAAACCCATTAACTATAAGTAACTTTACTTCTTAGGCTTCGATCCATTCCATGAATAATCATATAGATGTCTTCACTGCACAAGCTATTTCAGGCCTGAAACAAGCCAATCATCTTGCTTCACGCGCTGGACAAAGGACCATCAAAGGTGATGATATTTTTTGGTGAATACAAGAATTACTGAGACAGCATGATCTCTTAGCTACATTTCAATCTCTCGTAGGACTTCCTCATGAAGATTTATTTACTGGTGATGTGGTGACCAAATATCAGCTCCACAAAGAATATAGCTCTCTTATGACGGATGCGGACTTGCCTCTTAGCAAGAAGCTGCATACCAACATCCACCAACTAACCATAGAAGAAACAACCCAACTAGGCATCGAAACACTGTTTTATCTATCATTTTGAGATTTGTCCAGTCAATGTATCAAGCACCTACATGATACCCATATAGACGTCAAGACAGTAGTTCTCAACTGTCAAAACATCGCTCATTTACCCCTCGTAAGACAGCAGTGACTATTTGCATTTTTGGAGATTCTCAATAAAATCTTAACAATGTATCATTTAGATCCTAATACTATCCACACGATGAATATTCAAAATCTAGCGAACATGGATGACGTTAATATGCTTCTCGATGCCGTCGATAGTGAAATCATGGAAAGAAGTGATTCGACTACTACGCAGGCAGATAAATCTGGGAAAAAAGAAGAAAAAAAATTGACCATAGAATACTTTGGGACTGACCTCACGAAAGAGGTTAGAGATGGGTTGATTGATCCTATTATCGGCAGAGAAAATGAAATCAATCAAGTCATTTACACATTGCTCAGAAAGAATAAAAATAATCCATTACTTCTCGGAGAAGCTGGTGTCGGTAAGACTGCCGTCGTCGAAGGATTAGCTCAGAAGATTGCTTCTGGAGATGTACCTGATAAATTAAAGAACAAGAGAATCTTCTTGCTTGATATGGGAACGCTTGTTGCAGGCACGAAGTATAGAGGAGAATTTGAAGCAAGAATGAAATCAATCCTCGAAGAAGCGACTGATCCGACAAATAATATTATCATGTTTATCGATGAAATTCATACCATCATCGGAGCAGGTGGTCAAGAAAACAATGACGCCGCACAGATGATCAAACCATTGCTTGCAAGAGGCAAAGTGAAACTGATTGGTGCGACGACGTTTAATGAATATCAGAAACATATAGAAAAAGATGCTGCATTGAAAAGAAGATTTCAAGAAGTGATAATTAACGAGCCAGATCCAGAATCTGCGTTACATATTTTGAAATGATTGAAGCAGGTATATGAAGATTTCCATGGGGTACAGATCACTGACTCAGCATTGGAAGCTGCGATTAATCTCTCAAGAAGATACATGATGAATAAATTTTTGCCAGACAAAGCACTGGATATTATCGATGAAGCGTGTGCGAGAGAATCCACTATGAGTCAAAAGTTGGATAACGATGATGAATACAAAAAGTTTGAAGATACCTTGACGAAGATTCAGAAAAAGATCGAAGAATCTATCGAGAAACAAGATTATTTCGGAGCTGCAGAATTGAAAGACAAGGAAGAAGAAATCAAAGTAAATATGCAGAAAATTAGGACCAATAAAAATGTACCTACACATCTTAGACCGTTGATTGATGATAAGGATATTGGAAATGTGTTGGCTGATAAGACGGGAATCCCCACACAGATCGTGAATGAAGATGAAATAACTAAATTAAAAAGATTAGCAGATGATCTGAAACTGAATATTGTGTGACAGGATGAGGCCGTAGAAGCTGTGGTCAAAACGCTCACCAGATCTAGACTTTCTGTGATACCAAAAAAGAAGCCAATTGGATCATTCTTATTTCTCTGACCATCAGGAGTCGGAAAAACTTATCTCGCTAAACTTATTGCGAAAGATTATTTCGGTGATGAGAATGCATTGATTAGGATAGATATGTCTGAGTTTATGGAAAAATATTCTGTCTCCAAATTGATCGGTTCGCCTGCGGGATACGTCGGGTATGATGAGGGAGGTAACCTCACCGAAGCAGTTAGGAGAAAACCTTATTCAGTGATTTTGTTTGACGAGGTAGAAAAAGCTGCGAGTGATGTATTAAACATCATGTTACAAATCTTGGATGAAGGACACTTGAAAGATGCTAAGGGCAGATGGATCGATTTCAAAAATACGATCATCATCATGACCTCAAATATTGGTAGTGAAGAATTTGCGAAAAAGCAATCTCGCATTGGCTTCTCTGCTGGCGATACCCATGATATGGATGATAGAGAATTTGAGGCAGTCAAAGAAAGAGTCTTGGAAGAAATGAAAACAACATTGACGCCTGAGCTTTTGAATAGAATAGATTATAAGATCATCTTCAAACATTTGGATAAAAAAATCTTGGCAGATATCTTTAAGGTTAAGGTAGATCAATTCCTCACAAGCTGGAAAGCTGGCTCAGATATTGCTTTGCCAAAGTTTAGTGACAAGAAAGTAAAGGAAATTATTGAAAAGATTTACGATCCACAATACTGAGCAAGACCCGTAGAAAGATATATTCAAGATGAAATAGAACCGGAGCTTATTAAGAAAATCTTGAACAAGAAACAAATATAATACATGGACAAAAGCACTTCGTGCGACAAACGTCCGCCTCGGCGAACGAGGAACACTCGTATTCACTCGTGAGGAACATAGCAATAATTTCGTAGGGGCGTTTAGTAAACGCCTAGAACATACAAGAAAATCTCTGGCGGAAGCTGGAGATTTTTTTATTGGCATTTTGATGAGCATTACCTATATACATAATATATTTGTTTATTTCTTACTTTCTATCTATGGAAGAAAGAAGCTCTATTATCGCAGTCGTCAATCTTGTCCTCCGCCAAGACGATAAGATCCTTTTGCTCCAACGTGCCAATACGGGATATGGTGATGGAAGTTATGGTATGATTTCTGGCCATGTCGAAAAGGGAGAAAATTTTACCGATGCACTCATTAGAGAAGCCCTCGAAGAGGCTGGCATCACACTCCAAAGAGAACATCTTCGTGTCGTACATATACAGAATAAATTTGCTGATGAATGAACTCATGAAAGAGTCCATGCCTACTTCCTAGCAACTACATGGGGATGAACATTGCACAACGCCGAACCAACGAGATGTACTGATTTATCCTGGTTTGCCATAAAAGATCTACCTTCCGATATGCTCGGCTGTACTAGAGATGCCATCAAACATATCGAACAATGAACTTTTTACAGTGAATTCGGACGATAGTTGAAATATCGGCTTTATTGTTAACGAATTATTTTTATGGAATTCTGGTTTCACACGAAAGCGATTATCTATAACGCCGAGTGAAAGATTCTCGTCCAAAAAAGATCTGATACGGGAAAATGGGATCTGGTAGGAGGCAAGACAGAGGCTCCGGAACGTATTGAAGATGCAATCGTACGTGAGATTCGTGAGGAAACCAATATCACAGATATTGCCCATCTCAAAGTCATTCATCTTGAGAGTAGTTTTTCTGCTGAGAAAAATAGATATTTTGTGCTGATCCTGTTTAGTTGTTCTACCATGAGCTGATCATCGATACTGAGCGATGAGCATCAAGCCCAGAAATGGGTTAGCAAAGATGAATTATTTACTATCTGATTAACTGACTATCTTCAGACGAGTGTAGAGAGCATAACATCCCTCATATAAGTACCTCATCTTGTGTAAAAAGGTTGACATTTATTGTCAATTATTTATAGTAACCTTATTTATGTATCTATTTACGTTATAATGAAAGAAGGTGACTCAGCAAACAATCCCACCACATTAGTGGTAGACCTCAATAAATTAGTACCAGAATTCCCAGACATTTCCGAGTGTGATAAGCTCGCAGGAGATATTTTTGTGCTCAAAGACAACATTATAAAGCAGACAATTACCAAGAGCAATCAATTACGCCCAATGACTTATGCTAGGCTTCTTTTAGAGCAGCTCACAGGGTCTGCCACACTCCTTAAACAGGGATTCCGTAAACAATACGAACAGATTCGCCCTACCGTAGAACCTTTTCAGACTACAGATATTATTGATATACAAGAGGAAAAAGTCTTAGACTGGATCTCACATTCTTGACTCACCACAGACATAATGGATGAATTCATTTCTATAACTAAAAACATGTATAGCGAACTGAGATTATTATTAACGGCTGTACCTTATAGGATCCAAACGATGGAAGATATTATGCAAGAAGTTCAATCTTTAGCTGATGGAGATCTTGTTGGCAATGAATTTTATGACGAGATGCCAAGACCCATGAAATTTGATGATCTCAGAACGAGATTCTACTGAGCAAAATGAGATATCTTAGCAGCATTAAATAATTTCTCCTTACTCCAAAAAAGATACCTTCCTCATCTCAAAGCACAGGTCATTAATACAGTTGTCAGCTTTGAGCTCTTCGAAGTAATGTTTAAGCGTATAGGCATAGAAGAAGCTCCACTGACCAAGACTCGCGAAACGTAATATACCTTTATTTATTTGTCTGGATTATGGTTAAAAATGTCATAGATACGAGAACAGCAGAAGAAAAGTTAGCATCGCTGAGGAATATGCTCGACTGCATTGATCGCAATCTTCTCACACTCTTAGGTCAAAGAGCAAAACTGGTTGATGATATCAAGAAGATAAAAGCACTCCATTGATTCCCTATCGTAGATGTACAAAGACGTAATGAAAAACTACAAGAATGGGTACAGATAGGACAGGCTGAATGACTCTGCGAAGAGTTTGCTAGTGCTATGTATACGTGCATTCATGATCATGCTGTCAAAATACAACAAGAAGTACCAGCGGATGGACAAGAAGTCACCAAAGATAAAGAATAATATATTCCTCATATATTTTTTTGATAACGACCAAAGCCCGGCGAAACCGGGCTTCTTTAATGTCATCATTATCTTCTTTTGTACCCATCGGGGCGTCTCCTTTTTGCACCGATAGTTTTGCATCTGAGCTTTTTAATCTCATTTGCAATTCTACCAGCCAGACTCCTCACTGCACGAAACAATCGCTGACTGAACGCTATAATTTTGCGTTTCAATAAACCATACTCTGATTGCTTCTCTTCGTATCCATAAGTCTTGCATATCACCCAATAGGCGAATCCTTTGGGGAATAACTCAGCGTCTTCTGGATGCTTCCGTAAAAAAGCTTCTAATCCCTTTGGTAAATGATAGAATATATTATTAATTATTCTTTCTCTATCATTTAATAGTAATTGTAGTTGGGAAGGGCTTGGAATACAGAGTACTCTTCCATTGTTCGTCAATCCGACATGTATTTTTTTCATACAAGTTATTTTTGGTTTCTAGTTATACCATACATATTTATCTGATAAAATCAATGCCTTGATTTTTCTTTTGTGATATATATACAGACTTCGTAAAGAAAATACTAACTAAAATAATAACTAAACCCTGAGATTATGAAAATCATCGGAAAAGTTTTGTTCTACAAAATGCTGGCGGACATTCCTGTCGGCACAACCGTTTACGTGGATGAGTACGGTATCGTCTTATACAATAATCAATTATTGTTATGCGTACAATATCCATATGCTGAAAAATATTCTATGGAATCGGGGCACGTTATCCCGATTACTAGAACATCTCAGGATGAGGACGGTTTTCTTATAGACTTTACGAAAGTAAGTCTGCATTTACCTCAGAGGACACTATCTCTACAAGACTGGAAGGAATGTTTAGCAGATAAAGGAGAATACATCGGCCCATATCAGGTCGAAACAATAGAATATAATCCAAAAGATTATGCTGAGGTTTATTCTAGATTCTCTTTTAGTGAACTTCTGGGTGAGCTCATTCTCATCAATAGTTCCCTCTTCCTGGGGAAAGATGTTGATGAATGTAAAATCCAATTAAAAGTCCTCAAAAGGTTCTTCAGAAAAGAATTGGAATCTACCTCAATTGAGGTATTGCGTGAAATGAAAAATCAGTTTTCCATGGATCTTTTCGAAGGCGAGGAGTATGCCAGCACGGGTAACCAAGAACTTCACGATCTTGTGCAGTCTCTCCTAGCCAGAACTGGTGACTCAGTAAACGAGTTTCAAGAAATGCCACTCGAGAAACTTGAACCACTTTTGAAAGAAGCTCTAGCGAATAATCAATTTGAAAGATGTGCTAAAATTCGCGATGCCATCAAAGCCAAAAAAGTATAATCACTTACTACCATTCATTTGGAATCAAGAACCCAGGCAATCCTGGGCTTCTTTTAAAATTTATTTTTTAATAAAAAGATAAGTAAGAAATCCCTTATCTGTACTGGCAGGCCTTATCTCTTATTTCTCAAGTCGGTCTATAAATACATTGTAATCATGTGAGATATCTTGGTCAGATTTACATTTTTTCTCGATATTGTTGATAGCGTAAATGACGGCTGCATGACCTTTGCCGCCAAAGTAGTCCCCTATTTTCTCCAACGTTCGCCCAAAATTTCTCTTGGCAATCAACATCAGGATCTGACGTGCATTGGTTATCTCTTTCTTTCTTGATTCGGATTTGAGATCAGCTACGCTGAGATTGTAATATTGCGCCACCATTTCTACGAGGTGAACAAAATTTTGCTGACTTTTGGTGTTGGATTTGATTGCTATATCTTTGTTGGTAATGTCATCTTGTACGGCATAGCCTAGTGTCTTGAGACATGCATATACATCATCCATACTCACTTCAGCATGATTGACTGATTTCCTTGTGAGCAAAATATTGAGTGCTCATTCCAGTTCTCTTACATTATCTTTGACATGCTTTGCGATCAATTCCAATAAGCCGAAGTCCAATTCTTCTCCTTTGGTCTGCAGTTTAGATTGTAAGATAGCTATTCTGGTTTCAAAGTCTGGCGCCTGGATATCAGCTACTAATCCGATAGCAAAACGTGATTTCAATCTAGGCTCGATGTGAGTTAGTTCTTTGGGTGGACGATCAGACGACAAGATAATCTGTTTTTTCTTTGAAAAAAAGTCATTGAAAATATTGTGAAATATTTCTTGAGTCTTCTCCTTGTCTGCGATAAATTGGATATCATCAATAAGTAATACATCTACTTCGTCAAATTTTTTGAGCAGATTGGATAATTTATTTCCTCTCACTCCCGTGACGATTTCATCGACTAATTTACTCGTTGGGAGATAGACGACCACCTTATCTGGGCTTTTATTGATGATTTCATTGCCGATTGCTTGCATCAGATGAGTCTTTCCGAGCCCAACATTTCCGTAGAGAAACAAGGGATTGTATGCATCACCAGGATGCTCAGCGACGGCTTTGGCTGCAGAAAAAGCGATATTATTATGTGATCCGACGATGAAGGTGTCAAACGTGAATTTGGGATCAAAGAGGATACCGAAGTAGTCTGACAATTCGTTTTTCAGTCAGTTTTTTTGTTGAAGGTGTTCGTGTACTTTTGCTTCTTTGACGTTGAGCAACTTTTTCAGATCTAATAATAAATCATTACTATTAGAAAATTTAGTATAGAGGACAAATTTCGCCGTATATTGATCATTATAGGTTTCGTTAATTGCATCCTTGATTGCTTTGCCAAAAAATTTCTTGGCTTGCGTTAGGACAAATTCGTTAGGCACTCATATGTATATTACCTTTTCATGGTCATCGATATTCACTATCCCTACTTTATTGAGGAATGACAAAATTTTCTTCTGATCGTGATGGACGGCCAAATGTTTTACTATCTTTTCTCGTGTTTCACGCAAGAAGGTGACTTTCGTGGCATCATATTGATCGACCATATCAAGGAGCATAGACTAAGCGGCTTAGTGAATAAAGTTATTATATCGTGTGATTGTCTTTGTCTCCCTTTGTAAAGGGAGAGGTATCCGCGTTTTGCGGATGAGGGATTTCCGGGAGCTTGGCTTCTAAAATCCTCCACCCTAAAGGGTACCCCCTCCTTTGAAAAAAGGAGGACAAATTTATTTTTTTTCTTCTTTCAGTCTCTTCATTATCTTTGCTTTCAATTGCTCCGATAATTTCCCCTTGCCATAATTTATTACTTTCAATTCAGCAATTTCATTATCAGAAAACTTTGCTCAGGTCAATACATTACTGATAGACCAAGCTCCAGAGGTTGTAGTGAATTTTTCCAAATATGCAACGAATAGTGCGACGAGTTCCTGATCTCCTGCTGTCTGCATCTTTTGGATCAAAAGTTGTTTCTGTAAACGAGCAACATCTTTCTTATGATGAGTTGTTTTCTGTTCTTGTCTACGATAATATCTTAAGGTATGTATACCATATATCGCTATCAGGAGAAATATTCAGGCCAAAAACCACAAGAGAAAAACCTTGAGCGTAAAGTCAAATTGCAGTCCAGCTGGATTAGTGAGTGCGATTCCGTTCATGAGTCTAGAGAACTAAAACAAGTAAGAGACATAGTATCGTAATGAGCCACTCAAATTGAGACGCAGAAAGGTTGAGATGTTGAGATGTTGAGAGTGGAGGGTTGTCAGTCATATATGATGTAAGTGAAATGGTTTGCGATTGAGTAAGTAATGATTTTGGTAGATCAACATGTCATAAGACTATGATATTTTTACCTTCTAACGCTCCAAGTAATCACGTCGATCGTTGTGATGTATTTCCACTTTCGACAAGTAAGCTATTCACATATTGGAAATAATTCCCAGAGTCCGTGGTCGGAGGTAGCACATAGGTGATTTTGGATCCATACGTGATAAGTCAAAATGAACGTTGAGGATAGTCAGATATAATTTTTGTAATTATTTTTTTGGCTGCATCCAACCTCGTAATCATGTTACCCTTATTCGTCGTGATATCTTGCTTCATCATTCCGGTTCCAACGTCTAGAATAATAATCGTTGACTCCTCTGCCGGCAATACTTTATGATGTGTGAATAATAATCATCATGCCAAAATCATTGCTCAGATGAGCAAAAGTAATTTGATAAAAATAAGTCGTTTTACCTTATGCATAGTATATTTATTTGCCGAGTAAATAATCATATACTTCTGTCCAGAGCTCTTTGTCGCTTGGGAATGTAAGTTGGCTTCCTACCTTCTGTAGTGACAACCGCACATAATTTTTGATTTCTCTCTCTTCTTTTGTTACCGCATTGTCTAGCGTCATACCTACAAAATAATACACGTGTTTATCTATCGTTGTTTCTTTGCGTAGGAATTGGTGTTGCTCATGGAATTGTTTCTGATCTATTTCAGTAAATTCCAGTCCCGTTTCTTCTCTACATTCCCTGATTGCAGTCTGGAGAAATGTTTCTCACTCCTCCACATGCCCCTTTGGGAAGCTCCGATGACCACCTCGATTGTGTTGTATGACCAGCACTTCATATTCACCGGCTGGATTTTTTCGTAAGGGAATGATTCCACAGGATATTTCTTTAGTCATCGCCTTGCTTGAAATAAAATAATTTAGAGTGTAGAGTGTAAAGTTTTATTCTACTCTTAACTATACACTATAAACTATACACTAATTTTTATCTGAAAATTTTTGTTTGTACATCTTCCAATATTGCACGGATTGCTTTCTCCTCTTGGCCTCCATTTCACGCGACAAGTTGATCAGTTATGTGATTGAGATATCAATTAACAACTAGTTTCTGCGCCTGCTCGGGGGTCAGTCCTCTGCTGGTCATATAGAGCAATTTCTCTGCATCGATCTTTTCTATCTTGGCACCATGAGATGCTTGCACGTCATTAGAAGCAATATTTAATATCGGCTTTGCTTTTATGGAAATATTTTTCCCTAGAATAATATTTTCTTCTAATAAATGAGATTGCACTTTCTGAATATTCTCTGAAATATTGATGGCGCCATCAGTCTCTACTTTTCTCTCATCTTGGATAAAACTAATGAGATGAAGTTGCGCTTGCGTATGACTGTGCGTAATGTTAAAGTTGATTTTTGCTTTGGTCTCTTTTTTCTCGTCCGCGAAAAAAAGTCCGTACACATACAATTCTGTACCCTCCCCTGCGGTCGTGAACTCCAAGTCAATCTGTGATGTGTTTCAGATTATTAAGTAAGAAGTTTTTGTATTTTTTGATAGAAGAATTTTTTTTGTCCCAGAAAAATCTCTAAACTGATCAATAATGATATCATCTGTTTTGATATGCAATGGTTTGTCTGTATTTGAAAGAATTAACATATTTACGTCTTTGACTGATAAATACTCGCGTTGCTCGTGATAAAAGTTCGTTTTCACTCACGATAAAAGTTCGCTCTGCTCACGTTTAACAATTATTTATCGCGAAGCTTTTGACGTAAAACCTTTAACGGCTGAAGGCCTTTTATCGCGAACCGCGTAAGCGGGGAACCATTATTTATTCAATTCGTGTTTTTTGATTAGGTTGAGCAATTGATCCTGAGAGGATGTAGTAGTATCGGTCGACGTACTTGTATTACTAGCATCTTTAAATCCAAATCCACTTTCATCTACATCATCCCCTGTCATATTGGTCAAATCTTCTTCTAAACTCGGATCATATGCATCTAGTCAAGTCGAATTAGCTCAGCTCAGCAGATCTCCTGTGAGCAGCTCTCCAGAAAGAATATCTATACCCGTATTTTCTACTGACCCACTTCCTCGAAACATATATCCAAAGGACGCAGGATGAGCAACACTCAAATTGCCTCGAGCTTCATTTCGATCTCTGGTATTGAGAAAACTAATATAGCTACCAGCATTTCAGCGAAATTTTACTAGCCCAATACATAGCATCAAAAGGATGAATATAAGAAGTACCCGTAAGACATACTTTACGATTCTACCGGCGATAGTGTGCATGGAAAATTTTTAAAGATTAAAAAATTTTTTGTTAACGAGTTAACATGTTAACGAGTTTTTTGAAAAATGTTTTTCAACACGTTAACCCTTTACCCTTTTAACACGTTAACCGATGTATATCCATAATCTTTTGCATATCAATAAAAAAGGACTATACTTTCTTATAGAAAAATTTGACATTATTTACAAAATGATTATAATATTAGTATGAGACATGTTATTACATCATAACATACCATATGGAGCACTATTCCATTTTACTCTCTTATAGTATTATCATGAAAAAACTACTCAACTCAGCATTTGCTGTCACCATCCTCTTTGGATGATTGTTTGCAGTCAGCTCTGCAAGCGCCAGCAATAATGATTGCAAGGAGGTAGAATTTAACAATGAAACCGTTTGCGTCAGTATTGAAGATGCTGGCAGTGATAGATATAGCCTTCTCGCAGAGAATATTGATGGAACTGCAGGCAGTCTTAGATGCGACATCATGTTACCAGATTCTACTCTCAAAACCATCCCTAGCTGTGATGGGAAATTTTCTTATACTAAAGGGAATGAAGGAAGGATCAAATTATGGATTAGATCTAATGATAATGCTCCAATAGATTGGGAAGATAAACCTAGTGATACAAGTACCTGGACGTATCCACAATGGATGTACGATTTTGACAATGCTGAATGGGCGGATAGCAATAACGAAAGCAATAGTGATAGTAATGGTGATTTAGATAATTTCTACCTTACGACTGACGACACTACTCCTTCCACCAATACTCGAGTAGATCTTACGGTCAAGGCTCGTGATGGCGATAATAGTACCGTTACTGACTATACTGACACTATTAACTTTAAAGTCTACAAGAGAGCTTCTGGTTCTTCTTCTTGGACATTGACTACTTCCTCTAGTGACTTTGAAATCAAATCAACTTATGAAGATGGATACGATTTCACCTCTTCCAATCATGGGCAGAAGACACTTACCGATTTCATTAAATTTAAGAGAAACAACTATTCTTATAAAGTAAGAGTCTATGACGAAAACGATACTTCTATTTATAAGGAAATTACTTACACGATAGGTAGTGTGAATAATGATAATAATAATGGTGATTTAGATAATTTTTCTCTTTCTACTGATGATACTACTCCTTCTACTAATACTCGAGTAGATCTTAGTATCGAAGCTCGTGATAGTGATAATGAGCCTGTTACTACTTATAACGATACTGTCAATTTCAAAGTCTACAAGAGAGCTTCTGGGTCTTCTTCTTGGACATTAACTACTTCCTCTAGTGACTTTGAGATCGATTCTGATTATGATAATGGATATGACTTCTCATCTTCTGATGATGGAGATAAAACCCTTACCAACTTTATTAGATTCAAGAGAAATAATTACTCTTATAAGGTGAGAGTCTATGATGAGAGTAATACTTCTATCTATAAAGAGATTACTTATACTGTAGGTAGTGTAAATAATAATGATGGTAATTATTCGACGGATAACTTTTATCTTTCTACTGATGATACTACTCCATCCACCACACAATGGGTAGACTTGACGGTGAAAGCTCGTGATGGCACAAGTACTGATACGGAATATACTAATGATATCGTTGTAAGGGTGTATTACAGAACCAATACGTCTTCCTGGACAGAAACAACATCTTCTACGTATTTTACTATCAATTCCACTTACGATAGTGATTATCAAGATGGCATTCGCTTCTCATCATCATGGGCAGGCGTACATACCTTTAGTGACTTCATTAAGTTTAAAAAAGATTATCAGTATAAAGTTGTTGTAGAAGACGTAGATGATAGCGATATTTACGGAGAGAAAACATTTGATGCAGTAGGCAGTAATACTAGTAATGGTGATTTAGATAACTTCTACCTTACTACTAGTGACACTACTCCTTCTACTAATACTCGAGTAGATCTCAGTATCGAAGCTCGTGATAGTGATAATGATCCCGTTACTACGTATACTGACACTGTTAATTTCAAAGTCTACAAGAGAGCTTCTGGGTCTTCTTCTTGGACATTGACTACTTCCTCTAGTGACTTTGAGATCGATTCTGATTATGATAATGGATATGACTTCTCATCTTCTGATGATGGAGATAAAACCCTTACCAACTTTATTAGATTCAAGAGAAATAATTACTCTTATAAGGTGAGAGTCTATGATGAGAGTAATACTTCTATCTATAAAGAGATTACTTATACTGTAGGTAGTGTCAGCAATGTAGATGCTTGAGATATAGACAACTTCTATGTTTCCACTGATGATACTTCACCAGCAAGAAGCCAATGGGTAGATCTCATTATCCAAGCTCGTGATAGCAGTTATGATACCATCACCAATTACACAAATACAGTCAAGTTCAAAGTGCAGAAGAAATCATGATCCAGTTGGGTAACTGCAAGTACAAGTTATTACTCCCTCTCTAAGACATATTATACATTTGTATCTTCTAACTACGGAGAGAAAACATTAACAGATTTGATTAAGTTTAGCCAGGATGGAGAATACAAAGTCATCGTGTATGATGAAGATAGCACTTCTGCTGATGGAGAAAGAATCTTCGATGTAAATTATAATGGATGATCCAATAGTAGCGTAGACTGATTTACTTCTGATGAACTTGTTACTGTCCAGTCTATGTACGATGCTTGGCCAAACATGATTACTGATCTCAAGGCTCAATATTCTAAGCTCAGAAACAGTACTACGTGGAAGACAAGATCTGATACCTTCTATGATGACACCAATGATATCTTAGATGATGTAAGTAGCAAGAAATATGATACATACGATACATGGTATAGCGCATTCTTGTCTCGATATAGATATACATTAAGTATTAAATAGAGAATAGAAACGGTAAAAGATGAGATATGAGAAAGGGCTGGTAGAAATATCAGCTCTTTTTCTTTTCATCATTGAAAATATATTGCAAGTATATGATAAATAGATACATAATGAATGTACGAATTTACAAATTTACAAATTACCAAATTATTCCAAAACAATTCCAAAAATTTAAAATTTAAAAATTCTAAAAATATTTCGATAATTCGAATATTCGGAAACTATTTATCAATTTACATAGCCACTCATTTATGAAAAGAAAAGCGTTCACTCTTCTCGAAGTAATTATTTCTATCACCATTTTTTCTGCATTGCTCATTGTCATTATTTCACTCTACACGAAAATGGTGAGATTAAAATACAATATCCAAGCTAGACAGTCACTGATAGAAAATTCATATAATGCCATGGAAAAAATCAATCTTCTACTCAAAGATTATACTGTCGATTATGAAGAATATTTCAATAGAGAAAGTGTAGGCTGTAACTGAGGTAATGTCGCATCCAATTTTACATGGAACGCTACTCCAAATGGATATTGTGGAGATTTTACTGCCTATGGGAATTCTAGTCCCACGAATCCCTGAGTCCATGCTCTTTACTACTGTAGTTCCCAGAGTCCGACCGATGCTAATGTTGTCACCAATTCACCTGTACAGCAAGGCAGTGGATGTCTCCTTACTGGGCAACAATCGTTCTGAGAATATTACTGGCAATTTCGAGATGTGAAAGATGATTCTGATGGTGTAGCCGGAGCATTGGGTGATGCAGGTGATGATCCTGTGATGAAGTGACCTGACGCTATTACAGATCCGACACAGGTCAAAGAGCTATACTTAATCTCACAAGACGGCAAGGAAAGGTTGCTCCTGAGAAGAGCACTTATAGATGCCTATGATGCAAATAATGATGGCATCATCTCTGGAGATAATGAGCATCTTTATACCTTGCAGATATTAAAACTCAGAGGCTTTGACGCTGGAGATCACCATGATTTTGATACTAGCGTTTCGTCTGGTGTCTATGATAGTAACGTGGATACCTGGGCCTGTGATTATGCTCAAGGATTTACTTGCCATGGTAGCCCTATTGGACCTCTCTATACATGATATGCTCTCCCTCTAGATCAAGATGATGGGCGAGTAAATCTCTTTGATCAGGACCTTACCGTAAGCGATCGAAATCTTGTCATCTATCCCACCAAGAGTCCCGAGTATGCACTCAAGCAAGATGAAGCACAACTCAACCCTTATTTTACCGTTTCTCTGACAAATAAACTGTATGGCAAAATATGGTACAAAAGACTCTGACTACCATCGCTGGATGACTTCCAATTGACGTTGCAGACTAGCTTTTCTACGAAAACCTTCTATACAAAATAAATATTATCATCCTGCTTTTGGTGGACGTGCATTGCTCGGATATGGATTTAGCCAAGTATTTGTATCCACTTTCGACTCTCGTGGATCTTTATAAAGAAACGTTTTTGTTATTTTTTCTTTTGTTCCGTCTTTAGTTCCATCTGCATTCTCTTGTGTTTGCGTTTGTGAAGTCGCATGGAGTATATCTTCATTAATTGAATAATTGTTTGTGTATTCATACACAGGTCTTGGGGTCTCTGATGACGTAAGATGTTCACACATTATGGTAGATATAAAAAATAAAAAAACTCTCATAGTGCTGACGACCGTGAGAGTAAACGTAGATTTTTTTATATAAAAACTACACTCACGGCTTGGGTGGCTTCTTGATTCGCTTGAACTGCTTGATAAATTCACTAAGCGTCATATTTGTCATGGTATATAAATGATTTCTAAATATACCGAACCGCTTTCGAAAGCTAAAATAACTTCACTTCTTTCGTTCTTTTAGTTTCTCTAGTCGTCGGTATACATCCTCCTTCAAAAATATTTTTAGTTTTTGATTGAAGGATGTATAGTTACTACCTCAAATAATTGGTTTATCTATTTGTATAATTATTTGGGTAGTATACTATAATTCTCGCATCCAAAAAGACTACATTGCATTTGTCTTTTTGGTGGTCGAATTAAAAAAATACCTCCACTGGCTGATGCAGGAAGGATGATGAAGTATATAAACTATATATTTTTATTACCTCAAAAGTTCCTGCAGTGCAGTCTTCTTAGAGGTCTTCTTGAGTTGTAACGTTATTACGTGCATACACAGTATGATAGGTAAATCTGTTGTGTATATACAGATTCCTAGACAAGATGCAAATGTTTTTCTCTTGAAACAATCCATACAAATAGATACCTTACGTGGGTATCCTTATTTATTCCGACATCATCTATGCATTTCCTCAGAAAATTTGTTCAGTTTAAAACGTTAGATCCTATCGTGAGAGAGTTGATTATCATTTCTGTCATTGCCAATATCGGACAGATTATTTTTGGTACATTTATCAATATCTATGCATATCAGATAGCAGGTGGCTGGAGCTGACTCCTCTGGGGGACTTTACTCATGCTCACTATGACCCTCATCCCATTCGTGATAGTAGGATTTCTTTCGCGTAGACACGTTCTCAATATGAGACCTTTGTTTATTGCTGGTATTATTATCTATGGATTATCATTTCTCTGTATGCTCCCTGGGACACTATGGTCACTCCTTGTATGATATTTCGTATATGGCGTAGCTAATGGCTTATTTTATTGTGCATGGAATACCTATGAATTAAAAAGAATTAGCATAGCTGCAAGGGGTCAATATTCTGGCATTTGGCAAGCGTTTTATGGACTCGCCAAGATTATCATTCCCCTGCTTATTAGCCTGTTATTTTTTCTCCTCAAGGACGTCAATATGACTCCCTATATCATATTGCTCCCCTTATCAGCTATCGTATCTTTCATCAGTTTGTATCGGGTACGCAAACTTCCCGATGAATATCTACCTAAATTACAAACTGCAGATATGCATTATTTCTTTCAGAGAAAGCACTTTCGATGAATCTTTAATATATCAATGAGAGGCATCTATCGGATGGTTGCACTGACGCTACTCATTATTTCATTTTACATCCTCAAGACTGAGATCAATATATGAATATATACGTCCGTCATAGCCCTGTTTACCTTGTTGGCACTCGTGTATATCTGAAGACAGGTACAAGAACACAATAGAGTAATGTACCTAGGGCTTGCCTGCATTTCTCTTACTCTCATGTATATATTCTATGCTTATCATATTACGCCACTTGGATTTATTATTGTGTCGATATGAAGTGTCACATTAGTACCCATCCACGCTATCTTTGATAAGGTCAACTATTTGCGTGTATTAGAATCACTCCAATCACCCACACAAAACATTTTTAGTCCTATTCTTGGAGCTGAGTTTTTGCTTTATGTCACGAGGGCTCTTTCTATATTTATTCTGTTATTTTTTGTCTGACAGTCTACAGAGACCGTTATGAAATATGCACTTCTCATACCAGCGATATGAATATCTCTGCTTCGATGTTCTCTCTATATGTGGGAGAGACAGAATAAGCTCAAAAACTAGTTGAGATTGTTCTTCAGATAACTATAGTTTTGTCGTTTTACTCTATAAGTATTTTTCTGATGACAGAAAAAGAAACGGATCATCAAGGAGAACGCGAGGTGCGTATTGCTAAGGTGCAAAAGATGAAGGACATGGGAGTCATCCCTTATGCTCAGAGTTTTAGCAAAAAAGATTTGATTGGCGATATTATCAAAACCTCCGAAGGCAAAGATTTCCGTGACGTGAATGATATTATCCCATCTCCCGAATTGCAGGTAACTACTGCTGGTAGAGTGATGCTCTATCGTAGTCATGGCAAACTTGCGTTTGCTAAACTTTTGGACTCTACAGGAGAGATACAATTGATGTTTCATCAGACGAATTGTAAAATTATTACTAACAATATAACTACTGAAACAATTGAACATTGAAACAATGAAACAATCTCTGCATACAAGTTCGTAGAAAAATTTATAGATATGTGAGATTTCATAGGCGTACAAGGAGAGGTATTCCAGACACACAAAGGAGAGCTCACAATATTTGTGTCAGCTTTTATGTTTTTGTCTAAGGCCGTTAGACCACTACCCGAGAAATTCCATGGGCTCCAGGACCAAGAAGAATTGTATAGAAAAAGATATTTGGACTTGACGATGAACCCAGAGACCTATCAAAGATTTTTATTGAAGTCTAAATTTTATCAAGTACTCAGAAATTTTTATGTCCAAGAAGGATTCGTAGAAGTCCAGACCAATATCTTGTGAAATTCAGCTTCTGGAGCTGCAGCGAGACCGTTTATCACGCATCACAATGATTATGATACTGATGTGTATCTCAGAATCGCATTTGAGACGGGATTGAAAAAAGCGACCGTCGGAAGATTTGAGAAAGTATTTGAGATCGGACAAGACTTTAGAAATGAAGGAAGCGATCCTAGTCACTTACAAGAGTTTACGCAGGTAGAACATTATGCCGTGTATCGAAATTATGAAGATAATATGAAGTTTACAGAAAAAATGTTTGACTATGTTTTTGATCAGCTTGGTTTATCCAAGAAATTAGAAGTGAAAGATAAAGATGGAAAAGTTTCAACAGTAGATTTCACCACACCATGGGAAAGGATAGACTTCACCAAGGGTATCGAGAAGGCAAGTGGAATAGATATTACGAAATATGGCATGGACGATGCTGAGAAATTGAGAAAGGATATCAAGGCAAAAAAAATAGATTTCGAATGAATGGAAAAAATGGGTACAACAACACTCATTGATTACTTATATAAGAAAGTATTGAGACCAAAGATTATCGGTCCAGCATTCATCTACAACTACCCCGTCATTATGCAGCCATTGGCAAGAATTTCAGATGACGATAAAAATATTGTAGAACAATTTCAATTATTGGTAAACGGACGAGAAATCTGTAAAGCATATTCTGAACTTGTGGATCCATTATTACAACAAGCCAATTTTGATAAGCAGTCAGAAGCCGCTGCCAAAGGCGACGAAGAAGCTACCGCAGGCGATGATGATTTTGTCACTGCTATGGAATACGGTATGCCACCCCAATCAGGTTTTGGTATGGGACTAGAGAGAATTCTAGCAATTCTTACTCAGCAAGATAATTTGAGAGATGTTGTGTTATTCCCTTTAATGAAACCAGAAGCTAAGTGAATAGAAGAAGATGGAAAAATTGAAAATGGAAAATTGAAGATTGAAAATTGAAAATTGTCCTCACAGGATAAAAAAATTGAAAATGAGAAGAATACTGATTATTGAACAGTACCAGATGAGCAAGCAGTGAGAAATTTGATGGACAAATATTTGACGGAGACGAAGCAACACTGCGAAGTCGTAGGTAAGGTCATGCGTTACTTCGCCAAGAAATTGGGACAAGATGAACATGTCCGATATACAGTTGGATTATTACATGACGCAGATCGAGATCATATTGCTAAAGATGCTGCTAGTCACATGGGCGAAGCATTTGAGCAGATTATGAAAGAAGGAAATTTCCCTGATGCTATTGTCAAAGATATTCAGTCACATTATTCAAGTAAAACTGGTGTGCCTGTGGATTCTCTGATAAGAAAATATCTGATTTCTGTGGACGAATTGTCTGGATTCATCACAGCCGTTTCCCTCATGAGACCAAATGGACTCGCCGACATGGAAGCTAAGTCGGTGACCAAAAGAATCAAAGACAAGGCATTTGCCAGAGCGGTCAATAGAGATGATTTGTTAAATTGTGAAAAATATTTGAACATTCCTGTGGCTGATTTTGTCACTGAGATGATAGAAGCAATGAAGTAAAAAGATATTTTCCAGTACAACAAAAAAGCCGGCTGAAATTCCGACCTTTTCGTTATGATTCATAACTATAATAATAATGGCTTTCGCGTCACCTCGGCGATGAGCGACTTCAGTCGCATCTTGAAGTGATGCTCCATTGGGAGAAACAATACCACCGCTCTTTTGATGATAAAGACCGGCTGCACATTTTGGTTCGGGAGGACACATGTATAATACATGTCCTTGACCACAACCTCGCCATTTTCCCACTGCCCCCGTGTAAAGGGTTGTGAGATAACGTAGAGATTTACAGCTTGCGGAGCAGTATCATGCTGTCCCATATGCAGGGCCAGCTGAAATGGTTCTGATCCATGCTTTCTGTAGAGCAGGAACGCTCCCGGCTTTACATCCGACAGGGGAATTGCTTCCTCGTCTGCCGGGAAAAGATTTTTTACTGTTTCCATTGGAGGTATATTTAGGTTTATGATTATTTTTTTCTTTATATTCCTCTTATAAATATTTATCTACATAAGTCAACCTCTTGTATTTTAGGAGTAAATTTGTATGCTCGCTGATGTTTTTATGTATTGCAACATCGGATGCTCGTCTGAAATCACGAAAGTCAGCAATTATTACAATCATATATCGACATTTTCATGGCAGGGAAAGGGAATGTTCCATCTTTTTATATTCTTTCCTGACCTGAGCATATCGGGAAATCTACCTTCGTCCAAGAATTGGCAAAGAAATACCTCGGTGATTTTGCCTATAGCGATTTCCTCTATATCAAAGATTTTTCTCCTGAACTAGGGAAGAAGCATTCTATCAAGATTGAACTAGATAAGTCTGAGACCAGCAAGACACTCGCTGATGAGTATCAGTATACCGATTTGGGAGTCAGAGAAATTAGTAACCGACTCCAGCAGTCGTTTATTGGTGGCATGAAAATTGTTTTTCTAGAAAATATTGAGAGAATGACCTCGGAAGCAGCAAATGCTTTCTTGAAATCCTGTGAAGAACCATTAGCTCACAGGCTTATCATCGGCACTACTTCTCATTCATCGCAATTACTTGATACTATCATCTCTAGAGCGTTGGTGATTCACTTCAATGAACTTTCTACTGATGAGCTACTCCACTTTGCCAAGGAGAATCATTTTTTCTCAGATAATCAAGAGCTCAGAGAGCTGGCTTGTGGTATGGCAATGGGCAAACCTTGAACTCTAGTCCAGCTCCATACACTCCTCTCTCAAGATGAAGCATTGAAACAGAAATTTACGACTATCATTCCTCTCTTGTCGAGTGGAAACCATATGTTTGAGAGTTTTGATATTTTGAAAGAATTTAAAAAAAACTGAATCTTGGATTCCTTTTTGGATGGACGAATCGCATATTGTACAGATCACGGATTGCCTGCTCAGAGCAAACAGCGAATGAAAGTAAAGAAGATGATGAAATCAAATGTGAATGTAGAAAATCTAATGTTATATGGACTATTAACATAATTGATGTGTCTCCCTTTATAAAGGGAGAGGTATCCGCTTTTCGCGGATGAGGGATTTCCCGGGGGCTTGGCTTCTAAAATCCTCTCCCGCTTTAGCGGGACTCCCTTTGGTCGCACCCTCGTAAAACCATTGAGGACAAAAATTATTTTATTTTTGTTTTTTGTAGTATGGATAGTACAAAACATTTAGAAATCGAAATTAAATTCACGCTCAAGAATCCAGACGCGACTTTGGGTTTTTTACAACAACACGGAGAGTTTGTCAAAGAAAGTTTTCAGAAAGATACCTATTTTTTACCACCAAATAAAAATTATTTAGAAGCAAAACCCATACATGAGTGGCTCAGGTTAAGAGAATCCGATAAAGGCGATAGCATCAATTACAAAAATCGAGCTGTGAAAGATGGTGTAGATCAGTGCTATTGTGATGAGTTTGAAACGCACTTAGATTCTATCGAAGATATGAAAAAAATATTTGGCGTCTTGGACATTAAACCACTTGTGGTAGTGAATAAGAAGAGAAAAGTATTTATGTATCAAGGCGTAGAAATAGCCATCGATGAGGTCGATGACTTATGATGGTTTATAGAATTTGAAGCGAAAGGAGAGTTTGCGAGCATAGAAGAAGCGAGAGATTACCTGTATAAACTCGCTGACGAAATGTGAACGCAACTCGACGTCCAAGATAAGAAATGATATCCCTATGTATTATTGGAGAGGAAGGGACTACTTTAACATGGCTGTAGCCTTAGCTTCTTACCACTCTGTAGATACGCAAACAATTCTTGCGAGGTCATTCCCAGAACTTCTGCTAGGTTTTTTATAAACCTTTGTTGTAATATCTGGGTCTTTTCTCTTAGATTATCACAGACTCCATGTAGGATATCTATATTGTTCTCATTTAGCTGTCTCAAAGGTCATATTTCTACATATTTATCGTTGTGTATCTGATCCCCAGTTATATCTATATTCCCGTCATCAAGTGCATTCACAAAATGGAGAAATTTTTTTCTTCCGAAGGCGGTTTCAAGTAAAATTTCTTTGACCTTGTTTGTGATCGATATTCTACAAACTGCTAATTTTCCTCAGAAAGTTTCTTTAACGACCAATGATGTAACTAAGCATTGAAATGTCTGTGGCTGAAAAAACGAAATGAGAAATGGCGCATAGGAACTCTTTATAGACCGAGCTTTTTGGAATGCTTGCTTTACCTCATCCAGACTTACTGGACGAATCTCCTGTAGTGTAGAAGATACATTTTCCATCATTAAAAAAATAGCTATAAAACATTTATTTTATAACTATTCTCTCATAAATGTCAACTCAACTAGACAATTGATAATCTCCCCTACAACAAAAAAGCCGGCATAAAACGCTCGGCTTTTCTCATAATTCAATAGAAATCCCCACAACCATAACATTCATTTGGGTCCATTTTACCACCTATTCCACTATCCATGATACATTCATCTTGACGACTGGAATGACAGACCTTATTTAAGGCAGGAGGGAGCCCTAGTCCCAAAAAAACTTCATGGAAGCATCCTTTTTTTGTACATCTCATATACCAGGTACCTTTTTTATGTACCATTCTATGAGTACAAAACCCTTTTTTCTTTTTAGTTGATTTTTTTGGTGCCATAGTTCTTTATTTTGATTATAGTTTTCTATACTTATCTTATCCATTTTGTCAATATAAGATTTTTTGATTAATGCCCTGCCTGCGACAAGTAGTCTCTATACTATAAACTATACACTCTATAACTAACGTTCTCTTTAGGGGTTTGCTTGCCTTCGGCTATGTAGCGACGAAATCGGCTTCTTTGCTTCTTGGCCAGCTGATGTGTATGGACCTTCATGGCTTCTTCCAAACCCCTCATGTCACTTTTCCCATCGAGAAACTCTATGACTTCTTTGTAGCCAATCCCCTGCATAGACTGCACATCCTTCGTGTATCCGCGAGCCAACAGCGATTCCACTTCAGCAATAAGTCATTCCTTTAGCATATCTTTGATCCTTGCATTAATTCTCTTATTGGTTTCTTCTTTGTCTCTTCGGAGCCCAATCATGAGCAATGGCCACTGTACCGGTTGCTGGACGAATCACTCGGTCTTTGTCTGTCCCGTGGTATAAAATATTTCTAAGGCTCTGACCAAATATCTCGTAGACTTGGGATGAAGTTTGGATGCTTCTTCTGGGTCTAGTTTGCTTAATTCACGGTGCAAATAACCGGGGTCTTTTTCTTCTTTAGCAAAAAGTTCATCTCTTAATGGATAATCAGGTTTCGCATCTGGCATAGTAAAATTCTTGTATATCGTATCAATATACAGTCCTGTTCATCAGACGATAATAGGTAATTTTCCTTTCTTCTGAATGTTCTTAACAATCTCAATCGTATCTTTCTGCCACTGCCCTGCTGTATATCGCTGGTCAGGATCGACAATATTTATTTGATGATGAGGGATTTTCTTTAAAACAGATTCTGGCACTTTGTCAGTTCAAATATTCATATAACGAAAAATCTGCCTGCTATCGGCAGAAATTATTTCTATATCGAAATATTCTGACAATAAAATGGAGAGTTTACTTTTGCCAGTAGCCGTAGCTCATCGGATAATGACTACACCGTTGGGATTCTTAGCATGAAAGATTTCTATTTCTTTTTTCACCTCTTGGACAATATCTTGGACTTCCATTTGCTCGGCTGAACTATTAAAAATGTACAAATATTTTTCAAATTATTCCGAATTACCGAAACAATGTATTAATTTTAGAATTTTAAAATTTACATATTTGTTTTGGAACAATTTGGAATAATTCGTAAATTCGTACATTTTATTCTATTCCATATTTCTCTGGATTGAAGAAAGGCATCTGAGAACATTTCACGGTATCACACATGATCTTGCCTATCTTGTATTCCTCGCCTCTTTTTACCAACACGACGGATCGATTTTCTGTATAGAGATGATTATCTTTGAGGGTATATTGTACTGTATAGGTCACTTTTTCTGCAGAAGCAGAAGTCGTAGTACGTGGGACAATCTGTAGATTCTGCACCTGCAGTGGTCATTGGAGTCCACCCACGAATTTGGTAATCCGATTTTTGGTAAAATACGTAACAAAAACATTCGTCGCCTTCAATGGTTTATCTGCTAATTTGGACATAGCCGAGAAATCTTTTTGATTTAATGCAGTATAAAACTGCACGACTACATCAGTCAAATTTGTTGTGACGACTGGGATCTCTCATGTAATCGCCTGTGCTCATGTATCTTCTTGATAAGGGATGTTGCCTGTATCTACATTGACGATTGTTGCATCGTCTTGGTCTGCCAGTGTCTCTGAAAGTTTCGCTTGGCCTTTGAGAATAGTTGCGTATAAGGCCAGTAAAAATAGCAACAATGAAAAAACGAATAGCAAAAGAATGATGGTATCTTTTTTGGGAGCATGCAGAATATTGACGGAAAAAAATCATCATTTTCTAGGTGCTCTAGGAAGATCGTAATTTTTGATCTCCTTCTTTGGTCTACCTGGTCATGCTTGCTTGGCCTTTGGCTTGGCAGCTACGAACATTTTCTTTGGTCTTCATGGAGCTTTCTTTTTGTTTGGCATCTCTTGTCATCTAGGTATATAAAATTAATTGAAGTTATTTTATATTAAGTGTAGAGTGTAAAGTGTAGAGTTTCCCTCAACTATAAACTATACACTATTAACTATACACTTACTAAGATTTATTTCGTTAGTAGTTTATTCAATGAAGCCCTAGTCGATGGGCCAAGTAAACCACGTAGTGCAGCACTGCTTTTTTTTGTTACAATACCTTTCTGTAGCTGATATGCATAGAGCGCATCTTTGGTCGCCTGCGTGAATATATTATCAATAGCCCCAGCATAGAGATTTATACTTTTGAGTACTTGTTGTAGTGCTCCCGCATCAGTGGATTGCTGTCACAAAGTCAGCGGTTTGGTGAACACAAAGCCTATTGGCAATACTGATGTTTCCGTGCCTGTGGTAACGACTGGAGCTGTAGTGCCCGTGGTAACTGTCACTGGGCTCACTACATTTTGTAGTGTAGTCAGTAGTGATGTGATACCTTTTTGGAATGACGCTATTTTTTGCTGGAGTATTTTCGTATTGAAGATATTTTGGAATCCGCTTAGCAATCATGACTTGAATGTTTCTTTATTTGTAGTTCATTGTGCAGCTGCGATACCACTCGTAATATTCGCTGATACTTTTGTAATTTGCTGGGACAGTAATGCCATCCCCGTATCATCACTTGCACCGATGACGTTGGAGCAATTGAAACGTTGATTATTGTAATACGTCGTCTGGAATTTGGTATATGTATCAGCTAGTTTGGTATATGCAGCACGATCATATCGCTGTTGGAAAGCCTTTGCGAAATATTCATCCATATCTAGCATATATTGTTTGAGCGTGGCCTGTTTCTGCACTGATAGTTCTCCTGATAATGTAGGCAGAAGTTTAAATACTTTCAGCTTCAATGCGATGACAGGATCAAGTTGGGCCGATAAGGTAGCTATAGCGTTTGCCTTGAGGACAGTGACTTTATCCATTAGATCTGAGATACCCATTGCCTGATAGATATTTGCTACTTTATCTTGGACAGCAGCATACCCAGATGCAATAAACATAATTTTACTGATTTTGGCATTTACTGTCTTTACGAGATCTTTATTTTGTGCTCCATATTGGACATAATCTATAATGAAATTTCTAATCTTAGCTCTATAGCCTGATTCGAATGATTGAATAAGTGATTTATCCTTGGTTATACTAGCATCGATATCTGCTTTTAGTGCTCATTTTTGTGCCGCATATGTGGAGCCATCAAACAGGTCTACGGTATTTTCTTTCTGTAGATTATTTTTTTCTTCCAATCCTGCTACTTTATTTTCAAATTCTGAAATATCTCTCGCTAAGGCAGTTTTGAGTGATAACTTATCTTTCTGTAGCTGTGAAAGTAATGAATCTGCCGGGAATATTCACAGGCACACTAAACTCTGATAATCTGTCGTCTTTAGCATACTCAGTCACGTCTTACTAAATTCCTGGTACACATTTGCATATCATGATTCAAAGAGTGCGTTGAGGGTGGTCTTCTGCGTCTGCATATAATCTACTATATCGCCAGAAAACACCGTCGCTGATGTGTCGGCTGATGTATATTGTGGTAGGATCGCCCCACAGACAAACAACATACCAAACAACGACAGAAGTCAAATTGTTTTTTTCATATACCAATTTCGTAAAAAGTAAAGATAATCGGCTTATCTACTGTACTTTTATCATTCTTGTAGACGATTTCAAGTTGATTTAATTTCTTTAATGAATACAATTGAATTGTTGAAATGTTAAAGAGTTAAAGAGTTAACGGGTTGCATGAGAATAACACGTTAACCCGCAAACACGCTAACTCGTTAACTTATTTGTTTTAATTTCTAAAAATAAGAAGAAGATGACACTAATCCCCAGCGTAATCGAAAAGACTAAATGAGGAGAGAGAGCCTATGATATTTATTCTAGACTGCTCGAAGATAGGATTATTTTTATCGGAGAACAAATTGATTCGACTATTGTCAATTCTGTCCTCGCACAAATGCTATATCTCGAGAAGAAAGCTCCAGACAAAGATATCATTATGTATATCAATACGCCAGGTGGAGAAGTCTATTCTGGTATGGCGATCTACGATGCTATGCAATACGTCAAATGTGATATTTGCGTCATAGCGACATGATTAGCTGCGTCTATGGGATCTATTTTTCTCGCAGGATGAACAAAAGGGAAAAGATATGCCTTACCACATAGCAAGATTATGATTCATCAGCCGTTAATTAGCTGAGGTGGATTAACCGGGCAAGCAACTGATATCCAGATCGAAGCAGAAGAAATGATGAAAATCAAAAAAATGTTTATCGAAATTATGGCAAAGCATACTGGGCAAAAGCCAGACAAAGTAGCCAAAGATATGGAAAGAAATAAATGGATGACACCGCAAGAAGCTAAGGATTATGGATTGATTGATAAAATTATTGGATAGCTATAAGATGTGAGACATAAGACATAAGACATAAGATATCTCATTTTTCACAACAATTATAGAAAAAATCTCGCGGCATAGTGAGATTTTTTTCTTATGAGGAACTTTTGAAATATGCCATATCTCACTACCTGCCTACCGCAGACAGGTTCACTACTAGATACTCATATCTATTATAGTAATGCTCTATGTAATTCTGTTAAAATGAACTCAAGTTCTTTTTTGGTTGGTATGCGTAGTGGATGTATCTTTTGTATGTGCTTATTTGGATCCCCAGATGGGTCCGACACCAGGATATCTTTTCACTGCCTATATGCTCGTAGTCATTTACTTCCTTTCTCTGTCCTCCCCCATTTTCCTTCGTCGAAAGATAGGTTACCCATCAGCATTTCTTGATCTCACGGCTGCATGATAATATAGAAAAGATTACTGGATACATCCCTCACTATTTTTTCTGGTCACATTGTATGTGGTATTGTATCAAAATGCAGGTTCTTATTTAATGTGAGCTCATGGAATATTCTGATGCCTACTTTGTTCCCATATACATAATAGGTTGCATAATCTCTCCCTAAAGCATGCTCTTGCTTTCTGTCTTGAGGTTTCACCTTGTGGTTAGTAGTATCTCCAGCTTCTGTTAAATGGTCAGCAATAGTGATAATCTTGTCTTGAAGACTCAACATGATTCATATTCGAAGAAATAAAGAATGAAACAGTTTAATGGTGTTGCAATCTTTTGATAACTCTCTCTTTACCCATGACCTGCATTACGGAATAGAAAAATTTTACATACTCAAGACAGCTGCTCAGATGACATCATCCTCATCATCTATGGGTCTCGATCAAGTAGTGAACAAATCAAAAGTTTCTCCACTGTATATAGTACCCTTATCTTTTTCGTCACTGACGTCTTCTCATGGATTACTCTCATTTTTTTCCTTTTCACACATGTATTTGGATTTTAAGGGGATAAATCTTTCTTGATGTTTATTGAAATATCCAATAAAGTCAATGGGGTAAAGTATTATAATTTTATTTATACAACTTTAGCCTCTTACCTACCCTTTCTTTGCCCATCACCTGCATGACCGAATAAAGATCTGGTGTCTGCGTAGCACAGCAAAGTTGAATTCTCAGAAACATTGCTAGATCTCAAATTTTTCCAATATATCATCATTCTTTAAACTCAGCGTTATTCCCCGCGAAGCCGTATTTTTTGCCGACCTCCTTGAGCTGATTAAATCGATCTTCCACGCTCATAGTTAAATCTAAGACTGAAATATATTCAGTGGAAAAATTTTTCATAATTTCATTATCATATTGAAACCCTCAACTCTCAACAACCGAAGGTTTCAACTCTCAACACATCTTCTCCCATTCTGCATCGTAGAAAAAGCGGAGCTGATTTTCTATATCTGCATAGGTGGAAAATCTTTTGGGATCTTTTGGGGTGTGACGTTCGATGTTCAACGCTGACTGGGTGTATGCGGGGTCGGACACCATTAACGTTGCCAAGTCAGGTTTGTATTTTTTTGCCCGAGTGAGACTTTCTTCATATAACTGCTCAGTAGAAATCCTAGACAAGTAGCCGTTGTTGACGCTTTGAAGTTTTACCAGATCAAACAGAGCTCCGGCCTTATTCATATCTTCTAGCTTGATATCAAAGTCTAAATATGATTTATCAAGATTCTCTTTTTGTCGATCTTCAAATTTAGAATCGATCAAGTTGATCAAATATTCTAATATTCATTGTACCGCGTAGCCGTTTTCAAAAAAGTATGCGACATTAGCTTCTGGGTCTTTTCTCTTGGATAATTTTCTCTTTTTCCCTTCATCTAATTTCAATATCTGTGCCAAGTGACAATACTTGGGAACTGGCAATCCGCATGCGTTGAATAATTGGATATGTAATGGCACGGATGGCATTCGCTCCTCTGCTCTGATAATGTGAGACATTCTCATGAGATGATCATCTACGATATGTGCCAAGTGATAGGTTGGCAAGCCGTCAGATTTCAAGAGGACAATATCATTAAAGTTGTCATTCATTTCAATCTTTCCTCTGAGGACATCCTCAAAAGTCACTCTCTTGGTCAAATCTCCAGGCGAACGAAATCTGATAATGAAATTTGGATTCCCTTTTATCTGCTCGGCGATTTCCTCTGGTGTCTTATTTCTTCGTACGGAATAATTGCCGTAAATGCCTGGTGTCACCTTACTCTTTTCTTGGATCGTTCTCGTAGTCTCCATCTCTTCCTCCGTCATCCGACAAGGATATGCTTTGCCTTCAGAGATGAGTTGTTTTGCAAATACTTGGTAAAAATATTTTCTCTGAGACTGAATGTATGGTCAGTAGTCTCCCACGTCTGCATTGCTTTCTCCGATCGGTCACTCATTGATCGGTATGCGAAAGGTTTTGAGTAAATCGATGATTTCATTGATAGATCATTCCACCTCTCTTTTCTGATCAGTGTCTTCTATCCTAAGGATGAATGATCATTTTTGCTGATCACAAAATTTCCAAGCAGTGAAAGACGTGAATACTGCTCCGATATGGAGAAATCCCGTTGGGCTAGGCGCAAAACGCGTAGCAATGGGATTTTTTCTTGCAGGAAATATTGTATCTAAGTCAGCGATACTTTCCTTCACATCAGGGAAGATAAGCTCAGCGATATCGTTTCGAGTGGTCATATTTTTTAATACAGAATATAAAACCTGCTTGCTGATAGGCAAGTGAAGACCTCAGGATTATTTTATAGATATATTTTTTCTTTGAATATCAATAAAACGTGCTGTAGTGAGTAAGGCATCAATTTCTTCTTGATCAAGCCCCTGTTCAACAACATCACTAACTAGCTCTTTGTTAGATAGGATATAATCTTGATCCTTTCTACTTAGATGTTTAATCATTTGCTTAATTCCCATGAACATCATGGCGATAAATAAAAGTTATGCTTTGAGCATAGCAATATCTGGGAGAATTTCAATATCATCAGAAATAAATAGTTTTATCTTTGATTAGAGTACCAGCTACATAACAGTCCGACGTATGAAACAATTAACATTTATAGGATCATCTGATAGTTCACTTGGGGATACAATATCAACGAAAGATCACTTAGTTTCAACCGAACAATTTGTTAAGGTGGTATTACATATTTTCGTACTTTTCTCTCAGAAAGCAATTGATTCACCTCTGTAGATAAAGTTCAACTCCACCTGGATATTATTCCCGACTCTTCTGAATGAGCATATAGGAGCAGATAGTGGAGATTGCAATTTGCGAATTATAAAATGATAACTGTCTATACCAACATCGTAATTTTCATTATATATAACCCTGCTGTCGAGGATTAATAATTTGCTATCGAATCAATCTGATAGCATAATAATATTTATATAAAATTCACCGTTAATCTCATGGAAAAAAATTATTGGGTGTCAATTTATTGTTACAATATATGGGGACTTATATGTACATCATCAGACAATAAAAGAGCATGTAGGACTAGATAGATGATGATTGAAATTTCACAAAACCATTTCTTTATGTCGTGACTGAAATATCTTTTGTTGAGTTTGATTAAAAGTTTCTGGTATCTGTCTATGGCATGTGGGACAGAGGCATAACAGATTTTCTGCTGTGTTCGGGCCTCATAAACAACGAGGGTGTATATGATGTTTATCGAGAGTTATAGCTGTTCAACAGACCTCGCATAGTCCTTTAGATCTTTCCTTTAACTTACATTCTTCTTCCTTCGCAATATATACCATCATATGTTATTTAAATTTAAATCAAAGTTTAATCCTCTCGAGCCGATGAATCTCTGGCAATGGCAATCAGTGCTTTTGGAGAAATTCTAATTCCATTGGCATGATTCTATAATAATTTCACTTGTCGTCTTTAATCACTTTCTTTAAAATTGCTTTATCTATTTGTCGTTCTCCCTTAGCGTCGAAACCTTGATACTGACTTAAGTCACGCACACCTACTACCTCCGCAGTCGAGGGGATATCCACTTTGATCTCATCTTCACGTCGAAGAAATCCAGCCTTTATTATTTCTTCTTTGCTAAAATCTCAGACTAGGTAGGCAACCGTATCATTAAAATAAAACGGATTGAGCGTAGCTGGGAAGTATTGTCCCAGAAGCCCATCTTTGTCCATCTGTGTAAAGATTTTTTCTGCTAGAGTAAATCGTTCTTCTTTGGAGTACTGTTTATTGAAAATACAAAATGATTTATTCTTGAGCCCGATACATCCTATACAATAATTACAATATTCGAGGAATCTAGAATAATATACATTAGAGCAGGTAGCAATTCCGTCCGAGTTGTAAATGTCCTCGGATTTGACTCCTGCATCCATCGCCCCATAAAAATCAGTATTCCCCTGAGCTCCTGCTTCAAAAACATCGTACATATGTTCATTGAGTTTTGATCACCCGACAACCAAGGTATTCTGTGCATCTTTCAACTCTAAGCTATAATAGCCATCTTTTACATCCTGAGATTTCAATACAAATTTCCCTGTCACATTTGTACTGCCAAAATTTTTCCCCTCATAGCTTACCTGTGCAAAAAAATCTGGGAATAACTTCTTTTGATTAAGTAATTCTATAGATTTTTTTTCATAGTCTTCTTTGGAATATGTTTTATTCTTTATCACATACGACACATTCTCTAGCCCGTCACACATGATACAGTGGTGACATCCGACCATATTACTCGAGAATCGTATATCTGAACTGTTGTCTACGTATCTGGAAAAATATATATCTGACGAATTGATCACGCCTAGACACATATACACATTTTGACTGTTGTTCCACACTTGGGATGAATTGAGGACGTTACTACAATTTTCTTTGACGGTAAAACTATATAATACATTCTCGCAATTGGTAATCACCGAAAATGAAAGATAACAATTTCTCGACATATACACAGAAAATGCAAAATCACTATTTTCAGCTCCTGACCAGTTGAATAATGCTGGAAATGGTGTGAGATCATAGAGCTTCTTGAAATTCTCGAAAAAATTTATATCAAAGTCATAGTCAATCCCTTTGTCTGCATAGGCATCTCTTTGTTCCTCAAAATCCCTAGTACTTACCAATGGGCATGCTCTTGGAGTATCTGGACAAATTGAGAGTAATTTTTTATTCTTGTAAATCACGAGTGGATATCGACTTACAAGTTCTTGTAAAAATGTCTTGTACGAATTTCCTTTCTTTACTTGTTTGATCTTGTCTTGTCGATTCTTGAGATCAGGCATATTACATTTATTATATACTAAAAAACCGGGTGCCTTCGTAAGGGACGGTCGCGACCGTCCCCTACATTTTTATTTGAACTTGAAACCTAGCTTAATCCTCTCTAATCGATGGATATCTGGCAATGGCAATCAGTGCTTTTGCAAAAATCCTAACTCCATCTGAACAATTCTATAATAATTTCACTTCTCATCTTTTATAACCTTTTTCAGAATTTCAGAGTTGAGCTTTCGTTCTCCGTTATCATCAAGTCATTGATACTTATTTAGGTCTGTGGTTTCAATCACTTCTGTATTCGCTGGAATATCAGTCTTAATCTCTTCATCACGTCGGAGATAACCGTCTTGGATTACTTCTTCTTTAGTGAAAGAATCGTCGATGAGATATGCAACCGTATCGTTGAAGTAAAAGGGATTCATCCATCACGGGAAGAACGTTCATAAGACTCAGTCAGATTCCATTTGGGTAAAAATTTTATCTACAAGTTCGAACCGTTCTTCTTTCGTATATTGTGTATTTAAGATACAAAATGATTTATTCTTGAGACCTACACAGCCAAGGCAATACGAACAGGATTCCATACCGTAACTATAATATGTATTCATACAACGGGGTACGATAACACTACTATACACATTATCTCATCACGTACATCACATGATACCATAATAATTATATCATCATGGAGCGCCTGCGACAGCATAGACGTCATGGAGCATTTTGCAGCCCTCTCATCCTGCCACAAAGATTGCATTATGACTTTGGTGGGTAGCCTGTACATAGTATCCATTGGTCACATCAGAACAATCTGTGATATACTTTCAAGTCGCATTAGTGCTCAACGATATTGTTGCCCCTGGTGATAGTTGTTCAAATGATTTGGCGAATCAGGTTTTCTGACTGAGAATTTTTTTCTTCTCTGCAATGTACGCATCTTTGCTATATTGTATGTTGTGTATACAATATGACGTATTGTCTAAATCCTGACAGAACATACATTCTTGGCATCCGACCATATTGGTACAAAACCAAATATCACGAGAATTATCTACTTGTTTGCTATAAAAAATATTGTAACTATTTACGACACTGTGACTCTGATAGATATTTTCGCTCTGGACCACACTCATACTATCAAAGATATTGCATCCACCATTTGCAAGGATGGTATAGAGCACATTCTCACTTCCGATGATAGAATAGCTTAAGTAGGTATTCTTCGCATCCATGCTCTGATCTGCATAATCTGAATTTTCACAATTACCAAATAAAAGTGTATTTTCCAACGGTATGGAAGTAAATAGGCGTTGCAACTGAGTAAAGAAAGTTTCCTTATCGTCATATACCAAACCATATGCTACTAAATTATCTCTTTGCTCAGCAAACTCTTTATGAGAGACTACTTTCCCTATCCTCTCTGTCTCTGGGAATCTCGAGACAAAACCATCTATCTTATAAAATGGTAAAGCTCTCCGACTACAAATTTCCTTTACAAAATCTCTCCATGGCGTATGCTTACGTCTTTCCTTCATTTTTAGTTCTCGTTGTTTGAGATCTACCATGACATTTATTTAAATTTAAATCAGAGTTTTATTCTTTCAAGTCGATGTAATTCTGGCAATGGTAGTTGATATTTTTTTAGGAATTCCAATTCCATGGGCATGATTCTATAATAATTTCACTTATCATCTTTTATCACCTTCTTCAGTATCTCTGGGTTGATTTCTCGTTCTCATGCGAAGGTAAATCTCTGGTATGAGGATAAGTCTTTAACTTCTATCACATCAGCTCCTGTAGGTATATCAGTCTTCACTGCCTCATCTCTCCGTAGGAATCCTTCCTTTTCCACTTCATCTTTGGTGAAGGTATCATCGATCAAATATGCCGCTGTATCATTAAAGTAGAATGGATTAAGATCGCCAGGGAATGACTTGCCTAAAATCCCATCAATGTCCATTTTTTCAAAGATTTTGTTTGCTAATTCGAACCAATCTTCTTTAGAATACTCCTTATTAAAGATACAGAACTCTTTATTTTTCAATCCTACACATCCTAGACAGTAGGAACAATTTTCTAGAAATGTGGAATAATAAATATGAGATCATCCTGAGACTTGGTAGGAATTGTAGAGATTATCACAGAATCAGACTGAAAATGCTCCGTAGATATCAGTCTCAGCCGGCGTATTGGTGAAACAATCATAGACACGCTCCCCTGGCTCTTTGCCTCAGACGAGGATAATATTTCTTCATTCATGTATTTGTGCATTGTAATATCCATTCTCCACGTTGGCGCAGTCATTATTGTAAATACCTGAAACTTCTGTACTAGCGATATTATTTCATTGATTTGATAGTTTCACATATCGTCACAAAAACTGATTTTTTTGTTTGAGCAGTTCTTGCTTTTTCTGCATATACTCCTCTTTTTCGTACACCTTATTTTCTATACAATATGATTGATTATCCAAATTATTACAGAATAAACATTCTGAACATCAGGTCAGATTTGTAGAAAATCGAACATTGGATGAATTGAGAATATGCTTAGAGTAGAAAATATTAAATGACTTAATTATTCATTTGGAGAAATATACATTTTCACAATTGTCTCGCACTTGAAATGAATTTAAAATATTAATGGCATGTTCTTTGACGCTGAGAGAATAGAGCACATTTTCACAATCACGGATCACAACATAACTCAGATATCAGTTCTTAATGCTGACCGTCTGATCAGTGAAATTAGCATTTTCACATTCTCCAAACAGAATGGTTGGTGGAAAATCTATGCTATGGTAAAGCTTTTTGAAATTTTCGAAAAATGTCTGCAATGGATCATAATCGATACCACTTTTCGTCAATGCATCTCTTCCAGCTTCAAAATCTTTGTGTGAGATTACTCCTTTAATTCTCCCCACATCAGGGAATATAGATGTCATGCCATTGTTCTTGTAGAATCCTAAGGCACGTAAAGAGGCAATCGTTTTGATAAATTCACGAAAAGGAGTGTCTTTTCTCATCTCCTTCATTTTATCCTGTCGCACTTGGATATCGACCATATCAGAACTATTTAAATTTAAAACCGAGTTTGATTCTATCTAATCGATGTAATTCTGGCAATGGCAGTCCATGTTTCTTCAAAAAATCTAATTCCATGGGGACGATTCTATAATAGTTTCACTTATCATCCTTGATTACTTTCTTCAAAATTTCTGGATTGATTTCTCGCTTGCCATCAAAATTAAATCTTTGGTAGGACGCTAAATCTTTTGTTGAAATTACATCAGCTCCCGCTGGGATATCTGTACTGATAGCTGTCTCGCGTCGCAGAAACCCTGCCTTAGTTGCTTCTTCTTTGGTGAAGCTATCATCTATGAGATAGGCAGCCGAATCGTTGAAATAAAATGGGCACATCCATCCGGGGAAAAACGTTCACAAGACTCAGTCAGATTCCATTTGGGTAAAAATTTCATCCACTTTAGTATATCGTTCTTCTTTGTCATATTGTGTATTAAAAATGCAATAGGATTTATTTTTGAGACCTATACATCAGAAACAATAGGAACAACTCACGAGATAATAGGAATAGAAAATATGAGAACTTTGTTCGATAGCAGAAGAACAGTAGTAGTTATCTCAATGTGTACCTCCTCATTCTACCGCATATAAGTTGTTACTATCCAATCAGGTATCGAAACAATCGTAAAAATCATGGACGGTTCAGGTGCCACTCGTATACATCACATTGTGCCCATTTTCCAGATGATCGATAGAATAGCCATTGATCACATTCTTGGAAAATGCGATATAATTTCCTTCGCAATTTACTGAATCCAGATTTTTTCCTTTCAGATCCACCTTTGCATAATATCATTCATAGAGCAATGGATCATTATACTTCTTAGCTTTGATCTCGGCAAACTCTTCTTTGGAATACTGCACATTCTCGATACAATAGGACATATTTTCGATATCTGCACATGCGATACAGTTATGGCAACCGATACAATTGGAACAAAATCGGAGATCAGATGAATTGATAATATATCTGGAATAGAAAATATTCATGGAGTTACTGACACAGACTGACTGAAATATATTACTAGAATTGGCCGTGACTAGATTTGAAGAGATGATGTTGATACCATTGGTGACGATACAAAATGAGTATAGTACATTCTCACAATTTTCGATAACCACGGAGCTCAAGTATGCATTTTTGGATTCCATAGTAGAATCGGCGTATTCGCATCACTCATTTCCTCATTGATCAATCAGCTGACCGAGTGGGACTTTTTTTCGGAGCAGAGCAAAATTTTCGAAGAAAGATTTCTTAGGATCTAGCTCTATCGTATAATCTGTTAGTGAATCTCTCACCGCATTAAACTCCTTGGGAGACAATAATTTTGGCGATCTATCTGACGCGGGATATCTAGAAATCAGCCCCTGATTTTTATTAAATCACAAAGGCATCCAGCTCGCTATCTCTAGTAAGTACTCGCGGAAAGGTGTCTGTTTTCTCTTCGCTTGAATCTTTTCTTTTCGTGTTTGGATATCAGACATCGACAGCAACAAGAAAAAGTTAAAGAAATTTCGATGCCTTATATATACTGATTTCTATGTAAATTTGAAACCTAATTTGATTTGCCGATTTTGTCCAAAAGTACAACTACAAGGAAGTAATTTTGGGCACAAAATCGAGCATCCCGGTGAGTCACCGGGACCTACTTGAACTTAAAACCGAGCTTTATTCTATCCAGCCAGTACATTTCTGGCAGTGGTAAGCTATGTTTTTGCAGGAAATCTAGCTCCATGGGGACTATTCTGTAATAGTTTCAATTAGCATCTTGGATGACTTTTTTCAAAATTTCTGGATTAATCTCTCGTTTGCCTTGTTGGTTAACACCTTGAAACTGACCAAAATCTTGAATCGTTATAACTTCTGCGTCTGCCGGTACGTCGACTCTACTCTCTCCATCACGTCGCAAATATCATTCCTTAGTCACCTCTTCTTTGGTGAAAGAATCATCTACCAGATAGGCAAGGGTGTCGTTGAAGTAAAAGGGACACATCCATCCGGGGAAGAACGCTCATAGGGTTCAGTCAGATTCCATTTGTGCAAAGATTTTATTCGCCAGAATAAACCGCTCCTCTTTAGTATATTCTTTATTGAGGATACAGAATTGCTTGTTCTTGAGGCCTATACAGCCCAGGCAGTATGAACAGGTATCCATAAAATATGAATACAAGACATGATTACAGGTAGAGGCATTCGCTCAGCAATACATATGAGTAGAATTTTGTCAGACTCACATCCATCCATAGGCGTTATCTACTTTGGAAATATCAACGACATCGTATAAATCATTAGAAAGTGGAGTTCCATCACCCAACAAAATATTTCTTCCATTTACGACCCTGGAAACAAAATATGCATCTTCTAAATTCTCTGAAAAAGAAATACCATTTCATTTGCAGTTGTTTACTGATCTTGGACTGGCTTCATTAGATAGGTTTTGGAAAAAAGATATATACTCTGACTTTCTAGCAAGGATTGCCTCCTTTTGTTTGTGAAACTCCTCTTTCGTGTACGACACATTGTTTATGTGATACTGCTTATTTTCCAATCACGAACAAAATATACATTCTTGGCATCAGATGAGATTAGAACTAAACCGAATATTCGCACAGTTATGAATATATTTGGAGTAAAAAATATTGAAGCTATCGGTCACATTTACGCAATGATAAATATTCTCACAGTTTGAGGTAATGAGCATAGAATTTAGCACATTCGTACAATGACCAAAAATTGTGATGGAATACAGCACATTTTCACAAATATCTCAGACAGAAATCGTCATGTAGGAATTCTTAGCTCCATAGACGGTATCCGCATACCTCACATTCTCATTATTTCCATAATCAAGCAATGCCATCTTGGGGCTTGTAGAGAAAAACTTCTGGAACTGCTGAAGAAAAGGAACGTCTAGAGCGACATCTATTCATGGAAATCCATCGATGAATTTCTGTTTATATTCACTAGCTTCATACACGATGCCACACCTTTCCGTTTCTGGGAATATGCTAATGATACCAGTATTCTTATTGAAACTTACATTAAACCAGCTGGCAATTTCTTTGAGAAAATCTCTCCAAGGAGTTTGCATCCTCTTGGCTTGAATCTTTTCTTCTCGCTGTCTGATATCTTGCATGAGAGTTATTTAAACTTAAAGCCAAGTTTGATTCTTTCCAATCGATGAATTTCTGGTAAGGGTAATCCATGCTTCTGCAAGAAATCTAATTCCATTGGTATGATTCTATAATAATTTCACTTGTCGTCCTTGATGACTTTTTTTAAGATTTCTTTATCTATATTCCATTCACCTGTTTCTGTAAAATTTTGATACTGATCTAAGTCGTTGGTTGTTATGACTTCAGCGTTGCTTGGTACATCGACTTTAATCTCCTCGTCACGTCGTAGATATCATGCCTTCGTCACTTCTTCTTTCGTAAACGTATCATCCATCAGATATGCAGCTGTATCGTTGAAGTAGAAAGGATTCATCCATCCGGGGAAAAACGATCACAGGGTTCAGTCAGATTCCATTTGTGAGAATATTTTGTTTGCCAGAGTAAACCGCTCCTCTTTCGTATACTCTTTGTTGAAAATACAAAACTGTTTATTTTGCAATCCGATACATCATAGACAATAGGAACAATTATCTAGGTAGTAAGAATAGAATATACTCTGTGATCCAGCTATGTGAGCTGAGCAATATATTTTGGATGCAAAGGTGCCAAAAAAGATACTTCCATACGAATCATCAGCGCCACCTCATCCGGAGAACATAATGTCGTACATATTCTTGTTGCCGAGATTACTTCCTGTCATAAACAGGTTCCTTCACTGCTCTACACGATATGCGAGTGCCGATTGAGTCACCTTATGTGATTTTACGATAAAGTTACCTTCGACATCAGTGCTTGCGAAGTTCGTTCATTTTTTGGACAGAGCTAGAAGCCATAAAAGGAAATTCTCTTTTTGTACCAAGAGTGTTTGTTTTTTCTCCATATATGTTTCTTTGTCGTACTGTTTATTGCTGATACAATAGCTTTGATTCTGTAGATCATCACAAAATAGGCATTCATGACATCAGATGAGATTAGTCGAAAACCAGATATTACTAGAATCAGCTATAAACCTAGCATAGAAAATATTGAAAGAATTTCTCACTCCGACGGACATATAAATATTCTCCGCATTATCTGAGATTTCACTACTATTTAAGACATTTTTACAATTTTCTCTCACGACAAAAGAATACAATATTTTTTCTGTATCTAATCATACCGTACACGATAAATAGGTATCTCTCGTTCAGAAAATATTATCAGCATAGTCTGAGTTTTCATTTTTATCTCGAGAAAGCGAAGCTGCATTCTTTAGCTTCAGAAATAGATTCTGAAATTGCTGGAAGAAGGGAATCTGCTCATCTATCTCGCATCATAGAGACCCTAGCTCTTGCCTATAATCCTCATACATTTTATTACTCATGAGTTCGCCAATCCTTCACGTATCTGCCGGATATCTAGATATCAGTCACTGATTTTTGTAGAGTACAAATTCTCCTCGGCTACCAAGTTCTTTCACAAAATCTCTCCAAGGAGTCTGCATTCTCTTGGCTTGAATCTTTTCTTCTCGTTGTCTGATGTCTTGCATGAGTATACGATGGTTATCAATAAATTTCTTTATTATAGCATTGCTCACAGAACACTTTATGCGTGATGGTTTGTCCATAGACGGAAAGCATTTCTATTCAACACTTATCACAACTTCTCAGATAAAGATTTCTCAGTGGTCTCTTGTTCCTCCTCTGCTGATGGCGAACATCATGATGTCTGCGAGGAAGTGGAAGTCCATGCTTGCGATAAAAGGTTAGTTCTGGTCAGATGATTCTAAATGGTCTTCCTGATACTTCACAGATAATGATTTTATCGAGAATATCGTCTTGCACGTCATCAATGCTATCAGGCAGATCACTGGCCAATATCTGCTTAGCATGCTCTGGGATATTGATTTCTGTCTCTCTCGTTCTTCGTTTTATCTTTACTTTCTCCTCACCTCATAAATCTAGTATTGCATCTGAAATAAATGTGTCTGGCTGTAACACGGTAACGATACCTTCACCGTCAGGATTAACTACGGTCGTCTTGTCTCAAATGACTAAAGATTTTATAGGGAAAAAATCATTTGCGATAGTGTCGTTGTACGGAAACGGAGATAATTCGTGATGAGGTGGAGCTCCGTAGATTCAAGTCTGTTTTAGTTGGTCGATAATAATTTTGGAAGTCTCTTCTCGTTCATTCTTCGTTAGTTGCTTATTGAGGATACAATATTCCTTGTTTTTTAGCCCGCAGCAAAAGAGCATATTGCTACATCATATAAGCGCCTGACAATTGATAATATTATGTGACGTATATACGTCGTAGCATCCCAGAATTTTGCTACTAAACTCCTCTGTTTGAGCTGCGCCGATTCTTCATGAATTAATGACATAACTAGCATTTCAACCGATACAATTTATACATTTTTCGAATGGTCATCACCATACATTTACAGATTCATCGGACATATGGCTATCAAATGCCAAAATACTCTGATGACAGTTTACTAGAGCGTCTCCGATGCAATTTTCACTATTTATTTGGTTGACACCTTTATAGAGAGCGGAAGATATGACATGATCATAATCAGCCAAATATGTCTGAAGCCCCGTATATGTTTTCATATTCTTCTTCATCTGAGTGAAATATGTTTCAAATTCTTCTTTTGTATGTTCCTTGTTGTGAATGTAGTAAGCTTTGCCCCTAATGTTGCTACAAAACAAGCAATGGTGACAATTATCTAGATCAGTAGAAAAATAACAGTTCTGACTATTATTGATGTTAAATCAAAAGAAGATTCCGTAACTATCAAAGATATTAATTCCCTCATAGCAGAGATTCCCTTGTTTGACATAAAAACAATCTACCACATCCTTACCAGGGATTGCATAATAGGTGTAATATACATCTTCTGATTCATAATAAATACAAAAACTCATATAGATATTTTTACAACTATTTACATAGTTCCCATAATCAGAGTTTTCATTCCTGATATTAAGCTTTTCTTCTTTGGGGGTATGTTGCACAAGGTTGGTGAACGTTCTTAGTATCTCATCCAAACCAGTAGGGACTTCTTTACCTGGGAGCAGAAAATTTTCATCCCAAAATTCCTGAGAATCATATACATCGACCTTACATTCTGGGGCATACATACTGATGACTGGCTTCCCTGACTTTGCTGAGATGTTTCTATACAAGTGCCTTTCATTACGGAACATGCAGATATATCTAAAAATAGCCGATGGAGAAAGGTTCTGCTTATAGGTCACTCCCATAGCGTCCTCTATATCTTTTTGTAATTGAAAAATAGGGAATTCTTCTCCTGTCCGTTTACAGGTTCTTCGCTCCAAGATTTGAGTTCACGATTGTTGGGAAATAAATTCGTAGGTTTTTTTATCCATGGGATATATTATCAATAAATCTCTTTATTATAACAACTTTCGCAGTATACCTTGAACGTGGTATTCTGTGGGTACACAGACAATGTCCCTCTAGAACAATGATCACATGTTCTGACGTATAATGTCCTCGGTGGTCTTAGGGAGAGTCTTTCTTGATATCTCATATCTGGGTGCTGTCTTGGGACCGGCAATCCATGGTTGCGGTAAAACACTAATTCCGCGCTAATTATTTTGAATGGCCTTCCGCTTGTCTCGCAGATGATAACTTTCTGTAGAATACTGTCCTGTACATCATCAATATTTTCAGGGATAGCTTGTGCTGTAATTTTTACCATGGCATCAGGGACATTAATTTCTGTTTCCCGATTTCTCCATTTGATAGTGATTTTTTTCTCTCATCCAAGATCAAGAATAGCGCTCGACAGAGAAAGTTCAGGATGTAAGATGGTTAGCACACCGGCCCCTTCTGGGTTCAAAATACGTTCTTCTCAGTTGGTGACTACCTTATAGATAGGATAGTCTTCGTTCGCAATACTATCATTATAAGGGTACTGTGATATCTGCGGGTCTAAATATTCTCCTCGTTCACCGGTTCACTGCATATGATGAATAATCTTTTTTGTCTCCTCTTCTCGTTGTTTTGGCTCATATTTTTTATTGAAAATAGAATAATCCACTCTCTTAGCATAGATAGAGCCAAATACATAATTAGCTGGATATCCTGACACAGTATACAGCATATCATGACCAGCCCATGGCAAATAAGAGAAATAGCACCCAAAAGATCCATACCCTACTGCCACTACTTCATAGCATTTATTGGCTTCTGGATAGATACCATGAGCATCCATTATATCTTTACCATATTTCGCAAACGTTATATATCTACAATCTTCTAAATTAGCCGTCTCAAATCATAGAATCGTATTTTTACAATTTACGATACTATTTCCATAACTATTGTCTGAATTAGTAATATCGCTCGCTTTGTGTGGAGACTTATTTTTGACTCTCTGCATTTCTTCTTTCGCTTCTCTATATCCAGAATACGTTTTTATCTGTTGTTTTAAATCTTCCAAGAATACCTTAAACTCTTCTCTAGAAACTTTTTTATTGTGAATGACATAATCTCCATTTACTATTCATGCGGAGAAGATAACATTATTAGATCCTCTAATATCATACGAAAAAAAAGTGTATGATGAATCAATCACTTTTGCTGATCCAATAACGTTGTTTGAATTATAGATATCAAAAGAGTCGTAAATATTATCTGATAAGGTCATGGATGTCCCATCCATACATTTGTTGCAATTAGAAATTCTAGAACAATACATAAGGTCCTCTCATCCAACTGAGGCGAAACACATGTAACAATTCTTTAATCAGGAGACGTGTTGGGCATAGTCAGCATTATAATTATCATCCCCCTGATCTACGGCTTGGAAAGGTGTTATTTTTCTCAATTCCAACATATTTTCGGTAAAGGTCTTAGAGAAATCAAAATCTCTCCCTGTGACCGTAGGATCCCGCTGATCAGAAAAATATGCTTTATTACTATAGACTCTCAATCCCGAATCAGGATGTTGTGTCCCGATGGTATCGATACCGAGCAAATCACAGGTTCTTTTGTAAATTTTTCTCTCATTTCTAAAGAGTAATCTCCTTCTTTCCCTACAAGCCGAGCATAATGTAGGCAAAGGAAGATCAAATTTTTCTCATCAAAGTACTGGTGATAATTTATCTAGCATATGAAGATCTTCTTGGAAAATAGCAAAATCTGATCCACATCGAGCACAAGTTTTTCGCTCCTTGATTGGATCATTCATTTCTCTGGACATAAATTCATAGACTCTACGCTCCATACATACGATTATCAATAAATTTCCTTATTGTAACAAGTTTCGCAATATACTTTCCCAGCATATTCTGGTGTATATACACTTAACATCTCCTGCTTACAGTTTGAACAATTTCTGACACAAATGTTTCTTCCTGGTCTTTTATCTAATCTTTCTTGATGACGGATATCCGGATGTTTATGTGGCAATGGGAATCCATTCTTGCGATAGAACGTTAATTCCGGGATAGATAATTTGAATGGCCTTCAGCTTACGGTACAAATAATGGCCTTTTCTAATATATCGTCTTTGACCTCGTTTATATCTGAATGCACCTCTGCAGATTGGATGGTTTGAATGCCTGCTGGGATATTGATTTCATTTTCTCTCGTTCTTCGTTTAATTTTAATTTTTTCCGCTCATCACAAATCTAATATTGCATCAGAGATAAACTTACTTGAGTCTGCAACGGTCACGGTGCCTTTTCCCTCAGCATGGTGAATCTGTTCTTTACCGTCTACAATAATGGTCTTGATGGGATAATACTCATCCGCGACGGTATCATTGTAAGGAAATGGGGAAAACTCTGGATCGAAGAATTCTCATCGTTTCTTCTGTTCTTGGAGCTCTTTGACAATCTGCATAGCATGTTTTTCTCGCTCGGTTTTGCTATATTCTTTATTGAGAATGCAATATTCTTTATTCCTACAACTAATGGTCCCGAGCATATTTTTGACGTTCATAATGAAGTTGGAGAAATAGACGTCTCTATTATCAGTTCGAGAATTCCACACCGTCGCTGCAGAAAAGTTAGCTGCCAATCCTATTCCTTCGTGAATTTTCTGAGAACCATCTACGACGACGTATCATCACATGACGTCCTTACAACCATTCGCATTGATTACGCCTCTGATATCTTCAGCATTGTGTACTTCAAAAGATTCGAGGACATTTTTACTATTGTCTATCAAATCGCCTATACAATTTTGTGCATTGATAATGCTCATATTCTGGACTATTGTTCATTTCATCATCTCCTGCAACTTCGCTTGATACTCCTCTGCTTTACCATGTCTGAAGAGATCGTCTATCATAGGAGCGATTTCACTGTCCCATCTTTCTTTACCAACAAATTCATTCATATAATAATATTCTTTGTCTTTGAGTCCTACGCAGAGGAAGATGTTTTTACAATTTTTGATGTGATAAGAAAACAAGACGTTGAATGATTCGTCCACCTTCTGAGAGTAGGCAGTTTTCATACAGTTGAGACAGTCTATGATTTGGTAGCAGTTTTCGCACCCTTTGGATCCGTAGCCGTCTACTACATTTTTGCAGTCAAAGATAGAATAGGAATAATAACAATCTCGATTATGGTCACTGGCAAAGATCATGTAACAATTCTTATTTCATTCGGAACCATTGGTATAATCGCTATTTTCATTACTGAATGCGAACATATTGAGAAATGGAACTTGTTTGAAAAGCACTTTGAGATCATCATAAAATCTTCCTGGCGTATACGTCATCCCAAAATCTAATGGATCTCGACCATCCGATCGCCACAGATCTGGATTGTATACTTTCCCTTCGTATTCTTCTGGATAGAGGGCTACAATACTTTTCCCCGTCTTGCTACATTTTCTCTTGTAGAGTTTCCTTTCATTACGAAACATCATCATCCTCCTAAATCTAGATTCAGGTGATAAGGTAGGTAGTGGGAAAGCAAATTTCTGTCCACCGATACTTGGACTAATCTTATCTAGCATATCGATATCAGACTGATAGATAGGAAACTCTTCTCCTGTCCGAGGACAGGTCTTTCGTTCGACGATGGTATCCCTCATCGTTTTTGCCATAAATTCATAGGTTCTTTTTTCCATGGTAGTATACAATTATCAATAAATCTTTTTGGTATAGCAGACCTCGCAATACACTGTATAGGGATCTTCTTGTTTGTATCCAGAGAGCATTTTTACACCACAGCTATCGCAGGTTCTGAGATATATTCATCTGCCTGGTCTTCGTCACATTCTGTCGGTGTATCTTTGTTCCGGATGACGTTTTGGGAGTGGAATATTGTGTGCACGATAAAAATCTAATTCTTGTTGTATGACCCTAAATGGCTTCCCCGTGACTTCGCAGACAATCGCTTGCTGGAGAATATCGTTTTTCACGTGCTGAATATCGGGTAACTCGCTTGCTTGCAACAGAGTGGCTACTTGAGGGAATGGTTCTTCATAGTCGGATCGTTTGAAACCTTTGTTTACTGCTTCCTCTTTTGTCAGTGGCATATAATCTTGGGCAACGGTTTCATTGTAGCCAAAGAATGCTATCTGTGAGTTGAAGAATTCTCCTCGCTCCCCTGTGGTATGCAAATGATCGATAATACGGTCGACCGTCTTTTCATAGTCTGCGGGAGTATATTGTGTATTAAAGATACAATACTTTTGATTTTTTAATCCACTACAGCCGAAGAGAAAACTACAACTATTGCAATTGTAGGAAAGGAGCACATGATCGCAATTATAGATAAATCCAGAAAATAGATTATTATTCGTCGACAGCGCGCTCATAACTTGGTAACTCAGGTGATTGGCAATATATACATTACTGCAATCCATGAGATTATCACCATCTACAGCAATTTGGCAGTATCTGACATTTTCTCACTTATCTACATCGACAGAGAGGACAACATCTTTTGAATCATTGATTGTATTCCCAAAAGCATGTTCATTTCTATATCCCACAAGATTTTTATAATATGCCTCTTGCATGACTCTCTGGAGATGCTCCGAAGATAATGGACGATGAGCTAAAAAGTCTTTTACTTTTTCCTGATAATCCTCTTTACTCAGTTGCTTATTTTCAAACATATAGGATTGATTGGAAAGATTATTACTTAAGAAACAATGATCGCAGTTTTCTAGATTTACTGTATAATAGCAGTCATGAGAATTGTAACAATTTACAGCATAGAAGCAGTTGAAGCATTTTTTGATATCCACGCATCCGTATGACCTTTCTGAGTCGAATGCAAAGCAGCAATCTATCACATCTTTACAGGTCTGTATCACATGACCATAAAAACAATCTTCAGAATTTTCCGATGCTGTCAGTAAGTAACAATTTTTACAATAGCCACAGATACTCGTATAATCACAATTTTCGTTATATTGAGAAATTAATCATTGCACGGGAATTTTAGTGTGTAATGCTTGAAACTGTTCGGTAAACGCTTTGGAGAAATCAAACTCCATTCATCGAGCCAATCCATCTCGTTTGTCAGATTCCCAAATATCTTGTTGATAGACTTTGTACTGTTTATCAGGAGAATAGGTACTGATCATATTCTTCCCTGAGAAATCACATTGTCTACGATAGAGTTTTCTCTCATTGCGCAGGCACAACCTCCTTCTCTGACGTTCTTCTGGGCACAGCCTTGGTAAAGGCATACTCATCTTTTTTCCATTTATCATGGGTGCTACTTTTTTATAGAAATCTTTATCTGACTGGAAAATTGCAAACGGTTGCCCACTGGCTTCGCAGGTCTTTCGTTCAATGATGGGATCATTCATTTGCTGAGCAATGAATTCATATACGTCTTTACTAAGATAGTCCATGGAGTATATATTATCAGTAAATTTCTTTATTATAACAATCCTCGCAGTAGACAATTTCTGGTCTTTCTGGAGCATAAGAAGTTTTGATAGCAATTCAACATTTATTGCATGTGCGGTCCCATAACTTCATAGGGTTTCTACGAGCCATTCTATCCATATGTCTTACATCTTGATGGCGCCTTGGTAATGCTATCTTATATCTACGATAGAACTCTAGCTCTGGTTTGATGATTTTGAAGAGATTTCAGGAGATCTCACACTCTATAGCCCGATTGAGGACATCGTCAGTCACCTCTTCAATAGTATTGGGCAGATCTTTCGCCTTCACTATTTTATCAGCCTTTGGTGCAGGCGTCTGGTAATCACTTCGTTTGAATCATTTCTTCATTGCTTCATCCTTTGTCAGTGGATAGTATTCCATCGCCGCAGTTTCGTTGTATCAGAACGTGCTAAGCTTCGCCGGGAAAAATTGTCACCATTCTCCTGTAGTTTTCATATGTTCAATGATTTTGAGTACCATTTCTTCATACTCATCCTTACTGTATTTTTTATTTAAGATTGCATATGATCCATCCCTCATACATGCACAACCAAACAAGTTGTGTGAATTAGCAGAATAGAGTGAATACCAGATATGTGATGACTCATTGGAGATTACTGAGAAACCGACGGAGTTACCATGCGAGGTAGACATGTGCTCGTAGACCTTATCCCCGACGTAGGAGAAGTCAGCATCCATCATATCTTTTCCCGTGTGACAACCAAAAATATATTTTCCCGTCTCCACATCATCTACTTCAAATCCATACATAATATCTTTGGAATTTACTATTCTATCTCATAGGACATGTTCTACTCTGCTGTTTGCATTTTCTTTGTGGATAGATGTATTTTTCTTCTCTTGGAATAATTTATGTAGAGTGGCTACTCCTGATGCTGAGTAGTCAAATTCTTTACTACGCTGTTCATATTCTTCTTTGCTATACTGTTGGTTGAAGATGCAGTAAGACTTATTATTCAGTGATATGCATCATATACAATTATTACATCCATGACATTCATAGCAAAATGCTATATTGTAGCATGTACTACAATTTTGTGAGTAGAGAGATTGGACGCAGTTATCGCAATCAATCAACTCATAACAATGTTCACAGGTCAGGATATGGAGACAATCTACACAATCTTTGCATTTGTTAATCACGAGATAAGAATACGCAATATCTTCACTCTCTGCCACTCTCTGAGAGAGAAAACAATTTTTAGAATCGACGCAAAATACGTTGTAGTCGCAATTCTCTGCATTTGTAATAACCGTACCGATATGTGGCACATCTTTCAATAATTCCTCAAACTGATCGAAGAATGGTCTACTGAAATCAAAATCTCTACCATACTGATAAGGATCATATTCATCTGACCATCGTTCTTTCTGATTGTATACTGTGTATGGTTTATCTGGAGAGAAGATGGAAATAATATCTTTTCACGATAAATCTGATTTCCTGTGATATAATTTTCTATGATTTCTAAACAAAATTCTTCTCTGCCTACGGCACTCAGGACATAGGGTCGGAGCTGGTATGGCACATTTTTGTCAGGCAAATATAGGAGATACTTTATCATAAAATTCTTTATCTCGATCAGTGATGTCGAAAGGTATCTGACATTTTGTGCATGTTCTTGTTTCGATAATTTTTTCTGGCATTACTATAATGAATGATAAATATTATCCGTATATTTCTTTATTGTAACATGCCTCGCAATAGACTATTTCCTTCTTCTCTGGACCATAAGATGTTTTGATATCGACTCAGCATTTTGCACATTGTCTATCCCGAATCTTACGAGGATTTCTACTATTCATTCTATCCATATGACGGAGGTCGGGATGACGTTTTGGTAATGGTAATCAGTGTTTACGATAGAAATCTAGTTCTTGTTTAATCACACGGAATGGTTTTTTACTGACTTCACATTCGATAGCTTGTTGTAAAATTTCGTCAGTTACGTCTTTGATATTTGGGAGTTCTGTTGATTGTAAAATTGTATCCACTTTGGGGAATGGCGATTCGTAATCGCTTCGTTTGAATCATTTTTTCAATGCTTCATCTTTGGATAACGGCATGTGTCGTAAGGCAACGGTTTCATTATAGGCAAAAGGCGAAATTGATGCGGGGAAGAATTCTCCCCGTTCACCCGTCGTTCTCATGTAGTCGATGATTTGAGGCACGAGTTTGGTATATTCAGCCTGTGTATACTGTTTGTTGAGGATACAAAATTCTTTATTTCTCAGTCCTGTACAGCCAAAACAATTACTACATCCAGACATATCCGCACAATAATATAGATCTCTACAATCTTCTCTGATGACGAAGCAGAACGCACAGTGGAAAATATTCATACTTGCAGTCATCCCTTCATAACACAGCTGAGCTCCGACGCCAAATGCTAACCAGTCATAGGTATCTTTTACGTTAATAATGGTATCATCGCAATGACGACAGGTCTCTGCGTCTCTTACCATAAAACTTTCTTTGCAGTCCTTACTATCATAGATATGATCTCCTACACAATTTTCTGATTGATAGACACTTAAATTCTTCTTTGGTGTTTGGAGACTTATTTCTTTAAATCTTTGTTTGTATGCATCGAGATATTTTCCTCGATTTGCTTTCAGTTCTTTTTCCTTTTCGAGAAATTCTTCTTTCGTCAGTGGTGTATTTTCTCGATAATAATCTTTGTTTACCAAGTCTGAACAAAGTACACAATGATGGCAGTTTCGGCAATTTTCTATGAAAGAACAGTCACTACAATCGAAAGAATCTGCAGCGAAAAACACGGTATGACAATTATTACAATCCCTTACTTCATAGCATACTTCACTATCAAAAGTATATGATATCTCTGCGGAATCTTTCATTCTAAAGACATAGTTACCATACATTACATCTTCATTATATCCTCATCAGAAACAGAGATGAGCGTTTTTGGATTGAACTAAATAATTTACATAAGGAGAATTTTCATTGGATGCATGACTATTGAGGTTGATTCTTGGTACTGTATGAAGCAATTCATCATATTGCGTGAAAAATGGTGTGCTAAAATCAAAATCCCTCCCATAACTAAGTGGGTCTCGTTGATCTCATCGCCACGTAGCAAACTCATAGACGGTATAAGGTGATTCTGGCGAATAGAGTGATACTATTTCCTTCCCTGTGAAATCACATTTCCTTTTATATAAAACTCTTTCCTGTCTATAGCACGCTCTCCTCTGGAATCTACAATCTGGACAGAGTTGTGGCGAAGGGATTGAATATTTTTTACCTTCAAAAACTGGAGAAACTTTCTCGTAAAACTCGAGATCTTTGTCTGTGACGTCAAACGAAGCTTGGCATTGCTTACATGTCTTTGTTTCCATAATTTTTTCCATAGACGATAATTATCAATAAAGTAATTTCTCGAATGCTCTCTGACTATATACTGGATACACTGTATCTGCGGGGTACACCGACAACATTTCCTCTCCTGTAACACTACAATTTCTGAGGGTGAATTCTCTTGGTGCCCTACGTCTAATCCTCTGGGTATGTCTTACGCTATGGTGAAGTCTAGGTAAACTGATTCATAATGCACGGTAGATGTTCAATTCTATCTGAGTAATCTGATACGGTCTGCCTGTCTGTTCACAGAGGATAACGAAGGAGCAAATATCATCAGTAACGTCATCTATGCTCTGTGGCAAATCTTTAGCATCAATCACTTTGGCTTTCTCTGGAATATTTATTTCGTAATTTTTTGTACGTCGATAGATCGGGATTCTTTCTCATCAGAGGTCTAATTCTGCAGGGGAAATAAATGCATCTTGAGTAATATATACAGTTCCAGTCCCTTCTGCATCGACCACTTCCTTTTTCCCATCAGGCCATACAACTGATCTTATAGGAAAGTAATCCATCGCTACGGTATCATTGTATGGGAATGGTGAAAGTGTTGTATCAAAAAATTCTCCTCGCTTTCCTTCTTGTTGGAGCTGTTCAATAATTTGTTGTGCTAGAACTTCTCGTTCAGATTTGCTATATTGTTTATTGAGAATGCAGTGATCGGAATTTTGCATATTGATACAGCCAAGCATATGATTGCAGTTCATAAGAAAATCTGATAAATAGGTTTCCGAACTCTGTCGACAAACCACGTCAAAAGCACTTTTTTGTAGATATCCACCACAGACTTGCTCATACACCTGTGTAGCATTCGGATTGAAAATAGTGCAATCCATAGCATCAGTATTAAATTCTCCCACAATACAATATCTACAATTTTGTAGATCATGTGAGTCAAAGCAGAAAAATGCATTTTGGGAATTGGAGAGTACACTTCCCACACTATTTTCACTGTTGATAACCATCGAAGCTGGTCTTGGCTCCGTATTTCGAAGTGCTTGAAATTGTGCGTTCAATTTTTGTAATCATTCCTCTGTTCTCATGAGTTTCTTAATCTCAACGATATCTTCTTTGCTAGCTGGTTTATTTAATATATAATTTTGTTTGTCGGAAATATTTGTACACAGAAAACAACTAGTACAATTTTTGCAGGTGGCGACGAATCAGCAATCGTAACAATTTTCACTATACCACACCTGGATACATTTTGTCAGATGATGAGAGGAGACACATTCGTACACGTAATCTGAGCTCCAGACGTTGAGAAGATCAATTCCATTTTTTACATATTTGATAGTAGTCGAGTATAACGCATCTTCACATCGCATGGTATCGGCGCAGAGATAGATATTCTTACTATCCGAGCTGAAGGTGTTGTAATCTCAATTGGTGTTATTGATATTTATAGTCCCTGGTCTTGGGATGTTTTGTTGAATTTCCCTATATTGAGTAAAAAAATCTTGTTTAGGATTATATATTTGTCATCGGTCCAAGGGATTATAGTCATTGGAATATATTTCTTCCTGCAAGACAATATTTTTCACCAAGTCAGAATGATACACAGAGACTAGCCTTTTACCAGACTGTGATGAAGTACGAGAATACAATCCCCTCTCATTACGAAACATCATTCTTCTTCTCATTCTTGCCATAGGACTCAGTGTAGGCAATGGAATGGGGAATTTTTTATCTCAAATAATCGGAGAAATTTTATCAAGCAAATCTATATCTCACTGAAAAATAGGAAACTCCTGACCCGTTCGACGACAGACTCTTCGTTCCAGGATAAGATCGCCGGTTTGTTTGGAGATAAATTCGTAGACTTTACGGTCCATGTCTATAATTATTAATAAATGGCTTTATTATAGCATTCATCACAGTATATCTTTTCTGGTCTTTCCACCCCGGCGGACAAGTCTGGTGCATAGGTTGTTTTGATCGCAGTTCCACATTTTGCACATGTTCTCTCCCATAGATGCCTAGGTGTTCTTTTCCTCATCCTTTCTAGATGCCTTTGATCTGGGTGTAGTCTTGGGATTGGTAATTTCATTTTTCTATAGAACTGCAATTCTTGCGGAATAATTTTATAATTCTTTTGACTAACCTCGCATTGGAGTACATGGTCAACTATATCATCTGCGACATCGGCTATGTGGTCTTGGATACTATATGTCTGGGTGCTATAATCTTTTTGCTCTTCATCTTTCCGTGTGTACCCTCTCCTTAATGCTTCTTCTTTCGTTAGAGGGAAATATTCATGCGCCATACTTTCATTATATCCACATTGAGCATATCTACCATCGGGGAATTCTCATCGTTCCTTATCTGCGATCATTCTTTCGATGATTTTTGGCAGAAGTGTCTCATATTCTTCTTTCGTATATTGTTTATTCAAGATGCAATATTCCTTCTTTCTCAAACCGACACAGCCAAAGCAATTCTCGCAATTAAAACAGAGATCGCAGTAATGAGCATATTGCAAATGCTCAGAGGTTGTACCCGCTATGGAGAAGTAACTAAAATCGTTGCTCATATTTTCATAGGTCAGTTCACTTTTCCCTCCGCCATCAAAATCATAAGAGTCCTTTCCGTCAAACATACGTGCGCAATATGCTAAATCCTCTGATCTATATACCGTATAAGATTCTTTTATATTCTTTGATTCGTAAATAAAATCTCATGATACGTGTTGATTATTGTGTCCTCTATATGCTCTGAAAATAGCGTTTGCTTTGATGTGTTGCTCGTAAAATGTTTTGCACTCCATGAGTGTACTATATGAAGAGAATTTCTCTTTCTCTTGCAGGAATTCATCCTTGGATACTGGTTTATTGAGGATGTGATATTCTTTGTTACGGAGATTATAACACCCGATACAGTTTGAAATATTTTCACAATCAAAGCAGAAATAACTATTTGCGGCATGGCTACAATCTTGGCAAAAGAACGAATTGTAATCACTATTACAATCGATGTTCTCATAACAATATTCTGATTTATCCACATAGATGTTGTCTACACAATTTTTACATTCGTTCATTGTCTGTCCATAATAGCATTCTTCATCGAACCACGAGCCAAACAGAAGATAGCAATTCTTGCAATGAGGAGCATAATTTACGTATGTACAATTTTCTGTGTCTAGGTTAAACACATTAAAACGAGGGACACGCTGTTGTAATTCAGCATATTGTTCCATACATGAACGAGTGGCATCAAAATTTTGTCAGTAGTCTAGTGGATTTCGTTTGTCTGACCACCATATTTCTTGTTCATATACTATATATCATCTATCTGGATCATACATGGAAATGATTGGCTTGTGACTCATTGCGCACTCTGATTTATAGAGACTTCTATCATTTCTGTATGACAATCTCCTTTGTGTCCTACAAGTCGGACACAGGGTTGGATTGGGTATACTATATGTCTTTCACGCGATGATAGGAGAAATTTTATCATAAAAAGCTCTATCCTTATCAGAGATAGGGAATGACAATCAGCAATGTCTACAGATGATGGTTTCTAGAATTTTTTCTTCCATGAGATAATACTTATTAATAAATGGTCTTATTATAACAAGCTTCGCAGTAGATACGCTCCGGTCTTTCTGGGGCATAGGTCGTTTTGATCGCAGTTCCACATTTCATGCATGTGCGATCCCATAATTTTTTGGGTGTCCTCATTGCCATTCTCTCTCTATAACGGACATCTGGGTGTTTGTGTGGTAAAGGAAGTTTATGCCTACGATAAAATCCCAATTCCTGTTTGATAATTTTGAATGGCTTGCCTGTCATTTCACAAATAATTGCCTTATTTAGTACATCATCTTCAATATCTGCAATATCTATTGGGAGATCTTTAGCTAATATCTTTTCCATATCATCAGAAATATTAATTGGATACTCCTTATCTTGCCATTGATATCATTCATCCAATGCCTTTTCTCTAGTAAGAGGATAATGATCGTAGGCAATGGTTTCATTATATCCGAAAGGAGAAATAGCAATTGGGAAAAATTCTCCCCACTCCCCTGTAGTCTGCATATGTTCAATAATTTTTGGAACTAGCTGTTCATATTCTTCTTTGGTATATTGCTTATTGAGAACGCAATATTCTGCTGTATTGAGATTGACGCAGCCAAAGCAATTTTTCACATTTCTGCAGGCAGAACAATACATCATGCCGTCCCCTTCTATCCATGTTCGATGGCAAAACAGTGCGTTTGCTATATGAAAATACCCACTATTCTCATATAATGGACCTTCCGCATACTCCCCGTAATCTACGTCCATAGATGTCTTGGCACTGATGAGCTGGGTGGCATATTTCACATCCTCAGCATCCTGCGCATTAAAAATCCGGTAACAGTTTTTGGAATTGTAGACATAATCTCATTGGACACGTTCATTATTCTGTCCGATATAATATTTTCTTGGTGTTATTTTTTTTAATTCCTCAAATCTTTTTTTAACTTTCTGTATCTGCACAGGATTGCAAAGATTAGTCGCTGCAATGATCTTCTGATATTCTTCTTTGGTACATTGTTCGTTGAATATGCAATACTGCATGTTGACCAATCACACACAACCAAGACAATCCTGACATCATTCCAGTCCGAAACCGTATATAATGTTGGACGAGTTATTACAATTCTGACAATACATACAATCGTAAAGTTTTTCGCAATCCACGCATTCATAGCAATGCTGTGAGTTTACGATTGCTAAAGTATCCACGCAGGCAAAAGATTCATAAGGACTACCATACATACAATCTTCACATCCTGTCGATCAGAAAATAAGATAACTATTTTTACTATTCCCCACAAGATTTACATAAGGACAATTTTCATTCGCTTCTGTGATGAGAGATTGCCTAGGTACTCTATTTTGGAGTAAATGGAATTGTTCAAAAAAACCTTTAGAAAAATCAAAATCTTGACCATATGACTTAGCATCCCACTGATCAGAAAGCCACACATCAGCTGCATACACAGGGAACGGACAATCCTCATGGTACATAGAGATAATCGTTTCACCAGAAAAATTGCACTTTCTCTTGTACAAGGTCCTTTCATTTCTCCATGCCAATCTTCTCTGGTGTCTGCATACGGGACAAAGGGTTGGTGGTGGAATAAGATATTTTTTCCCTTCGAGCACAGGAGAAAGTTTATCATAAAATTCCATATCCTTATCGGTAATCACGAAGGATGTTTGGCATTGTTTACAGGTTTTGGTTTCAATAACGGCTTCTTCCATAGTGAATAATGATTAATAAACTTGCTTATTGTAACATTGTTCGCAGTAGACTTTCCCTTTGAATTCTGGTGGATAGACGGAAATGATTTGCTCTCCCGCACCATCACAGGTCCTGAGATATAATTCTCTACCAGGCCTCATATTCATTCTCAGCAAATGTCTCTGATCAGGATGTTTGTGTGGCAATGGCAATTGATGTCTGCGATAAAACTCTAATTCCCTCTTGAGTATCCTGAATGGCCTGCCTGTATCTTCACAAATGACGGCTTTCTGTAAAATGGCATCATCTACAAAGGCAATATCATTAGGTAAATCTTTTGCTAGAAGCGTCTCTATTCCCGCAGGGATATTGATGGCACAATCTTCGTCCTGCCATTTCCATCATCTCTGGATGACCTCATCTTTGCTGAGAGGGAAATATTCGTTTGCTACTGTCTCATTATATCTGCAGAAGCTAGCCTCTACAGGGAAAAACTGCCCCCGTTCTCCCGTCTTCTGCATATGTTCGATAATTTTTGGCACAAGCGCTGCATATGCTTCCTTCGTATATTGTTTATTGAGAATACAATATTCTCAGTGACGGATACCGATACAACCAAAGAGATGACTTGATGTATGACATTCGTCATTATAGAACCCATTGTTTACAAGATTACAAAATTTGGAGAAATGTAAATTTTTATTTTGATATGCTCAGAGATATTCGTAGCAAAATTCGTTTTCTTCCGTGTAATTATTATCCTGACATTTTACTAGGTCCACCACTTGCTGGCAATATTTACAATCCTCTGCTCTATCGGTATAGAAGCTAAAATGGGTGTTTTTGCACTGATAGACATAATTACCAGATACATGCTCTATTTGTTCGCCTTGCATATATTTATGCGGGATACTTAGTTCTAACTCCTCCAATTTGGCACGTAATGTCTGACGTGTCTGGGGGTCAGAAAGATGTATTCATTGTAGGAACTTTTGATATTCTTCCTTTGTTTTTTTCTGATTGAAGATACAATATTCTTGGTCACGCAAACCAGCACAACCGATACAATTATTACATCACTTTAGATCAAAACAATATAATAATTCACTTGAGCTGTGACAATCCTGACAATAGAGACAACCATATAATTTTCTGCAGTCGATACATTCATAGCAATCCTCACATTCACGGATAACCAGGGTATCAATACAATCTTTGGAGTAATACGGAGAACCGTAATAACAGTCTTCAGAATACACAGGTCCCGCGATGAGATAGCAATTTTTTACGTTTCCGACATAACTACAGTAGTCACTATTCTCTGAATTTCGAACTGATAAAGCGAGCTGTGGTACGTTGGATTGCAACTCTTGAAATTGAGTAAAGAATGGTTTCGTGAAATCAAATTCCTGTCCATATGCCTTAGCATCTCGTCCATCGCCAAATCGAGAATTGAGCTCATATACTGGTATTTGTGAATGTTCTCCCAGATAGGAGATAATACGTTTGCCAGTCATCCCGCAAGTCCTGGGATACAATTTTCTCTCATTCCTTCGTGCAAATCTTCTTCTTTGTCTTTCTTGAGGACACAATGTCGGTGTGGGAATTTGATACTTTTTATCTCAAAACGTAGGCGAAATCTTTTGTAAAAAATCTACATCTGACTGAAAAACTGCAAAAGGTTGTCCGCTAAGCTCGCAGGTTTTCCATTCCACGATTGGATCGTTGGTCTGGGTAGAAATGAACTCGTAGACTTCTTTTTGCATGGAAGGATAAATTGATAAAAGCTCCCTTTGGTCGCGATAAAATGATAAATTCTAAGGACTAAGTTCTCCTATCCCTGCCTACCGGCAGGCAGGTAAGTTTTACAAATTATCAATAAATTTCTTTGTTATAGCAATTCTCGCAGTATACTATTTCCTTTTTTCCCGGAGCATAAGTTGTTTTAATCGGAGCTGAGCATTTTGCACATTGACGATCTCGGAGTTGTCTCGGGTTTCTCAAACTCATTCTCTCCTTATGTCTTTCTTCGGGACATACATGAGGTAAGGGTAAATGATATTTACGATGAAACTCGAGCTCCATTCAAACGATTTTAAATGGTCTACCCGTCACTTCACAAATAATTGGATGTTGGAGAATATCATCTGTCACATCTTTTATATTTGGTAACTCACTCGCTTTGATAGCATTACCTACCTGTGGGAATGGTTTCTCATAATCGCTTCGTTTAAATCACTGTGATAATGCTTCTTCTTTCGTTAATGGAAATGCTTCATATGCTACGGTTTCATTGTATCCAGCTGTGGCGATACTTGCATCTGCAAAACTTCCTCGCTCCCCATGCTCTGTCATATGTGCTATAATCTTTGGCACAAGTGTTTCATATTCCTCTTTGGTATATTGCTTATTAAAAATACAATATTGTTCGTTACTATGCAGTCACGTACAAGCGAAGCAATCTTTCCCATTGAGACAGCCATCGCAGTAAAAAATATTTTCTGCTCTTCCGACGAATCTATTGAAGAGTAATTTATATCAGCTTACACTTGTTCATTCATACATCAATTTTCCTTCTGCCCCACAACTAATATCCATACAAGTAGTGCAATCATCATCTATATCATACATATATTTACAATCCTCAGAATTATTCGCAGAGAACATATGGTGACAATTTTTACAATTGGATAAATAGTCTCCATCACTATTTTCGCAGTTGGTGGTGATGACGTATTTGTGAGGATACTGCAGTGAAAAGTCAGCCAGCTGTTGTTTGAGATCCTGTACCGTGGAGTAATCTGTCAGATCATATTCAGCCAGTTTTTTTTCATACTCTTCTTTGGTATACGCTTTGTTGAACATGTGATAATCTTTCCCCACTAAATTTACGCAAGCAAAACAGCTATTGCAATTGATGCAATCTTTGAGGAAGTAAGAACTATTGCAATTTGCGCAATTCTGCGAATAGAATAATTTATATGACTCTTTGACATTGAAACAGTCAAATACGTTCTCTCCTTTTTCTACTCTAAAGCTATCGACCACATATTTGGAATGATAGGTCTGACCATCATAGAGACAGTGTTCATTGAAGCCATTATCGAAGCAGAGATAACAATCCTTACAATATCGAATCTGATTTACATAGTCACAATTTTCGTTATTCATGATAGTCAATGATGCTCTTGGCACATCAAGCAAAAGCTGATTGTATTGCTCGGTAAAGGTTTTGGAGAAATCATAGTCTCTACCATAGTCAAAGGGATTCCACTTATCGGATCGTCGAATATTCTGCTCATATACCTTGTATGGTTTGCCTGCCCCGTCACTATTCGCTGCGGGGTCTGGAGAAAATATGGATATAATTGGCTTCCCAGAAAAATCACATGTCCTATGATACAAGCTTCTCTCGTTTCTCCATGCCAATCTTCTCTGATGACGACAATCGGGGCACAATACTGGCGATGGAACAAGACATTTTTTCCCTGCAAAGATGGGAGAAATTTTATCATAAAATTCCATGTCCTCTTGTGTTATCATAAAGGATGATTGGCATTTCTTACATTTTTTTGTCTCGATAATTTTTTCTTCCATGGAGTAATATAATTCATAAATATTTTTACTCTCGTAGGGGCGAATAGTATTCGCCCGGGCGGTTGACCCACGCAGTTCTGCGGGGCACGTAAACGCCCCTACATCCTTTATCAATATATTTCACGATTATAGCAGGCTTCACAGTAGACAATTTCCGTCCTCTCTGGAGCATACGAAGTTTTAATATTGATTCAACATTTATTGCATGTTCTTTCTCGGAGCTTGCGAGGATTACGTAGAGCCATGCGGTCCAGATGGCGCTGATCAGGATGACGCTTGGGAATAGATAGATTGTGTTGGCGATAAAATGCTAGTTCTGGCTTAGTAATACGAAATGGTTTACCACTTACTTCACAGACAATAGCATGGTTTACAATATCGTCTGATACCTCTTTGATATGTATTGGCACTTCATTAGCCTGCAATGTTTTCTCTACCTGTGGGAATGGCGCTTCATAGTCACATCGTTTGAATCCCTTTTTCAATGCTTCTTCTCTGCTGAGTGGGAAATATTCATGAGCAGTGGTTTCGTTGTAACCAAACAAAGATATCGACGATGGAAAAAATTCTCCTCGTTCTCAGTCAGCCATCATTTTTTCTATTATTTGAGGCACTAAGGTTTCATACTCTTCACGCGTGTATTGTTTATTTAGAATACAATATTCTTTGTCTCTCATGCCGACACAGCCAAACATGTTGGATGAATGATGGACATCGAGGACATAGATAGATGATGATCCACTCCACATACCACAGACGCCGATACCATGATGGGCATCATATCAGAAACTTGTCGCTTCGTATCCCAATGTTCATCTTGTCGTATGACAAATATCCATCACGTCTTTGACCTCAAATCATGTCGAGACATAGCGACAATCTTCCGCATATGAAAGATCAAAACAGTTATATAAATTTTTGGATTGGAATAAGTAATCGCCAATCACATTCTGATTATTTACGGTCACAAGATTTTTCTTGATTGCAGTCTGACAGATGGTTGCAAACTTCTGTTTATTTTGCTCGAGATCGTTTAATGTTTCTTGTTTCTTCAGTGCATATTCTTCTTTAGTGTACTGCTTATTGAATATACAATATTGTGCATTCACAAGATTATGACAAAATACACAGTCTGAGCAAGCGATACAATCATCTACATACATACAGTTGGAACACTCTTTACAATTTCTCGCAAAAAATGTCGCATAACATTTATCACAATTCGTGGCTTCATAACAGTGATCTACATCTGCACAATTTAATGTATCGTAGGAATTCTTGGATCTGATGAGTTGAGTACCAAAACTGCAATCTTCGTTATATTCAGCAGCGAAGAGTAAATAGCAATTTTTGTTGTAGCCGGAAAGACTTGTATAGTCGCTGTTCTGACTCTGAGTAATACGCAATGCAATATGTGGCACAGCGAGAATCAATTCGTTAAATTGCTCGAAAAAGCTTCTCGTAGGATCGAATGAGCGTCAGTAGTCCATTGGGTTTCGTGCATCTCCCCATCGTGCATCAAATGAGTAAATCTTGTATGGTTTGCATGCCCCGTCACTATTCACTGCGGGGTCTGGAGAGTAAGAAGAAATAATCTGATCTCCCGTCGCGTCACATTGTCTATGGTAGAGTTTCCTTTCATTCCTAAATGATAACCTCCTCTGCTGACGACAATCTGGACACAGGGTAGGATTTGGAATCACATATTTTTTCCCAGAGAAAATTGGAGCAACTTTATCGTAAAATTCCCTATCTCAATCAGTGATAGAAAAGAGCGTTTCACACTGTTTACACTTGCGTTGTTCTATGACGTTCTCATTTACCATAATGGTAATCCATTTATTATATATTAAAAATCTTTTTACAATAAAGTAAATAAGGTTTCGCTAGTAAAATTCAACTTTTTCCTCTATAAAAAATGTAGTAATAATTTACTACAATACATGTTCATATGCAGGGAAAATCTTATTATGATGCCTTTTTCCCAACATGGAAGATTCCATGTCCAGAAGTTGTCGCAATGGGAGAAATAGTGAGCATTGTACTTTCTCACAACACAGGTAATTCTTCATGAGTAAATCTTTTAGAACGGAAAGCTAAAATCTTCGTATCTTTTGCTAAAAAAACTTCTTTTTGCTCTCCCATAAGCTTGCTAGCTGGTACTATCGCATTCCCCTCCCTATACAAAGTTTCCTTACACCTTCCGTAAATATAGACGGTATGATCTTCTTCATTATATTCTACTTCATGTGCAATACATTCACGATCTATTCAAGCATTCTGGAATCAATTGAGAACAAATTCTTCTCCTTCTGGATTGACGTAGAATTTGAGGATATCTTCGGACGATATTTGTTCGTCATGCAGAAATACTCAGAGGATGAGCGATTCTCATTCATGAAGCAACTCTCTGACTTTCCAAAGAAATGCGACTCTTTCTTCTTCACTTAGATTACCAAATGATCCACCCACAATAAAGAGCACTTTGTTTCCTATGTTTTTTAGATTATCAATATCTTTAAATTCCAAGAACCCTAGATTAAAACGGAAACGAATGTTGTTGTTTATATTTGATTTCGTCTGTCATAGTTTCAGCAAACTATCCATATTTACATCCATCCCGAGATATTCTCCATTTTCTTTGTGGAGTCATCTAATTATTGAGAATACTTTTTCTCCATCAAAACATCACAAATCCACGAAAGTATCTGCTGACCCGATAATGGTTCAGAGTTCTTGTAGATGGGTCGCTATGAGTTCTTTCTCTCTGTTGATGACATTGGTATATTCTCATTGTTTATTTGCTTTCTCCACTTTTTTAAATGATCCTTTTTCATAAAAAATACGCATGGGTAATTCATGTTTCGCCTTGAGATCATTCAGCATATTTTCATGATAATCCTCGTTCTGCTGCATACTTGGTAGATTATGGACCTCGATTGAATTTCTCCGATAGTCAGATCTAGCTACTTTATCAAAAAAATTAAAATGCTGGAATATTCCCTGTATAATTTGCTTATCTAGTTTTTTTATGATATTCTTTGGTGGTTCTTGTTTCTGCATATCTCTATCAAACAGAAGTTTGTTCGTCACCCCACCTAATCTCACTGCATAAAGAAATCATGCTGTATCTACGTTATCCCCCTTATCCACTCTTGATTGGTTAGATAAATAGTTTTGCATTGAGTCGGATATTAGACATGAGAATGGTATGGCTATATTTTCTTCACCAGCCTTTACTGTTATCTCTCCATCATATCTTAAAAGCTCAATGAGAAAATTTAAATCTGATCCTGTCTGCTGAAACCCACGTTCGTGTTGTCTTTCATCGAGCCTTTCTGCATATGGATATTTCTTGAAATGATGAATTTTGATATCTTGAATAATCGCATCTGGATGCTCCTGTAATGCTGGATATTTTTTCAAGAATTTACTCGTTCCACGTTCTATTATATTAAAAGATTTATCTAATAGAGAAATTGCCGTATTTCTGGCTAGAGAAATGGCTTTGCTCGTTACGTTATCTAATTTTTGAAATTTAAGTGGCCCTTGTCTCATATGTTGATCGTAAGAGCTGAAATATTGTCTTGAGACTAGTGTATAGATTTTTACTTTCTATGATTATTCCCGACATTTCCTTCTTGGTAAACATAGCAATAAAGATTTTGTCCTTACCGTACAGATTGATTTCACTTTCCATATTAAATATTGCATCCTTGACGAGCAATGTCTTCCTGTGTGCAACTTTATCTTGTTGTGCATATAGGACATTAGCCTTGGAATATGGCAAAATAACTTTTGCGAATACCTTGGATTTGATTCTCTTGGGGATATATTCCGTATCTAAATATTTTTTTAGTCTGGGTTCGATGGATTGTACACCAAGGAATGCGTAAATACTTCATTTGGAAGTTAAGACATCCTCATATCCTTTTTTCAATCCTTCCAATCATTCATAAAAATAAATCTTTGGTGCGTTCCCGTGTTTGTCTGCGATTGCCAATAAGGTAGGGATCATTTTCTCTAACTTTTTTGACTTTTCTTCTTGGAGTTTTAATAAACGTTTTGGACTAATGACTGTGTAGTATTTTATCTTCCCCCTAATGACTTCTGTAGCAATCGATTTTTTACATAATTCTTTGAGTACTGTATACGTGGTAATCCTGTTTTCTTCTGCGTGTCTAGCAATACTACTCGCTGGTGCTGAGCCCAGCTCCAAAGTAGCTAAATATATCTTAGCCTCTTTCCCTGTAAACCCATTTTCTTGAAGTACTTGGTTGAGCATTATGGATACTAATAATAAAAGTAAATCGGTACTTATATGTAGTTATTCTTCCAAGATTAGCAATTATTTCTGATTGCATCATTAAAAAATGGTGCATAGCATACCACATTTTATAATTATTTACTACAAAAAGTCAATATTACGTATCTCTAGCAATATTTCATATTTTACCCATATATTTCCTTATTATAACAGGCTTCGCACCACACTTTATACCCAGAATCTTCTGAATATACACTTAGTGTTTCCTCCTTGCAATGATTACATACTCTAAAGTACAGTGATTTCCCAGGCCTATTGGCTAATCATTCATGGAATCTAAGATCGGGATGCTGTCTAGGCAAAGGAATGGTATGTTTACGATAAAAATCTAATTCTCATTTTTGCAGGATAAAAGGTCTACCCGATTCTTCACAGAGGATAATTTTTTTTAAGATATCATCATCAACATCATTAACATTCTCCGGTAATTCTCAGGCACTTATTCTCTGAATATTTTCTGGTATGTTAATCTCTGGTTTTGCTTCTAACCAAGTGAGTCATCTCCTGAGCACTTCTTCTTTGGATAAAGGGAAATAGGCGTTGGTCACCAGCTCGTTGTATGCAAATGGTCATGTCGTCATCGGAAAAAACTCCCCCCGCTCCCCTATATGCATAAGATAATCTATAATCTCTGGGACTATCTGTTCGTACTCTTGCTGTGTATATTGGGTATTTAGGATACAATATTCTTTGTTTTTTAAGCCAACACAACCAAAGCAATGATGACAGTAAAACAAATCCGCACTATAAAAGATATCAGAAGCATTTTCACTTACCTGATCCGATCACCACACATTTTGGACGTTATATCCAATATTTCAGGAATTGTAGATTCTCTCGATACCGATACCAAATGAGCTTACGTCCATACAATTTTTATTCGGCCCCATGGTCATGGAATAGCAATATCTTGCATTTTCCATCTCCTTCATATCAAAGCAACAGACGACATTTTTGGTATTATAGAGAAAGTTTCCAATAGAATTTTCTGTCTGCACGCACATAGTTGCTTTGTTGGGATGTTGGAGACTGAATGACTGAAACTCTTGCTGAAACTCATCACGTACCGTCTTGGAACCGGAGAAATATTTTGTCACATATTGATCGTATGCCTCTTTAGTGACTTGCTTATTTCGGATACAATATTTCTGATTGATGAGGTTCTTACATCAGATACAATACTCACAGTTGACACAATTTTCTAGGAAATAACTGTGTCTACACTGCTGACAATTTCTAGCATACATTACTGCGAAGGATTTCGAAACATCAGTGCATCAGTAGCAATGCTCCGAGTCGAAGATATAGAAATTCCCTACACAATTTTTACATCATTTGATATAGAGATCATAATAACAATCTTCGTTAAAATCAGCGCCAAAGGTGAAATAACAATTTTTGTTGCTACCAGCATAATTGGTATAATCGGAATTTTTATCTAGGAGAAAATTGCTTGTAACATTAAATTTTGGTACGTCATAGTAGAGCTCTCTCAGTTGATCGAAAAATGATCTTGTAAAATCTATCTTACGTCCGTATTGCAATCCATCTCGTTGATCAGATCGCCAGATTTTCTGATCATATACCTTGACTGGTATCTCTGGTCTAAACCTAGAAATCACTGTCTTCCCAGAAAAATCACATGTCCTCTTATACAGATTAGTGAGGTTATCAAATCCCATTCTTCTTCTCTGCCTCTCTTCTGGGCACATATTTGGTACTGGTAGTGGATATTTTTTTCAAGCGACTACTGGACTGAGGAGATCCAGCATATTCAAATCTGACTGGAAAATGGGGAAGGGCTGTCCACTAACTTTGCAGGTCTTCCACTCTACAATCGGATCGTTTGTTTGTTTACTTATAAACTCATACACTTCTTTTTGCATCTTATTGGCCACATGTTAAAATGTCCTGAAAGTTTGAAAGGTTGGTTTTGAAGCGTCATTACTTACATATTTACTAAACTTTCTAACAACAAAACATACAACAAACCTTTTAACTTTATTAACTTTTTAACCTTTTAACTTTAACCATATATTTCTTTGTTGTAGCATTGCTCGCAATACACAATTTCCTTCCTTTCTGGTGCATACGAAGTTTTGATATCTACTCAACATTTATTGCATTTCCTCTCTCGGAGCTTGCGAGGATTTCTTAGGTTCATCCTATCCATATGCCTCTGGTCAGAATGACGTCTTGGTAATTGAAGCTCATTTTTGCGATAAAATTCCAACTCTTGTTTGATGATGCGAAATGGCTTCTTGGTTATTTCACATTCAATTGCCTGCTTAAGGATATCATCTTCTACATCTTTGATATCAGGAAGTTCACTAGCCTTGAGGATTTTTTCGACCTTGGGGAATGGCATTTCATAATCACTCCACTTAAACCCTCTTTGTGTGGCTTCAGCTTTCGTCAAAGGATAGTATTCTTGTGCAACTGTTTCATTATAGCCAAAAGGAGATATTATAGCTGGGGGAAATTGTCATCGTTCTTCCGTGGCAATCATATGTTCTATAATTTTAGCTACCGTTTCCTCATACTCCTTTGGCGTATATTGTTTATTGAAAATACAATATGACTTGCCTACGAGTCCAGAACAGCCGAAACAATTACTACATCCACGGACACAACAGTTACAATAATAGATGTTATTTACGTTATCTCGACAATTTATATCAAAAAGTAGATGATTCATTTTGATCCCACAAGAAATCGTATTATAAGAAAATTCTATCCCATCTCCTATGGCTGAGATATCATAGCTCTCCATATTATTTGGCCTCAAGTCATAGCAGAATTTAACGTTTTCAGATTCGGCAATGTCATAGCAATATTTAGCATTTTTGCTGGTATGTATGTTATCTCCTATGCAATCTTCAGATTGTATAATAGTTGCATATTTCATTGGCGTCTTCATCATCAGTGATTGAAATGATGCTGACAAAGATTTTTTACTGCTTGCTTTCTTTCGGAAGGCTACTTTCTCTGCGTACTCTTCTTTGGGATATGCTTCGTTGAAGATATGATATTTCTTACCTACCAATCCTATACAGCCAAAACAATTTTCACAGCCAATACAATCTTTGCAGAGATAGCAATTGAGACAGTCCGTACATTCTCTGAGATAACATCCATGATTACAGTTGTGGCAATCTATACACTCGTAGCATCTTTCACAGTCATTACATCTCAGACTATCTACTACATCCTTGCATTTACCCAATCCTTTACAGTAATAGCAGTCCTCTGACCAGATAGCATTAAAACAAAGATAACTATCTTTCATCCCTGTAGTCTGATTACAGAAAGCACTATTTTCTGGTTGATTATTTATCATACTCAGCATAGGCACCTCAGTGACAAGTTTTTCAAACTGTGGGAAAAATGGTTTTGTAAAATCAAAATCTCTGCCGTATTCCATAGCATCCCATTTGTCACCTCGCCATTCTTGTTGTTCATACACTTTGCATGCTTTATCGGGAGAATAAATAGAAATGATATCCTGCCCTGTAAGATCACACTTTCTTTTGTATAGACATCTTTCATTACGAAAACTCAGTCTTTGCTGTTGGCGACAATCAGGGCACAATGCTGGTCTTGGAAGTGCATACTTCTTCCCTGCAAGTATGGGAGAAATTTTGTCATAGAATGCTACATCTTCATCCAAGATATCAAAAGATGCTCAACAAGCTCCACATTTTTTAGTTTCTGCAATTCCCATAATGTTATTTTTAAAAATATAAAAATTAATAGACTTCTTTGTTATAGCATACTTCACAGTATACGGTTTCCTTTCTCTCTGGTGAATATGTTGTTTTGATATCAGTTCAACACTTCATACATTTTTTATCTCGGAGCTTGCGTGGATTGCGAAGGGACATCCTTTCTTTGTGTCTTTGGTCTGGATGTTTTGTGGGCAACTTGAGAGATTGTGATCTATAATATCCAAGTTCCGATTTAATGATTCTAAATGGTCTGCCTGTAATCTCGCAGATGACTGCACTTTTTAAAATTTCTTCGTCGGTCAGCGACTCTAGGTCGGCAGTGGCGATTAAATGTGTTCAAGCCGGCACTGTCACTGCATATTCTGTATCCATTCGAGTAAATCCGTTACTTAGTGCTTCCTCTTTCGTCAATGGATAATATTCCATGACGACGGTTTCATTATAACAAAATGGTGAGATTTCTACTGGGAAAAATTCTCATCGCTCTCATGTCTCTTGCATATGTTCAATAATTTTTGGCACTAGAATCTCGTATTCTGCTCTAGTATATTGCTTGTTGAGGATACAATATTCTTTATTTCTCAACCCTGAGCATCAGAAACAATGATGACAGGCGATGCAAAAATGGCTGTAAAATAAATCAGATCATGCCGATCGACAAGAGAAACAAAAGTACGAATGAGATAGTGACTCGCATCCAATGGTCTCTATATTGAATGAACTATGATTTCCTGAAAATGTATCATCATACACATTATCTACCATCATGGGATCCACAACAAATGTAGAATCTTCCGTGTCTTTAGCTCCATATACTTCTTTACAGTTTTTGCATCTATTGAGATAATCCCCTGTCACATGGTCACATGCAATGATATTTGCATATTTGCGGATAGTATTCTGCATCAACAACAGAAAATCTGAATATATGTCTGCGTATGGTTTGTTTTTATATGTTTCTACTTTTTTCTCGTATTCTTCTTTCGTATAGGGCTTATTCTCTATGTGATATTGCTTATTCACTAAGTTGGAGCATAGGTAACAGCTCGTACAATTATTACAAGCGAAACAGAAATTACAATCATAGCAATGATCTAAATCTTTGGAAAAATTACATTTTACGCAACCGAGACAATCTGAAAGATTGGCTGACCACTCACATTCTGAGCAATAGGATAGATCTATAGAATTCTTAATAAAATAGGATCTTGAAAGATGAGCTGAATCTTCTACTCGTCCATAATCAAAACAGAGATAACTATTTTTACTATATCATCCAAAGTTATTAAAATCGCAATTTTCATTTCCCACCCCGATTAATGCCACTTGTGGTACGGTTTTTAATAAGGCATCAAATTGTTGGAAGAATGGTTTGCTCATATCCATATCACGGCCACATTCTGTCCCATCTCGTGAATCTGCATATCGTTCTGGTGTTGCATAGACCTGATACTTCTTGTCTGGGCTAAACATGGAGATAATGGTCTTCCCTGTCTTACTGCATGGCCTATGATAAAGTTTCCTCTCGTTACGAAAACACATCCTCCTCTGCTGACGGCAATCAGGACAAAAGGTCGGAGCGGGGATATTGAGTTTCTTTCCCGCAAATACAGGAGAAATTTTATCGTAGAATTCCATATCCTTATCAGTGATATTGAATGCGGTTCCACAATGGGCACATTTTTTTGTCTCTACAATTTTTTCTTCCATCATTGCTATCCGTCAATTAATAAACTTCTTTGTTATAACAATCCTCACAGTACACTTTATATGTACTCTCTTTCTTATACACACTCAGCATTTCAATTCAACAGTTATCGCAATCTCTAGCGTAGAGTTCTTTGGGTGGCATGAGAGCTATCCTATCTCTATATCTTTGCAGTGGGTGTTTTTTGGGCAATGGGATGTTATACTTGCGATAAAACTCTAATTCTTTGGGTAAAATTTTGAAAACTCTCCCTGTATCGATACACCTTATCGCCTTTTTTAGAATGGTATCGTCTACAGCTTCTGGATCGTAGGGCAATGCATTCCCATCTATTACTTCAAGATGCTCTGGGATATCGCATTCTGTAATTTCATCTATCCGATGAGCAGCGTATATATCCACGGCATCTTTCTCTACATAATAATAATCTTGAGCAATGGTGTGATTGTATGCGAATGGAGACATAGAGATAGGGAAAAATTCTCATCGTTCTCCTGCCTTCATCATTCTCTCGATAATTTCTCATACTACTTGCTGATATGCCTCTCTGGTATATTGCTTATTTAGGATACAATATTCTTGGTTTTTCAATCCTATACATGCGAAACAATGTTTACAACCATGACACATTTCACTATACCACACATCGTCACAACTCCGACAAAAATTAGTAAATCATACTTGATGGGAAAAATCGGGGACGATGCTTTCATAGCACAGATCCAGTTCTCCTCCTACCGTCAGATCTACCCCATCTACTCATGTGTCTCAGAAGGTCCGATATTTACAATTCTTACTATTTTTGAGATTATAACAAGCGATATTGTTTTGCGCATTCACTAGATTGTTTCCAAAAGAATGCTCTGTCGTCACAAGATTCATATTTTTCCTAGGAAATGTTTGGAGAAATTCTCTATATTTTTTTTGAAGTTCACTTGGATTGTTTTTATAGCTCTGACAGATTTTTTTATGCTCTTCTTCATATACTTCTCTAGAGAGCTGTTCATTGAATATACAATATTGGGCATTGTTTAATCAGACACATCCTATACAATTCTTACATCCATGGAGTTCGTATGCCAAGAAGCATCTTGTACAATCGCTACAATGAGACGCATAGAAACACTCATACAAGCTGTGACCTTCTGTGCATTCATAGCAGACTTTAGAATCCATAGTAAAAAAGCTGTCTATGAGTAGCTCTCCATTTGCCATATTTGAACTATAGTAACAGTCTCTAAGCTTTCGTGACACTGTGTTGAGGTAGCAGTCTTTGGACAGTGCCATATTTTGACAATATTCACAATTTTCACTCTTGATCCCATCGTCATTGACCATAGCAATCTTTGGCACCTGCACGAACAATTGCTGATACTGATGTATAATTGAAACTTTTTCATCAAGATCCATGCCATATTGCTTGGCATCTCGTTTGTCAGATCGCCAGTATTTTACCTTGTAGACTGGACCAGGAATCGAAGGATGATAGATACTCACCATCGATTCTCATGAGAAATCACAAGTTCTTTTGAAATACATATGATCGTTTTTCCATGTCATTCTCCTTCTCTGCCTCTCTTCTGGACATAACGTCGGTGTCGGGATGAAAAACTTTTTTCCGTTAAACGTAGGACTTATCTTTTCGTAAAAATCCAAATCTGACTGAAAAATCGCAAACGGTTGTCCACTTACTTTGCAGGTCTTCCACTCCACGATCGGATCGCCTGCCCCGTCTTTAGCGGGGTTTGTTTGTCTTGATATAAACTCGTATACCTGTTTGTCCATTATGATATCGAACTAGTAAATTTCTTTATTATAACAAGTCTCACCCCGCCTCGCGGGACTACGCCTGCTGAAGTTTTCTAATACGTTTTACCTTCAAAACAACGTTGTTAATATATTTCACGATTATAGCAGGCTTCGCAGTACACAATTTCCTTTCCCTCTGGTGGGTAGCAGGTCTTAATATCTACTCCACATTTCATACATTTTCTGTCCCATAATTTTCTCGGATTTCTTAATTTCATTCTTTCTGCATGACGAATATCAGGATGTTTAGTCGGAAGTGGTACATTATGCTTACGATAAAAATCCAGTTCTTGTGCTGTAATTCTAAAAGGTCTTCAAGTCACATCACAGGTTATCGCCCATTTCAAAATATCATCTGAGACCAAGGAAATAGTTGGCGGAAGTTCAGAAGATTTTAGAATTTTTTCTACTTTGGGGAATGGTGTTTCGTAATCGCTTCGTTTATATCATTTCTTCAATGCTTCTTCTTTGGTCAATGGACAATCCTCCATAGCAACTGTTTCGTTGTAGCCAAAAGGTGAAATGTGAGATGGAAAAAATTCTCACCATTCTCAGTCAGCCTTCATTTTTTCTATGATTTGTGGGACGAGTTTTTCATATTCATCTTTGGTGTACTGTTTGTTGAGAATACAATACGATTGATTTTGTAGTCCTGCACAGCCAAAACAATTCTGGCAATTCATACAATAATCACAGTACAATAATTCGTTATTTGTTCGACATAAATTCACGAATGCACTTTTGTATCCATTATAGCCACTCGCATGAGCTTCGAGCATGAGCTCTACGATATCTCCTATCATAGAAACATCCATGCAATCCTTCACTCATACGCAAGAATCTCGTCCATAGGACACATCTTCCGCATCCGATACAGTGAAACAAGATGCACAATTTTTGCAATTCGTTAAGTATTCTCCATCAGAATTAATAGTCTCTTTCCCTGTATAATATTTTCTAATCTGCTTTTCTTTGAGTTGTGAAAAATCGGTTTTGCATTGCTTTATCTTATCGTAGGTCAGTGGAATAATTTCGTTCAATTTCGCTTCATATTCCTCTTTCGTAAGCTGCTGATTTCATCGGCAATATTGCTTATTTCTCAATCATGTACAGAGACAACAGTTATGACATCAGACACAATCGTAGAGGAAATATCCATCGCTACAGTCTTTGCAACTTTCAGCGAAGTGTAAATCATATACCTTATGGACGTCAAAACATTCGTAGGAATTTTCACTCTTGAGAATATTGTAACTATCTACGCAGGTGTTGGATTCTACACATCGGCGGGAATACAAGCATTCCTCAGATTGGAATGTGGTAGAACACATATAGCAATTTTTACAATTTCCCATGATGACATTATACTCGCAGTTCGTCGATGTTTTAACCAGGTTGGATATTTTAGGGACCTTGAGAAGTAGATCTGCGAATTGTTGGAAAAACGGCTTCGTAGGATCGAAATCTTGCCCGTACTCTAATGGATTTCGTTTGTCTGATCGTCGAATCTCCTGACTATAGACCTTGTATGGTTTGCCTGCCCCGTCACTATTCGCTGCGGGGTCTGGTGAATAAATGGAAAGGATATCCTTTCACGAAAAATCACATTTTCTTTTGTAGAGTTTCTTCTCATTACGAAAAGATAATCTCCTCTGCTGACGACAATCAGGACAGAAGGTTGGCGATGAAATTTGTTGTTTCTTCCCAGCCAAGATGGGTGAAACTTTGTCGTAGAATGCTAAGTCCTTGTCTGTGATATCAAAGGATGATCAGCAATGAACGCATTGTTTAGTTTCGATGATTTTTTCTTCCATGAGATAATATTGTATGTCATATAAAATAATAACTACTATGTATATCCGCATTTCTCTCCAATATTTTTCTTCATTTCTTCACTGACATATTTTAAAGGACAGCCCATTATCAATCCTAATCTTTGATTGCCGAATCTTCTTATTTTATTCCTGGGTAGCTTCTGGTATGACTCCTTATCTAGCACTCCATAGATATTTAGCATATCTGCTTTGAGATCTTCGATCATAGCCTGTATTGGATTATATCACAGCTCTCTCGATATTTCTAAGATGATTTTTTCCATAATAAATGCTGTATTTGCTTTGAGATCCAGATCGAGTATGGCTTCAGTAACCCTTCATGTATGGTGGCGTCTACCATATAATGTAATACCTTCAGCTATAGATTGTGGGATGTCCCATCCAAGTTTTTCACATAATTCATATTTTTGATTGATATATAGGCGACGAACTGTTTTCCCCATCAGCATACCTGCATACTTTGCGATATCATTTAACTCATTTGGATCTTTTCTTAGTAGTTCTAGGGCAGAGTATATGTTTTTATCTGCTAGCATTTGAATGACTTCATCTTTTAAGTTCCATCATAAGTGCTCCCCAAATTCTATCAAGTCCTCCTTAGTGCCATTGGTCGTTCTTCCATTGATTATACTTACCCACTCACAACCGAATATTGCCTTGAAAGAAACATACGTATAGTCTCTCAATGTTTTCTGACTATGAATACCCGTTTTGGTTTTGATATCTTGCCTAATTTCTTCTTTGAGATCCCGACCAAACACTTCTGCTAGATCCATAAGATCCTTCCTATGAACCGAGCCTCTGATGGATCTTCCCAAGATAGTACTCAATTGTCACATCCCCACAAGTGATTCAAATCTTTCTATCTTACATGACACAAGTTTCATCGCACCATTTATTTCCGCTCACGTGAGTATGTCGTATACTTCTTTCGTCACTTTTTCTCTATTTGCATTTCTTCTTGTGGCTACTCTTAGATATTCTAATTCCGATCTAGCATCCTCTATCACCTTTATTACCATTCAAGTTTTTCTCTTCATATCTCGTTCACATAAACAGAGTTGGATATTTGGGTTTTGTGTTTTCTCTTTTTTATATACAATATCATTTAAATTGTCCACTCGAGAAAATATCTGATACAATTCTCACTTTTCATTTTTTAATATATAAGTTTTCCCCTCTGGTCGAGGGATTGATGATTGTTCTATTAAAGCATATCTTTCTGTCATCAGAACACCATTATCAGTAAATTTCTTTATTATAGCAATCTTCGCAATATATTTTGAACGGACTCTCTTGCTTATATACACTTAGCATGTCACTTCAACAGGTATCGCACGTGCGAAGGTGCAACTGATTGGCAGGCATCCTTGCACGTCTTTCTTGATTTCTTATGTCTGGGTGTTTGTGAGGTAGTGGCAATTTAAGTTTACGATAAAATGCTAATTCTAATGCAGTAATCTTAAATGGTCTCCCAGAAGACTCACATTGAATGATTTTTTGAAGGATATCATCTGTAGCTTCGTCAATCGTGGGAAGGTCACTTGCTGGGACCAGTTCTCCAGCATCAGGAAAGGGTATTGTATAATCAGATCGTTTATATCATTTCTGCATTATCCCCTCTTTAGTACTTGGCATATGTTCTTGTGCAACGGTCTCGTTGTACCCAAAAGGAGATGTCTGTGGATCGTAAAATTCTCACCACTCTTGTGTCTTGATCATATGTTCAATGATGTTTGGCACTATTTTCTCATATTCTTCTTTCGTATATTGCTTATTAAAGATGCAATATTCTTGGTTCTTGAGCCCTATACAGCCGAAGCAATGCGTGCAAGCGTGACAATCATTACAGTAATACGCATATTTGCACTTCCATGATCGGCAGCTGAAAAGTACATTATATCCATCATCTGGTGTCATTCCTTCATAGCATAGCTCTGACTTCCAGCATTGCAGATCGAAACAATTCGTGATTCTATCAGAGTTGATACAATATCTGCTTTTCTCTGAATCATAAATATTATATCAAAGAATATTCTTTGAGTGAAAAATATTATTTCCTATACTATTGGTAGATCCTATAGTATTCATCCCTTTTCTTGGATGGCTCTTGAGTAAATCATCGAATCTATGTTGAAACGCTCAGATACCTTGGCTTTGCACTATGTTTATCTGATATTCGTATTCTTCTTTTGTTACTTGTTGGTTAAGGAAACAATATTTCTGATTTTTTAATCAGACACAAGCAATACAAGCATCACATCCTTGCAAGTCCGATCATAATATACAATTCGAACAATCAGTAGATTCAGCAAGATATATACAGTTATAGATGTTAGACGAATATACACATTGATAACAGAAACTGGATTTATTTATCACGGTATCACAATCGATGAGATCATTTGATGTGTTGCAATGATGACAATAACAACAGTTTTTCGTATCACCCATTTCGAAACACATGAAACAATCTTTTCCCAAGGCAAAGTTGGTGGTGTATACACAATTTTGGCTGCCGACTCACTCATCATTTATAGAAGCTAGCTTGGGAACGTCCATATCTAGGTTGTGAAATTGTTCACTGAAAGATGTAGTGAAATCAAAATCTTTACCGTAATCCAACGCGTTTCGCTTGTCGCTTCGCCATTCTTTCGTTTCCAAAACTTTATATGTCTTATCAGGAGAATATATGGAAATGATAGGGTTTCCCGTAAGATGGGAATTCCTGCGGTAAAAAAATCTCTCATTGTAAAAAGCTAATCTCCTTCTCAATCTTTCTTCTGGGCATAGTGTCGGTGTCGGGATGAGAAACTTTTTTCCGTTAAACGTAGGACTTATCTTTTCGTAAAAATCCAAATCTGACTGAAAAATCGCAAACGGTTGTCCGCTTACTTTGCAGGTCTTCCACTCTACGATCGGATCGCCTGCCCCGTCTTTAGTGGGGCTAGTTTGTCTGGATATAAATTTATAAACTTCTTCTTGCATGGAAGGATACATTGATAAAAGCTCCCTTTGGTCGCGATAAAATGATAAACTCCAAGGTCTAAGTTCTACAGACTATCAATACATTTCTTTGTCATAACAAGTTCCGCAATATATTTTAAATGCTGAGCTGGATGGATATACTGAGAGTATTTCTTTATTGCAACTATCACAATTTCTCATGAAAAGATCTTTGGATGGTCTTTGTTGCAATCTTTCCTGATGGCGTATATCTGGGTGTTTGGTTGGTAATGCTATCTGTTGTTTACGAAAAAATTCCAATTCTTGTTTTATAATTCTAAAAGGTCTTCAGCTCACTTCGCAGATAATAATTTTTTCTGTGATGTCGTCAGTTGCTTCCTGTATCGTAGGGAGATCTTGTGCTTGTATCGTCTCTGCTCAGTTTGGGATATTAATGGAGACTTCATTATCCATCCACGAGTATCCTCTTTGTGCCGATTCAATTCTCGTCAAAGGAAAATACTCATGAGCCAAAGTTTCATTATAGCAGAATGGTGTCATACTAGCAGGGAAAAATTCTCCCCAGCTACCATTCACTATCATATTTTCTATGATCTGACCAGCTAATTTTTCGTATTCCTCTTGAGTATACTGCTTATTAAGAATGCAATACTTTTTATGTTTAATCCCTACGCAAGCGATGCAATGAGATGAATAATATGTATCTATACAAAATATTAAGTCTGAATCCTCTGTACCGCGTCCACAAAATATACCTTTGTGATTACTATATCCTACACACTCGTAGCACATCGTCGTGTTGGTAGAAAAGTTCATATCATAAGCATCGGCATATTTTATACCGACCTCAGCACAATATTTTAGTTGTTTCGCATCTACTACATCAAAGCATGCTATTAAGTCCGATGATCCATTATTATCATTACCCAAGCATTTTTCGCATCCTACATTATATACGTGGTTCCTAGGAGACTGTTTGAGTAATGCATCGTACTTAGCCATAAATTCTTTCTTAGCTTCGGGATCTGACAATGAGCGTAAGGTTTTTTCGTATTCTTCCTTAGAACATTTCTGGTTTAACACCATATGTTGCCCACCTATTATATTCACACAGCCTAAGCAGTACTGACAATTTTTGCAATTATATAAGTAACTAGAATCACGACATTCTTCTGCATATACAGAGTTGAATACCTGATAACATTTAGCTATCCTGACGCTATTATAGCAGTGTTCTGATTGCACATTTAGATACCCATCGAAGTCGTAATTACACTGCATGTCCACTCTGCAATAACAAGAGTTTTCGCAATATCCACATCCTACGTTCATATAACAATTCTTTTGTGCAAAACCATAATTACAATAATCGCAATTCTCCATTTGATAGCCGTTGTATAGTGATGCCTGAGGAATCGAGGCATATAGCGTACCTAGTTGTTGAAAAAAATCTTGGGATGAATCGTAATCTCTCCCATACTCCATTGGGTCTCGTTTATCTGATCGTCGATCCTTGAAATTATATACCTTATGTATCTTGTCCGACGAAAAAATAGATATCATGGAGTCTCCTGTAAGATCACAAGTTCTCTTATACAATTTTCTTTCATTTCTCCATGCCAATCTCCTTCTCAATCTCTCTTCTGGGCACAGTGTCGGTGTCGGGATGAGAAACTTTTTTCCGTTAAACGTAGGACTGATCTTTTCGTAAAAATCTTTATCTGACTGAAAAATCGCAAACGGTTGTCCGCTTACTTTGCAGGTCTTCCACTCTACGATCGGATCGTTGGTCTGTCTTGATATAAACTCGTATACCTTGCGATCCATTCGGCACAGTCAACGATTAAAATATGATAATTACTAATCCTCAACTTTTCAACCTTCAACTATTTCACACCACGATATTTTACTAGCTTCGGAGACGCATGCAATGCGTCTCTACAAGAACTTATGGTGTGAAATTCAATTCGAGTTAGATAATCGGTTCGCTGAAATCTTCGATAGTCTTGATAACATCAGCCTGCTTCTCTTCCAATACTTTCTTAGCTTCAGCTAATGATCTTGCATATTTGGCTCTAGATAATTCGTAGAGCTGTGCAATATAATCTTTTCTAATGAGTGGATCTGGGATATAACAACTCTTCAGTCCAAACGGGTCTTTTACCTGTCACTTTACCAATAATTTACAATAGAACTCTCTCATATTTAAGTTGGCTAAGTCATATCCTTCTAAGAATGGTGTAAACTGCTGTTTGACGTATTCTGCATCTTCTGGCGAAATTCTGAAACTTACTAACGTTCCCACATTACCAAAGAGTGAATCTGAAATATTTGGTGGAATCTGCTTGAGATACTGATGCGCTACGGACAACGATAATCCATATTTTCTTGCTTCAGAAAGGATTTCGTTGAAGGTGTCTGTAGCAAAATTCTGGAACTCATCTACATACAAGAAAAATGGAGTCCTCTCATGTCTATCTACATTTTGTCTACCGATTGCTGTCTGAAATAATTTGGTCACGAACATTGCTCCCAAAAATCACATAATCTCCTCTTGAAGTTTCCCCTTGGGAAGCTTGATAAGAAGAATTTTGCTCGTATCCATCACTTCTCTAAAATCTAATCTATTCTCTGGAGAGGCAAAAATATTTTTGAGCATTTCGATAGAAAGCAATTGTCCTACTTTATTTAAGATCGGCATAATGGCCTCTGTGTTGAATTGTTGTGACCAACCAGCAAACTCATTCGTCCAGAAGTTTCTAACCACATCATCAGACACTGCATCGATCATCGTATATCTAAAGTCCTTGTCAGTCAACGCTCTGATGATATCAAATAACGTGGATCCTGGTTTATCCAACAACGCCAAGAAGATCATCCTTAGCACGTGTTCGAGCTTTGGGTTCCAGTTTGCTCAGAAAAACTTTTTGAAGATATCGATAAATCACTTTGCAAGGATTTGTTTGGATTCTGTCTCTTGGACATCAAGCGGATTGAAACAGAATGGATATTGTTCATCTGTTGGATCAAAAATAATGACGTCGTTTTTGCGAGACTCTGGGATATGCATCATAATCTCTTCGATAGCATCACCATGAGGATCAATGACTCAGATTCCTCTCCCCTGCTTGATATCGTTGATCATGAGGGAAAGTAAAAATTTGGACTTTCCTGTACCTGTCTTTCCTATGACGTACATATGTTTGAGTCTGTCTTCATCATAGATACCGATAGGCACTTTGATAGATCTATAATCTGATATTCCCATAATATTGATGTCCTGAGGAAAGTTTTTTGGTAGTACTTCTCCATTACTCTCGATGGTATATTCGAAGGTTGGTATACCTACTGGCAAAGCAAGCTTTTTCGCTCTGATAGTCAGTAAGGATGTTTCATTTTTTGGATTTTTGGGGAAGTGAAAGAATGAAGAAATTTCTTGCGACGTCATAAAAAATTTCCCAAAGTTTCCATTAAATTCTTTGATCTGATTTAGAGATACAATATTTTTGTGCATTTTGACTTGAAACTGATTGAGTGGATAGTTTTTGAATACTAGGAAATTATTAAATAAAGTTTTGATCCTTGCTTCAGCTACGGCTTTGTTTTGTGACTCTACGATAAAGTACAGCTTTGTCTCAAATAGATTACTCTGAAGTTTGTCTCTAAAATAATCGTGTCACGTAGATCTCCAGTTCTTCTGGATCTTGTGATTGAAAATGTATCTGTAGAAATTGAGTGCTAGCTTCCATTTGAATATCCGATGTAGAAATTTGGATCTTACGAAAAAGACGAAACTCTCGTTGACGACTGGCCTCATCTCTACGAAAAATCCTACTTTATCATTGATAACGTCAAAGTTTTCAAAGGTACGAAACATGTTGAAGATAAAATCAGAGTTATCTTCATTATCCATCTTGAATGGAAAGAACCGATCATTGCTCAGCTTCAATTCTCCGATGACTGATTTCGTTTTGTCGTATGCTCGGACATGTTTATCATCTGCAGTTAATTGGAAATTGTTGAAATGAGTGTAAAACTGCGATTCAAATGTAGAGTATGTCCTCGGATTGGACGTGTATGAATAATAGATTTCACCCTTGTTGTAATGCAAGCCGATAGTAAACTTTTGCTTGAGCATCGTCTTGGAAATATCTTCTAGGAAATCATGGAAAATTTTCCTTCCCTTATCGAATGAATGATATATTTTGATGAGATAACTTGTACTCATAGAAAAATCAATTAAGAATTGAAGAAGAATGAGACGTAAGACTTGAGACGTAAGACATACGACTTCAATCTTGTTACTTATGTCTTGTTACTTACCTTGCCTACCGGTAGGCAGGTGTCTCAATACTAGGTACTAGACACTCAATATTCAGTATATACATTTACTGGGTGAAATCAAAGGCATTTAGGGAAAATGACTTGATTTGTCTGACTCAAAACTTACCATTTTATCGTGGTCCCGCAATACTGCGGGAGAACTTTTATCGTGAGTCGCCTAGGCGGAGAACTTTTATCATTTTATCATTCAATATGGAAAACAACAAATCAAACTGAATTTTTTTGCTTGTATCGGCTATCGTATTGGCAGTCGTCTTCTTATTCGTCGGATTATCTCTGACGAGCACGTTGAAAAATAACCAACAAACCTCTCAAGGGATTACCAATACTATCTCTGTCGTAGGAGAAGGAAAAGCTTCTGTCGCACCAGATATGCTTGTAATCAATGTGTCTATCTCTGAGCTTGCTAGCACTACAGAACTAGCACAAAAACAAGCTGACGACAAGATAACTAAATTGAAAGTCATTTTGAAAGCTGCCGATATCGCTGACAAAGATATCAAGACAACGAATGTAAATTCCTATCCAGAATATGATTGGAGTAACGCGAACGGAAGGAAATTATTATGATACAGAGTGCAGCAAAGTTTGACTATCAACGTCAGTGGAGAAAGCTTTGCAGACAAATGAGGAAATATCGTCACTCAGATTTCTAAAATTGGTGGAGTCAATGTAGACAATACCTATTTTGATCTCAAAGATAAGGTAGCTGCATATCAAGGAGCTCGTGACAAAGCCCTTACTGATGCCAAAGCCAAAGCTGAACAATTAGCAAAAGCCAGTGGAGTAACACTTGGCAAACCAGTTATGATCACTGATAATACATCATCCTACAATCCACCTATCTATTATGCTAATGCTAAAGCAGAAGGTATGTGAGCAGTTGCATCAGATGTAGCGACTCCAAGCACTTCATTATCTCCTGGAGAGACTGAGGTGACTATTAATGTAAATGTTATGTATCAAATCAAATAGATCGGAGATTGGAGATGGTAGATTGTAGGCCGGGCTCCCATCTAAGTTCTAAGTTCTCCTATCTAAAAAAAAGCTCCTGACAATGCTCGGGAGTTTTTTTAGTAAATGAAATTATTTTTACCCATATATTTCCTTATTATAGCATTGCTCACAGTAGACTACTTCCGGCCTCCCCGCCACGTCGGGCAAGTCTGGAGCATACGTCGTTTGCATGTCAGTGCCACATTTACTACATGTTCTATTTCGAAGTTTACGTGGATTCCTCAATTTGATTCTTTCAGCGTGACGAACATCAGGATGTTTCGTAGGAAGTGGAAGATTATGTTTATTGTAGAATGCTAATTCTTGTGGAATTATGCGAAATGGCTTACTGCTGACTTCACAGATAATCACATCTTTCGCATCGGTTTTGGGAAATGGAGCTTCGTAGTCGGATCGTTTGAATCATTTGGCAAGTGCCTCTTCTTTGGTGAATGGATAATATTCCATAGCAACTGTTTCATTGTATCAGAAAGGTGAAATATGAGATGGGAAGAACTCTCACCATTCGGCGCCTGCCCCGTCTTTAGCGGGGTCAGCTATCATTTTTTCTATTATTTGTGGCACAAGTTTTTCATATTCTTCTTTGGTGTACTGTTTATTTAGGATGCAGTATTCCTTATTACGTAGTCATATACAACCGAAGAGATTTTTGGATGAGATTACTTCGAAGCAGTAGAATATATTGAATATATTGTTTCTACAAGAGATACTAAAATGCACATCTGTAGCGTCAAATCATACTTCAGAGCATTCATAGATCTTCTGCATTCTTAAACCAAATTGATCTACATCATAACAGTTTTTATTGGGTCAATTATATATTCTTTCACAGTATTTCATACTCTCGGACTCTTGTATATCAAATGACTCGTATACATACTTACAGTTGATAATATTATCTCATGAGACACGTTCATTATTGATGCCGTGGAAGCTTTTTTCTGGTAATCAGCGGAAGAACCTTCTAGCCGTATCTTTCAAGACATCGGTTGTGTCTCTGCTAATTATGGCCTGTATCTTTTCTTCATATTCCTCTTTGGAGTATACTTTATTCTCGATACAATATGATTGGTTAATTAAGTTTTTGCACGAAAAACAGTTACTGCATCAGATACAATCTTGTAAATAATATGAGTTATTACAATCTTTACATGCCTGAGAATAGAGTAAATTATAGCAGTTGAAACAATCTATACACTCATACATCTCATTGGAATAGAAACAATTTAACGCATCTACCACATTTTTACATTCTTTGATCCCAGTGCCGAAGAAGCATTTCTCATTCAAGGAGGAATGGAACATAAGATAGCAATCCTTCTGTTGTCCAGCATAATTGCAAAAAGAAGAATTTTCGTCGATAGTAAAATCTGTATTTAAGTTTACATGAGGAATCTTTTTGTTGAGTTCATCAAACTGCTGGAAGAACATTTTGGAAAAATCATATGCTTTCCCATAGTCCAAGGGATTTCGCACATCACTTCGTCGAGTCTTCTGGTTATATACAGTCAACCCCTTATCTGGAGAATACATGGATATCATAGGCGCTCCTGTCTTACTGCATGTGCTCTGGTAGAGTTTGTACATATTCTGCTGAGCCAATCTCCTCTGCTGACGACAATCTGGGCAGAGTGTGGGTGACGGGATTGCATATTTTTTTCATGCGAGAATAGGAGAAATTTTTTCATAAAAAGCCAAATCTACATCAGTTATAGCGAAAGATGTGCCGCAAAATTTGCATTGTTTAGTCTCGACTATTTTTTCGTCCATCACTTCACTGATTTTCATAGTAAAACAATTCCGAGTAAAAAGAATATGATAAAAAACCATTGGCTTATCGTAAACCATCATCTATATTCTAACTGTGAATCGGCTCTGAAATATTCTAAGAGAAATCTGACAAAACTATATCGCATGAGAAATATTGCTGACCACAGTCACGGATGCCACACCTTTTTACGTAGTTGGTGGCGAAACACGAATAGTCATATCACAAACGTCACGATTCATTCGAAGAAAAAAGCCAGCCAGTTTGTGTTTACCCTCAGAAACGAATCTACTGCTGGGTAGACGTGAAAAATATTTAGATCGTGAAGGAGAGAAAACAACGGATATCCCAAACGTGGTAACCGATCACTCACAAGCACTCCATACAGTTCTTGGTTGAGATAATTTCATAATCTGCCGAATGCGATACCGATAGGCAATAGTAACAATAAGATATCAAAGAGCACGAGTAGATCTTTGCTTGTCCCTTTTTTCCATTTTCGAAATGCAAGGAATGCTATGATTACGCCAAACAGTCCGCCGATAAATGACATACCTCATTGCCAAAATGCGATAATCTCACTTGGATGATGAAGAAAATAGCTGAAGTTGTAAATAATGACATGACCTAGCCTTCATCACACCAACACACCCAAAAAGATGAAAATTAGTAGATTTTCCAGGTTTTTATCTAGGATATCTTGCCCCCGGGGAGAAATAGTAGCCAGATATTTCTTTCTGGCAATATACTTGAAGCCGATATAACCAAATGTGAACCCTAGGAGATACATGATCCCATATCGATAGATGTGAATTGGTCAGAGTGAGAATGCTATCATGGTATAGACATAAGATGTAAGACATAAGATTTCAGATTTGAGGTTTGAGACTTGAGGTATTTGTTTAGATACTCATGTCTCACTACTCACATCTCATATCTTGATACTCATATCTATTTAAAATGCAATTTCAAAAAGTATTGAGAAATACCCAGAAAAGGATATCTGTTATCTGTTTTTACCCATTTTACTCCTCTATGAAAATCCAAGTCTTTATTACTCCATGAGCCAAGCAAGAGAAATTGGACATCCAGAAGGATCTTCTGGGACAGGAAGTCTATAAGATTCGATTGCAAGCAAGACCAGTAGAATGAGAAGCCAATGAAGCATTAATAGCATTTCTTGCTAAACATTTTTCTGTGATAAAGAAAAATATTCGCATCCTTCACGGTGCGAATACGAGACATAAAATTATTGAAGTTATGAAATAATTATACTGGCTTTACTTCTTCGACTGGAGCAACAGGAGCCGCTACTGCTTCTATTTTTTCAGCAGGCACTGGTTTTTCTTCGACCTTCTTTTCTACTGGTTTCTTTTTGGTGATATCTCTATAGAGTTGTATTAATCATTGTTGGACTTTGGATTTCATTACTTCTGTTGGCAAGCCAGCATTTGGATCGAAACAAAAGGTTACTTTGAGTTTACAGGTTTTTTCATTGAAACTATCTATCAAAATCTGTGTATATTCCTTATTAATCACAAAAGCATAACTATTTACTTTCTCAGTCGTTATCGACAATATCTTTTCTATATCGGCTACGAGCTCTACTGTAATATCGATATCTAATTTCAAGACAGACTCTAAACTATAGGTCTTGATAGAAGATTCTACAAATTTGGAATTGGGTATCACTACTCTTCTAAAGTCGAATGATCTGATAATCACATCTTTCATATTGATCTCCTCTATTCTTCCCAAGACATCTTTCCTATCTATTTCTATGGAGACGATACTGCCTGGTTGATATTCTTTGGTGGTAAAAATCATAATTCCAGAAATCAGATTGGACAATGTGGCCCTAAATGCGAATCCTACTCAGATAGAGATACCTCATAGGATAAGTCCTACATTGATACCCACGATACTAAAACTCACAAACAAAGATAGCATAGCCAAGGCATAGAAGATGATATCCCCTATCAATGCCGATACATTCTCTATCTGTTTGTTTCACTTGAGAATAAAGTTTCTGGTAATCTTATTCTTGATAGCTGTCGCTACGATTTTGGAAATTGCGAGTAAGATGAAACTTACCACAATTGCAGCGACAATGGCTATGAGTTTGGACACAAAAGGATTATTGTAGAGTGCCATAATGGTATCTCGCAATCCTCAGGTAGCTTTGGTAACGGTATTCATGATTTTTGTATAGTAAATAAACTACTGCATAATTATACTCAGAATAGCCAGAAAAAGCAAATTTAAATCACCCCCAACCCCTCTTTAGCAAAGATGGGCGTGTCCTATTGAAAGCCTCCTTTGCTAAAGGAGGTGGCGAATCCGCCGTGTGCGGATGAGCCGGAGGATTTACCACAAATTTGTTGATATTCCATCTCATATAGCTACAAGAATGCTGTTTACTCATTATATATTATCTATGCGAACTATCATACTTCTTGCCCTCTTATCTGTCGCTATCATAGGTGTGGTGCTGTATTTTTTCGTATTTGAGGGGAAAAAAGAGGGGCAAAGTATGGTAAAAAACATATCTTCTGACCCACATCACGTAGATAGCTCACTTTTCCAGGAATGACTCCAACGTATCACGTTTCACCACCCTCTTCTCGTAGCAGTCCATAAAGAAATCCATAGAAAAATCATAGGCATGGATACCTTTATCAATGCCATTATTTTGAATTTATTATGCTGAGGGCATATGCTGATCGAAGGTGTCCCAGGATTGGCAAAAACGAAAACTGTCCATACCTTCGCTGAGATCATGGATATGGCATTTAAGAGGATCCAATTTACTCCAGATATGATGCCTGCCGACATTGTGGGCGTGGAGATCTATGATGCATGAACGAAAAGCTTCGAACCAAAAATAGGACCTATAATGTGTAATATCATCCTCGCTGATGAGATCAACAGAGCCACGCCCAAGGTACAATCAGCGCTCTTAGAAGCCATGCAAGAAAAACAAGTCACTATTGGTGGAAAATCATTTCCCTTGCCAGATCCGTTCTTCGTCTTAGCTACGCAAAATCCCTTGGAGCAAGAAGGTACCTATCCTCTACCCGAAGCCCAAATCGATAGATTCTTATTTAAAGTCCTTGTCGGGTATCCGACCGTCCACGAAGAGAAACACATCCTCGATGAGATGGAACACGATGAAGACATTCAGATACAAAAAGTTATCAACCATACGGAGTTTGTAGCACTAAGAGATACGATCCAAGATGTCACCATTTCCGATCAGGTAAAGAAGTATATCACAAGATTGGTCGATGCCACTAGAAATTGCGAAGCGTTACTCTATGGTGCGTCACCCAGATGATCGATAGGACTGATGACGGCTAGTAAAGCAGTTGCGTTCGCAGAAGACAGAAATTACGTCATGCATGAAGACGTGCAGAAAGTAGCTCTTGCTGTCTTGAGACACAGAGTCGTATTGTCTTATGAAGCTAAGATGGAATGAAAAGATGCTGATCAGGTGCTTGTGACATTATTTGAATGAATTAATTTAATATAATCACATAGCAATACCCAACGATTCGTTGCCGGGAAGGCAGTAATGGTTGCCACAGGGCAAGGATAGTTTTATTATTGCCTGAATATAATTGTCTGCCGTGAGGCTGGGCTGGAAAGCGTACGACGACTAAGCAAACCACCGGCCGAGCAACATGGCGGACTGCGAGGCCTTGAGTTTTTGCTCTCGTCCTTCGCGAAGTCGAAGGGTACTTTTGGGTCAAGCCAAAAGTAAGTCCCCGAAGGGATGTGGGTGCAATAAAAAACAATATGTATCAAAAAAAACGCAAGTAGCGCTTTCTCTTTTTTTTATGGTGGACGATAGAGGATTCGAACCTCCGACCCTTCGCACGTCAAGCGAATGCTCTGACCAACTGAGCTAACCGTCCATGATTTTGTATTCAGTGACAGAACATATAGCAATTTGCTGTGAGAATTCAACTGAGAAAGTTTGGATTTGAAATTCATCGGATTTTAATTACATAGTAAGTGACAATTTTACTTATGAACATATGTTTATGATCAAAAAGTTTTTCTCTGGATCTATTATCTTCACCGTCATTGCTATCGTTGCTTGATTCTTTATCGGAGCTGGGACATGACTTAATGTCGCTGGATGATTGCAAGCGGTCTTCATTGTCGTCATCTTGTGAATCTTAGAGACATCGCTTTCGTTTGATAACGCTGTGGTGAATGCAACGGTATTGAAAAAAATGTCACCCGTACGACAACATAGATTCCTAACACGAGGAATGGTCATTGCTGTCTTTGGTATGAGAGTTTTGTTTCCTCTGATCATTGTCGCTATCGTGGGATGGATTAATCCGCTCCAAGCGCTCAATCTCGCTATCTTCAATCCTGATGCATATGCTGCGATACTCAATTCTTCCCATATCGTCATCGCTGGATTTGGTGGTGCATTCTTGATGATGGTGGCATTAAACTTCTTCCTCAACCTCGAGAAAAAAAACCATTGGATTGGCCCTGTCGAGAGAACGTTTCAGAAAGTTGGTCAACTGAAATCTGTAGAAATGATTATAGGATTGCTCGTAGTATTTCTGATTGCTGAATTATTACCTACTGGTGAAATGATGTCCTTTGTAGTTTCTGCTATACGATGAATTATCATCTACGCTGTCATAGATAGTATTGCCGTCTTACTGGAAAAGAAGCAAGCAGTGATGCAAAGCGCAGCCAAAGTATGACTTTCCTTATTTATGTATCTAGAAATATTGGATGCAAGCTTCTCCTTTGATGGAGTGATCGGCGCATTCGCCTTGAGTAAAAATATTTTTATCATTGCACTTTGATTGTGAATCGGTGCAATGTTTGTCAGAAGCATTACTATCATGCTTGTCAGAAAATGAACATTAGCAAAGTATATGTATCTAGAACACTGAGCTTTCTGGGCTATCCTTGCACTAGCCACGATTATGTTTATCAGTACGATGCATGAAGTACCAGAAGTGGTGACTGGGCTTATCGGCGCATGATTTATCGGCGTAGCATTATACTCCTCTATTAGGGCGAATAAGAGATCCGCGATGATTGAGAAACAATTGAAGAAATTAAATAAAAAGATTTAATACATACTTTACTCGTAAATTTATTTTATGCTGTTAACAATCTGATTAGAAATTCATGTAAAATTGAAGAGTGTAAACAAGATGTTTTGCCAATGTAAAAATGAGCAGAACTTTGATTCGCTTCAGCCAAATACCAATATTTGCCCAGTCTGCACCTGACAACCTGGAGCACTTCCTACATTGAGTAAAGAAGTATTGGAGCAAGCATTATTACTTGGGAAATCCTTACATTGTACGATCAATGAAGTATCTAAGTTTGATAGAAAGTCATATTTCTATCCTGATTTGCCCATGGGATATCAGATTACGCAGTTTTATCAGCCAACGAATACTAAGGGAGAAGTGAAATTTTTCTTAGATAATTATACAGCAGAAAAGACAGTCCACATCACTGAAGCCCACATGGAATGTGACACCGCCAAAATGATTCACGTAGGAGGAGAAGCATTACTGGACTTCAACCGCGCAGGTACTCCCCTCGTAGAAATTGTCACGAATCCTGACTTTACTAGTGTTGACGAAGTCATAGAATTTCTCAAAGAGATACAGAGAATATTGAGATACAATAATATATCAGATGCCGATATGGAAAAGTGACAGATGAGATGCGATGTAAATATATCACTCAGAAAAGATGCAAAAGCTCCGCTCGGCATTAGGACGGAAACGAAGAATATCAACTCATTTGGAATGATCAAAAGAGCAATAGAATTTGAACAAGCAAGACAAGAAAAAATATATGCCGATGGATGAACCATAGATCAGGAGACCAGAGGCCGAGATGACGCTAAGGGCGAGTCGACAACTTTGAGATCCAAAGAAGATGCATTAGATTACAGATATTTCCCTGAGCCAGATATGCCAGAATTGCGCTTAAACGACGAAACGATGAAACGACTAAACGAACAAGCCGTGGAAATTCCTTACGACACGATTAAGACATTCAGAGATTTTGGGTTCAACAAAGAATATATCAACGCACTCATCAACGACAAAGAGATATTGCAATATTTCAATTATTTCGTTACTGAGAAAAAAAACGATCCCAAGACCGTTGCAAAATGGATATGCTGACCTATCATTGCATGGCTCAACCAAAACATGAAACATATTTCTGACTTACCATTCACGCAAGATATGTTTACTACGTTTTTGACTTCCACATTACCGGACAGCCAGTTGAAACTCGTCATGGATGAGATGTTGGCCACAGGAAAAGATCCAGACACCATCATCAAAGAGAAATGATTTGATGCGCCAGCAGTGGATGAAGGTGAACTTGAAAACATCTGCAAGCAAGTGATAGAAGAAAATGTAAACATCGTAGAACAATATAAGAAAGGGAAGCTCACCGTCATGTGATTCTTCGTCGGACAAGCAATGAAAAAGACCTGAGGCAAAGCCAATCCACAACAGTTACAAGAAATTTTCGAAAAATTATTGAAATAACTTTCTTTACCCTTAGAAAGGCCACTTTTGTGGTTTTTTCTTCCAAAAACAATTCATTGACTTTTTACTAATAATATCTATATATTGTTCATGCTGATTTTACATGCATAGATATATAATGACCGGAAATGGAGAAAACCTAGCCCCACAGTCTAGAGAGTGATTCGATGATCCTGGAGCAAAAAAGTTATGAATACAATGATATGAACAGAAATTGGAAGCAGTCCTCACTGATGCCATAAACAAAAGTCACCAGTCAGGGTATAGACGAAGATGAGAACAGGTTACAAAACAAGCCATCAAGCAGATCAATACCCTGCCTTCTCGTCTACAAAAATTTACTGAAGTGATGAATAATTTTCCTGTAATTACGTTTTATCGACAGAGCGATACTATCCAAGATATACAAGCATCAAAAATGGCACCACAAGCGATAAAGGAGGAATTGCCTCAGCTCATACATGAATATAAGGACCATGGGGACTCTTCTCCAAGATTGAATATGCTCAATAGCGCCTATACTCAGAAAGCTATACAGCAGTATGGTAAGCTTTTTCAGCAACGAGGGATATACATAGAGGAAAGACACCATCTAGAGGAATTACCATGAGGATTGAAGTGTTATCCTCTTCTGTATCTCAAGGATACCGAGAGATTTCTAAAGTTGTTGGATAGTATCCATTATCACGATAGTGATGAACATCATGAAATAAGACAAGCCCACTTATGAACTATACTTATGGGAATAAGCCATCAGCTCGTCTACTCTGAAGTAGAAGCGACCAGACACATCAGAGAAGAGGTGGGAGATATTATTGATCTATCGGCAGATATCGGCGTTGGGAAAGTTAATGATCGTGATTCATCATATGAAAGCATATTTATGGCTGCCGATGAAGGCGATCTGGAAGAAATGGTTGTGTACAAGGATTTATGATTTGTTGTAAATTATTGGCACTATGAAGATTCATGGGCAGATGTAGTCATGCCAGACTTTGCACAGAAAATTATAGATATCTTATTGGACAATACTATCAAGATGGTAGGACCTCATGAGCTCGAACAGCTTAGTCAGTTGTACAAAAAAATGGCACGCATAGTCAATGTGCTCAGAGATACTAAAGCAAAATATAATGGGAAACGCGTATTTCTCAAAGCTCGTGCAGACTTACTCCATGGGCTCAATTGCATATTACAATGACTGGGAAATAATGATAATTTCTTAGATAAAGAGCTACGAATCAGCAAGACAAATGATCTCTATAAGGCAATCTTGGATATATAAGATTTTTTGACAATAAAATAAACCGGCTTTACGCCGGTCAATGGGGTTAATAATAAGGGTTCGATAGTATTCTATCGCTTACCCACCTTGTCACGGTACTTTCTGCGAACGAATCCGTGTACCACCAATGCGTGGGGATTCGATTCGGGAGATAAACTACCATCAATGCCAAGTTTGTCCAGTAAATTTTTCCTGGCTTGTTCTGGCGATGCCGACAAGGGTTCTCCGTTTTTTTGATGTTTTTTAGACATAAAGTAAGGGATTTATTTTTGGGGAAATTTCTTTACAGGGATTGTAATAAGGAAACTGCAGATAAAGTCAAGAATATCTACTCTATTATTTTTTCAATAAGCACGAAAGTCGCCTCTATGGACGACTTTTTTTGCTGAGAGAAATTCTCCCAGATGAAACTCATTTCCCTCTTTTTCTTTTTTCGATTTTCGACCTCCTTTTTGAGATCGTTTTTTGCTTGGCGGTGCTACCTCCAGATTTTTTTCTGGATTTAGCGAACCTTTCGGCTCTGGTCGGCACGTGCCGATTTGGCTTTGGCTTTGACATATGCATTTTTTTTATAATACACTTATTACCTATTTCCTCAAATTAGTCAAGGCGAATGAAAAAATCCCGATTTCTCAGGACCTCAACTCCCGCAATTTTGTGGGATCAATCATTCCACACCAACAATAGATAACTAGCTTTGGAGCCACATGCAATGTGGCTTTACAAAAACTATGGTGTGGAATTCAACCTTCAACTCTTTTATAAAGTAAGCAGTACATACGCACCCAATCCAAGCATCAGGAGTCCTACGATGAGATGGATCAGTTTGGTTTTTTCATGTTTGATCTTTGCAAGTTTGTCTACGCTTGCGTATCAGAATCCAACGAGAATAGCGATAGCCAACATAGGCAAGACAAAGATAAGATTGTATACTATGAGATAGATATATCCTCGAGAAGTAAGATCCTTGCTCTGCGAACTGAGATAACCGAGAATGGTAAAATATGGACCAGAAGAACAGGGAAGTAAGAAGAGACTGACGATGATACCTACGATAAATGCTCCCCGGGGAGAAGATACTCTATCGATGATTTGCTGCATCTTTGGCCTTCGTGAAAATGGCACTTCCATGACAAATCATTTTCCATATCGGAAGAAATCTTTGAGATTGGCAAGTCAGACAAGCAGTCATAATATTCAGACGACTAGTTTCAAAACGAAGGTATTGTTTGCTGTCGCAAGGGCCGAAAACAATCAAATTCCCATTGCCAAATATGTTAGGAATACTGCTAGTGCGAATAATCATCACGCCAATAATGTTTTTTTTCTACTCTTATGTCTACTGAGAATGGTCGATAATAATAATAACATCACGGCAAATGCACAAGGATTGATACTATCAGACAGCGCTGCCGGAAGCATGATCCCAAAGAATGATAATTTTTTGGATAAGCTACTATCGATAGGCTGCTGAGTTCAGCTTAAGGTTGTATCTTTACAAGCAGCGAGATTTTGTGCAAGCTTCCCAGAAAAATAGTCGATAATGTTTGTGTCACCATTGACGTAATTACAATCAGTGCCACTATTGATGATAAGAAAAGGCACGCCGATCTTGTCATAAGTTAACTTGTGCTTAGTCAAATAGCCATTAAACTCAGCACGATTGGCTTTGTTGTAAAAGACTTCTTTCTGATCGATATCAAACGTCTTAGTAAGTTTATTGTCCTTGATATAGTCCTCTACTGCTGCACAATGCGGACACCCGTTCCCATAAAACAAAATATATTCCTGAGCAAAACCCACACTTGCCATTGCTAGTAACGAAAGGATTACTCCAATAACGTACTTCATTGCCATATCACATAAAATAAAATGTACAAATTTACGAATTATTCCTAATTACCAAATCAATTTCAGAATTTTTAAATTTTAGAATTTACAAATTGTTTGGGAATAATTTGGAACAATTTGGTATAATTCGGAATAATTTATTTCCCCGACTTCATCTGTTGATAATTCGTTGCTTGTATCGTCAATGTCCCATCAGCATCTACATTTACGGAGATGAGATATTCTATCTTTGTATCCGTTAGACTATGATTGGTATATACGATGCCTTTCTCTAATCCTTGGGTATCTAATCCTGTCATATGTTTTCCTTCTGCAAGCAATTGTTGTGCCAGCAAGAATTCTTGACTCGCACCTAGCTGGGCTCCGCTAGCGATACGAGCGGCTTCTTTCATTGCGTATTCATATGGTCACTTATACACGTAGAGAAAAGAATCGTATCCTGAAGTGTCTACTTGCGTTTGCTTGGATACTGCCTTATTTAAACGCATACGTTGAGGGAGAGTAAGTCAAAGATCTTCTGCCCAATCAGGAAGTTTTCAGAGTTTCACTGTAGCTTCTTTTTTCTGAGCGATCATATCTTTGAGCTCATCCATGCGTGATAATAATTGTGTCTCTGTCAATTCTGTATATTTGGATTGCAACTGTTCGAATAATTCTTGTGCTGTTTCTGGTGTAATAGTCCCAGAAAGAAGCTCGTCAGAAATACGAGTAATCTCTGTCTGTAGTTCTACGAGATTTTGCACAGGCTGAATTTGTGGTCTATTACCACAACCAGTCAATATAACGGGCACAGCAAGAAAAACCAAGAAAAGTAATTTTTTCATGAATGCAAAACGAACGAGATAAAATTTAGATTAGTTAGTTTGCAGTAGGGAGTTTGCAGTTTGCAGTTAATAAAGTTCTGCCAGCTAAGTTCTGCCAGCTAAGTTCTGCCAGCTAAGATCTGCCAGCTAAGATCTATTTTGAGAACATTTCTTTATTCTTCAGTGCTACGATTAGCAAAATTGCTGTCAACACGAGGTTGAGCAAAGATCATCCAAAACTACCATATGATCTATATGCAGCGAATCCTGATGGGAACAAGCTTATAATTAGCGTAATTACACTTACAGCAAATCATAGTGCCAGCAAAAAGATAACCCATTTTTTGAGTCTTATCATACCAATACCTGTCAATAAGCTCAATAGAGAAAATACTAATGCAAGCAAAATATATATCAACACGCGGATGCCCATTCCCGCACCAAAACTGAAGATAAATCCTAATCCACTCAATCATACCAAGAACGAGAAGATTCCAATGATTCCGCTAACAATAGACAGCCATCAGATGACAAGGAAAATAGTCTTGAGATACGGATGTAATTTTTCGTTCACGTCTGATGCAACTTTGGAGTTTACCACATCTTTGACAACTTTGTGATTGAGAAATTTGTCTACTCGTCATCGTTTGTGAGAGAATTTTTCCATATGGGAATCAAGCTTTTTCTCTGCAGCATCTATGCTGTTTTGCTCGAAGTTCTTTTTTGCGTGTTCATGCTCTGTTTTTTGTTCCATTGTAATGGGTAGTTAGAGGGTAAAAGTTAATTAGCTTATATGAAATTTTAGTAACATTGCAAGGGGATGAAAATAGTTTATAGATAATAGTTTATAGTTAATAGTGTAGGTATCTTTTATATAAAAAAACTTCCGAAACTATAAACTATACACTCTACACTATACACTAAGAAGACGTTGTGTTTCCTGTGCGATCATCAATTCTTCATTTGTAGGAATAACCTTGACGAGAACTTTAGAATCCGGTGTGGATATTACGTGCTCCTCAGTAGAGAAATCATTCGCTTTTTCATCAAGTGAAACACCTAGTCGCGCTAACTTGTCTACCAACAATTTTCTCACATCTTTGGATCTTTCCAAGACTCAAGCCGTCAAGACTATTGCATCTACACCATTCATAAGTGCCACATAGGATCCGATATATTTTACGATACCATCCACATACATATCCAAAACTAAGGTACATCTCTTATCTCATTTCCTTCGTCCATCAAGGATGTCTCTCATGTCAGCAGATATTCACGATACACCGAGTATACCACTTTTTTTATTCAGAATATTTTCTATCTCTTGTGCAGACATATCTTCTTTTTTCATCAAAAAAGTAATTACCCCAGGATCTACATTCCCAGATCTCGTGCCCATCATCAGTCATTCTGTTGGCGTCATTCCCATAGACGTTTCGATGACCTTGCCATTTTGAATAGCGGTAACACTCACTCCATTCCCCACATGACAAGTTATCACTTTCGAATTTTCAATTTTTAATTTCCCACCTTCGTGGACAGGTCAATTTTCAATTAATTTGTCGAAGACAAATTGGTGAGATGCTCAGTGGAAGCCATATCTCCTCACTCTATATTTCTCATAATATTCATAAGGAAGTGCATAGAGATAATGTTCTGGCGTCATACTCTGGTGAAATGCCGTATCAAAGACAGCCACTTGTGGGATATCTGGTGCTAATGCTCTACAAGCAAAAATCCCTGCTATATTTGCAGGGTTGTGTAATGGTGCTAGTACACTACAAAGCTGTATTTTTTCTATGACATCATCATCGATTTTGACTGCATCAGAGAAATATTCTCCTCCATGCACTACTCTATGCCCTATCGCTTGAATAGATTGGAGCTTGCAGTCGGGAGCACTTAGTCCCTTGTCAACAACTAATTGAATAGCCTCTTTATGATTATCGAGTTGATGATCAATATGTGTTTTCTTCCCATCACTCTCATATTCCAAAAAGGAATCTTTTTCTCAGATTTTTTCCACGATTCCTTTGACCATCACCGATGTATTTGCCATATCGATAACTTGAAATTTGAGCGATGAGCTTCATGCGTTGAGCACTAGAATTTTCATAATTGAGTAGAATGGGTAAAATGGGATATGGGTAAAATGGGATATGGGTAAAATGGGATATGAGTAAAATGAGATATCTGTTTTTACCCTTTTTACTCTTTTTACCCTTCTCCGTTTTTACAATATGTACGTAATTTAACATCTTTTTCAATGACAAACATTATTGTTATGTCTTGCAAAATCGCACAAAAATAGTTATAAAGTCCAATGATATTTTATCACGGAGTTTTTATCGTGAGCCTGCCTGCGGTAGGCAGGCGTTAGCGAACTTTTATCATTTCATCCATAATTATGAAAAAATTCCTAGTCACTACTCCGATATACTATCCAAATGGATATCCACATATCGGTCATGCATATAGTTCATTCATTGCTGATTTTTATGCGAGATACAAGAGATTACTCTGATATGAGGTCAAATTTTCTACGGGGAATGATGAGAATAGTCAGAAGATTGTCCAACAGGCTGAAGCTGAAGGAAAAGATGTCATGGTATATCTAAATGAGATGTGAGAAAAGTGGAAACAAGTCTGGAATGATCTCGAAATCAGCTACACGGATTTCATCAGAACCACTCAACCAGATCATAGGACACTCGTGCAATCAATGTTGCAAAAATCTTTTGATAAATGAGATATTTATGAAGGTGAATATAAGGGATATTACTGTGTCGGCTGTGAAGGCTTTAAAACAGAAAAGGATCTGATCGAAAAAGACGGACAGCTTGTCTGTCCAGACCACCTTACGAAGCCGGATCTGATCGTAGAAAAAAATCGGTTTTTCAGACTCAAAAATTATTCTGATCAGCTCAAGGATTTGTATAAAAAAAATCCAGAATTTGTCATGCCAGAATACAGATTTAATGAAGTGAAATCATTCGTAAATAGTGGACTAGAAGATTTCTCCGTATCCAGAGAAACCAATAAATTTGGTATTCCGCTCCCCTTCGATGATAAACAGGTCACCTATGTACGATATGATGCGTTGTTTAATTATGTAACAGTCTGTCAGAGAGACAACTTTTGGTCTGATGATACTGAGATTATGCATGTCTTGGGGAAAGATATCAGTAGATTTCATGCGATCTTTCGACCAGCGATGCTCATGAGCACAGAGCTTCGTTTGCCGAGTAAAGAATTTATTACTGGATACTTCACTAGTGGCTGACAGAAAATGAGTAAATCATTATGAAACGTTATCGATCCGATAGCGATGGTCAAATCCTACGATAGAGATGCCGTTATTTTCAACTTACTCTATGATGTGCCTATCGGAGCTGATGGAGATTTTTCCGAAGAAAGATTAGGTAACGTATATGAAAGTATGCTTATTGGTGGGCGATGAAATCTAGTAAACAGAGTCACTAGTTTATGTAAAAAATATGAAATTAATGAAGGTAAATGTAGAGATGCTGATTTATCGCGTCTCGAAGATGATAATGATAATCCTCTCTTTGAATTATTTAGACATGGATATGATGCACACAAAGTGCAAGAGACCTATCTCGATCATGCACATATTCAATTATATCTTCAGGACTGGTATAAACTCGTACAAAAATCTAATGAATACATCACCAAAGCTGAACCATGGGTGAAACGGAAACATCCTGATACAAAACAGGATGCGGAGAATGATCTAAAATTTTTGTTGTATATGATCAAAAATCTGGCTCTTTTGTCGGCACCATTCCTCGTCAACGGATTTGCTAAACTTCAGGTAATGCTTGGCAACGAAGATTTACAAAAAATTAATTCGTGAATCAACACGATGAACGATGACTTCAAAACGGTCTTTGATATGGAAACCTTTACGGTCAATCTTAATCCGCAAATTATGTATCAGAAGAAAGAAGTATAATTTTATATACTAAAAATCATCATGGAATATATAGATATTTTATGATATGTTGGATGAACCTTAGTGGTTGCATCGCTTGTCCCACAAGTCATAAAAAGCCGAAAAACTAAGTTAACAAGAGATATTTCCTTGCGAAGATATATTATCTATGCTGTTGGGCTAATCCTTTGGATTACTTATGCTATCATTATACAAAATGGCCCGGTTGCAATCATGAATAGTGCCGGTTTAGTTCTTGCACTTTCTATCTTATATCTCAAAGTCAGATATAAGTAGATTATTTCTGTATTTCCAATATTCCATCAAAAGCCTGAGATATTTCTTCCATGAACTCAGGGTCTTTGTCGAGTCATTCTTCTTTGATGAGTTCCATCACTCGTTTCTTTTTTTGCTCTTTGGCTTTGAGATCTTCAATTTCTTTAGCATCAATAAGCGAGAGGTCTATTTCTTCCTCTGCCACTATTTGATTATCGGTCATGTAGTATGTGTTACTTAGTAAATAATTAGCTATTCCTATCTTTATCCCATTTCACTCATTTTACCCTTCTCCATTTTTACTGATATCTAATATCTGTAATGGTCTGATTTAAATGGTCCATCAAGTGGAACTCAAATGTAATCAGCTTGTTTTTTCGTTAATGTATCTACTTCTGCACCAATATGTGCTAGGTGAAGTCTAGCAACTTTCTCATCTAGATGTTTGGGTAACATATATACTTTCTTCTCATATCTCTCTGGATGCATTCGTAATTCTAATTGTGCAAGTACTTGATTGGTGAAAGAATTGGACATAACGAATGATGGATGACCAGTAGCACATCATAGATTTACTAATCTTCATTCAGCCAATACGATAATATCTTTTCCACCTGTGCCGTCTTTAGCGGCATTGATAGTATATTTATCGACCTGTGGCTTGATAGTAATTTTGGTCTTACCATAATTTTTCTCTAACCATGCCATATCAATCTCACTATCAAAGTGCCCGATATTACAGACGACAGCCTTATCTTTCATCAATGGGAAATGATGCTCATTGACTACATTTACATTACCAGTAGCGGTGACAATAATATCTGCGAGTGGAATAGCATCGATCATTTTTCTTACTTCGTATCATTCCATCGCTGCTTGTAATGCGCAGATAGGATCTATCTCGGTAACGATGACTCTCATTTTGGAACTCTTGAGCGATTCTGCACATCATTTACCTACATCACCAAATCATGCAACGATAGCGACCTTTCCTGCAAGCATCAAATCAGTTGCCCTTCTGATCGCATCGACTAAAGATTCTCTGCAGCCATATTTATTATCAAATTTGGACTTCGTCACAGAATCGTTGACGTTGATAGCAGGAAGTGCTAACGTTCAATTTTTCATCCTTTCGTACAATCTGTGGACACCCGTAGTTGTCTCTTCAGAGATTCATTTGATACCAGAGACAAGCTGTGGAAATTTGTCTAGCACCATATTTGTTAGATCTCCTCAATCGTCTAAAATCATATTTAATGGTTCTTTATTTGATCAGAAAAATAATGTTTGCTCGATACATCGATTAAACTCTTCTTCATTCATGCCTTTCCATGCAAAGACAGGGACACCAGTTACGGCGATCGCTGCTGCGGCATGATCTTGTGTAGAAAAAATATTACAGCTTGATCGTTGTACATCCGCACCCAATGCAGTCAATGTCTCAATAAGTACGGCAGTCTGGATTGTCATGTGAAGACAACCGGCTATTCTCGCTCCTGCAAGTGGTTTACTTGCTCCAAATTCGTTTCTCAATGACATCAGCCCTGGCATTTCAGCTTCAGCTAATTCAATTTCCTTCCTGCCCCATTCAGCGAGCGAAAGATCTTTCACCTTGTATTTCCCTTCTACGAAGTCCATTATAGATAGTGCAAAAACGATAAAAATTGCCTCTTACTTATAAGGATTTCTCTCAGTATTTCCAGCCTAAAAATAGTAGTGAGACATGAGTCTGCCTGCCGGTAGGCAGGTATCAAGATATGAAACCTGGAATCTGTAATTCGTAATCCGTAATCCGTAATCATTTAATCCAGTAATTTCTTTATATCAGACAATTTGAAGAAATGATCCATCGTGCCCTTTTGTCTCACCACATATGAAGCAACTATCGTTCATATTTTGAGTGACTCTTCTCGCGATTTCCCTTCTATTAAACCATAGAGCAGCCCTGCTCTTAACCCATCGCCACATCACGTGGGATCTACAGCATCAGAGACAAGGACTCCAGGGATAAGCACTTCCCTGCCCTCTTCTATGAGATTGACCCCATGGGCTCACAACGTAACAATTATTTTTTCAAAATATTTTAACAATTGAGCTTGGTCTCGTTCAGTTATTTTCATAAGCAAATCAAACTCATAAGCATTGCAGATGAGATAATTTGCCGAGACACAACAGGAGATAAGTTCTTCTTTACTGAATGTAGGTAATTGTTGTCATGGGTCAAAGAAACAGTTTATACCTTTCTCCTTTGCCTCTTGAACGAATTTCATCATTGCTGTTTTCCCATTCGGAGATACTATACAATACGCTATATCTTCGATATTTTCTAGAGACATCTTGTCCGCTTGATTCATTGCACCAGGGTAAAATGGGATGAGCTGGTTCTGTTTGAGATCCGTAATCACATATGCACATGCAGTAAAATCATCTTCTACTTTTTGTATGTGGGAAAAATCTACCTGTTTACTGATTTTTTTGTCGGCGAGAAAATCCTTTCATACACTACCCAACATCCACGTCTGGTCTTTCATTCACAGGAGTCAGAGACTATATGCGATATTTGTAGCAGTCCCACCTAGTGATTTTTCCATGTCCGTTGCGAGAAATCATACATTCAGCGTGGATAATTGTTCAGGCAAAATAATATTTTGAAATTCATTATCTACCCTCATGAGATAATCATATGCGATAGATCAAGTAACGACAATTTTGGACATTCGAAGTGGAGAAAATAAAAATTATGACAAATCAAATCCTATTTTTTTGTACACTTCTGCAAGTTTATGCTGAGCTAAGATATTTACTTTCTTTGCATTGTCTGTGAGTAATTTTAGAATTTCTTTATCTGTAATCTTTGCATATTTCTCTTGAATTGGCTTGAGAAAGGCAATAATTTTTTCATATAAGTAATCTTTAGCATCCTTGAAACTTAGTCCGCCTGCTAAATATCTTTGTCTCAATGCTTCGTTCTCTTCTGGAGTCAAAAATAATTTACAGATGTTGTACACGTTACACTCATCCGGATTTTTGGATTCCTCGACCGTCTGAGCACTTGTTGAAATCTGCTTCACTTTTTTGGATACCGTTTTTTCATCGTCTAATAACCCGATGTAATTGTTGTATGATTTAGACATTTTACGTCCATCGATACCTGGGACAATAGCCACTTCACTTCTGATGTAGGTTTCTGGAATTTTAAAGGTATCTCCATATTCGCGATTAAACTTTTGTGCCATGTCTCTTGCATATTCTACATGTTGTTTCTGATCTTTTCCTGTAGGGACAATATCGGTATCATAAAGGAGAATATCTGCCGCCATGAGAATTGGATAACAAAATGTGCCCACACTTATTTCTCATTTTTTCCCTTTGTCCATCGCTTCTTTGTAGGTATGCATTCTCTCCATAGTTCACATGATCGTGAGACACGTAAACACTCGATTGAGCTGAGCATGTGCTGGGATATCAGCTGGATTGTAGATCATAAAACGCTTTGGATCTACGCCACAGGCGATAAATAATTTGAGTGAATTCATAACATTTTTTTTCAACTGCTCAGCATCATGTAACCCAGTAAAAGTATGCATGATGGCAGTAAACAAAAATATCTCTGCATCAGGAAATTCTTTGGAGAGATCTAGCATCGCCTTAATAGATCAGAAGTAGTTTCCAATATGTAATTGGTCGCTTGTCGCCTGGAGTCAGGTAAGGATTCTTTTGCTCATCAAAGAAGTATAAGAAATAAACATAATGTACTAAGCACCTTTGTATGTTTTCAGAAAGCAAATGCAATAATTTCCAGAAATAAAAAAAACCCGAAATGAATCAGATCTCTTTTAATACTCCTTTTATGGAGCGGGTGACCCAGCACCAATTGAGCGAGTCTATGAGCAGTCAATTCAACTTGACTAGATTTTCTGGATAAGAAGCTTATCTAATGGTTATTTATTCCTTTAGTGTCCATATGAAACAGCTTCATCCGATCCAACTTAAGATGCTCAAAAAGCTCCTTTTCGCTCCACAATTGAAATACACAGAGCTTAAACCCGAAGAACAGATCGAGAATAATCAACTTTCTTTCCATCTCAATACGCTAATTACCATATGACATATCGAGAAGGTTGATCAACATTATATCCTAACTGCTCAAGGGAAAGAATATGCCAATAGAATGGATTCTGGAGAATTTCATGTCCAGCTACAAGCTAAAACAGGAGTCTTGGTATGTGCAACTCGTGGACAAGGAGATGATAAAGAATATCTCATTTATACAAGAAAAAAGCATCCATTTTTTGGTAAGCAGGGATTTATTACCTGAAAAGTAAAATCGGGAGAAGCGCTCTCTGATGTAGCACAACGTGAACTATTGGAAGAGGCTCATCTTCTCGGGACACCTCAACTCGTTCACATCAAGCATTCTTTTGTCTACGAAAAGGAGTCTCATAAACTTCTTGAAGATAAATTTTTTTATTTGTTTCTTGTACAAGAACCGCAAGGCGTTGCCCAAGGAAGCGAAGAGGGACCAGTCGAATGGATTGCAAGAAAAGATTTTCCTGCTAAGATTATATCTGTTTATTACGATTGGGAGGATATTATGATAATTGTAGATAGTCTTTCTATGCCAAACCGCACACTTACTTTTGAGGAGAAATCTTATGAAGTCGAAGACTTCTAAAGTATATATTTTTTTATGAAACAAAAAAAACCTGAAACGAATCAGATCTTTTAGTACTCCTTTTATGGAGCGGGTGACCCCGTAGGACTACGGGACAACAGTCTGCTTGGACCCCGCAGGCCTGCGGGGCTAGCCAATTGAGTTTTATAAAAAAAAAGAGCACTAACTCTTTCTTTTTATGTTCGCTAATTTCATTCATACAAATTAGC
>CAZDFH010000002.1:0-159689 GCA_964504915.1 uncultured Candidatus Peribacteria bacterium
ATTGGCATGGGAATCTATTAACAAAAATTAAAAAACGATTTCTTCCAATATATAAACTCCGAGGGAGGGACTCGAACCCACGACCCAGTGGTTAACAGCCACTTGCTCTACCAACTGAGCTACCTCGGATTATACATGGTTGGTAATGACGGGGAGTATATAATTATTCACTCGCTGTTTTCAATATGTTTTTTGGTTGCGGGGGATGGAGTCGAACCACCTACCTTCGGGTTATGAGCCCGACGAGATACCGTTTCTCTACCCCGCATTGTCAGGGTATATATTTTATCTTTTTTTTATTTTCATATTGATCGAGTCAAACTCACCTACCTTCCCGACATGTCGGGACGAAGATACCGTTTCTCTACCCCGCATTGTCAGGGTATATTATCTTGGGACGCTAGGACTCGAACCTAGATAAACGGAGTCAGAGTCCGTTGTCCTACCATTAGACGACATCCCATTGAGTATTGGGAACAATGATAAGCATTTGGATTTACCGGGGACCCCGCAGGACTGCGGGGCACACCTTACGGCACGATTATTTTTTTATTAGTGCAGGTGTATTTTTTTATTAGTGCAGGTGTATTTTTTTATTATATAGTTACCGGGGACCCCGCAGGACTGCGGGGCACACCTTACGGCACAATATCTTCATGATGTGCAGATTGTTTTTTTATTCGTTACATAATTACCGGGGACAGGGATCGAACCTGCACACCTTACGGCACTTGGTCCTAAGCCAAGCATGTCTACCATTCCATCACCCCGGCCTGGTGATTTGCTCTGTCATATATATTCTTGGGGAACTAGGATTCGAACCTAGACTGACGGAGTCAAAGTCCGCTGTCCTACCATTAGACGATTCCCCAACCTAATGTGCACGTAATTTTTTTAAAACAAAATAATCCTGACTTACCAGGAAGTTGTTTTTGTGTATACACATTTAGATTCTCATTGCAAGAGAAAATGAGGCATTTATATCTCCGAATTCTCACCAAAACATACACCATACAAACTATCACAAAGATGAGAAAACAAACCCCGACCGATATTCAGTATCCCCTACTTAATGATTATACATTCCTCTTATATCTTGCCATGTCTTGATTTTTTCAAAACATTCTTGCAGTGATATATTTTTTTGTTGTAGCTTTTTAGTAAGTTCCAGCTTCTTTGGATCTTGATCATAATATGTATTAAATTCCATCACGTCCGTATGGGTGAGCAGTCATGCTATATAATTCACCATTCATTCTTCTTCATATAGATCATCCCATGTTTTGATTTTTTCTTCTAAATCTTGCCCAGCGAATAATCACGTGATTACCTTCTTACTATATGCCTGCTTATCTTGATTATATAATAACTCTGTAGCGATAGGCTGTGACTGTTGGTATTTCTCCAGCAGAGATTTAGTGTTGTATGGCAAGATGTATCATGCTCATTCATTTTTTGGATCGATAACCATATTTTTAGTAAGTGCATCAAAATATTTCTGCATAAACTGTTCCACCTGCATATTAGGTGCTCCTGCTAGAGTCATATGCCATCTTTCTGTAATGAAAGTTTCATTGTATTCCAATTGATACTTATTTTGGATTGCCTCTGGGATAATATGGTCGTGCAATACAGCCAATATATCTTTATGTTGATTATACATATATTGGAAGGTACTAGAAAACCGGGCATGCAAACTTTCATGGACCAGTAGGAAATCTATAATATGTTGAGGGACTTTTTTCTCTCATATATTTTCTACCAAACTTTCTGTAGTAGTTATTTTTTGTAGAATTTTTGGAGATATTCCCACTATTCCACAACTAGCCGCCTCGCCGTAATGACTTACATGTTTTTGTAATGGGACAATAGAAATATATGGAGTATAGTCTTGTAACTCCTGATATATAGAAAGTCTTTGTTTACAGATATCCAAAGCTTCTTTATAATTCCCTGCTTCCACGAAAGAATAATTATTACTATGCATTATATACCACGATAAGAGAACTAAATGCTTATCACGATATATACATATTTCACATAAAATGTCAATTCAAAAAAGCCGAACCACGAAAAGGATTCAGCTTTTCTATGTCATAGAAAACTACCTTATTTTGCTGGCGTTAATGTGTCTAATGGTTGAGTCTGAGCAGGGGCGACTGGTTCTTGAGTTGCAGCGATTTCTGATTTTACTTCCTTGACTTGGTCTACGGCTTGGTTGACAGTAGATTTAGTCACATCGACTGCTTGTGTAGCGACGGCGCTTGCTTTGTCTACCACCTTATTAGCGGTGTCCCATACTTTACCTACGAAAGATCCAGCTTTATCTGTGATAGAAACTTTTGCTGTAGGATTAGGTGCTCCTGTAATAGGATCTGGTTGACCAAAAAGCTTCGCAAGAAACTTTATAAGTCTTTTAAAGAACCTATCCAATGCTCATTCACCAGCAACAACTGGCTTTACTGTAGCAGGAGTTTCCTTTACTAGGTCGTAAGGGCTTTTAGCGTTGTTTGCTGATGCCGTCTGGACTTCAGGATTGACTCACGTTGGAATTCCCTGTGGGATTGGTGCGTCTGGTGTCATTTGGAATGATAAAGTGTTAAAATGATGAAATGATAAAGTGTTTGTCTATACTACTGACCATCCGCATAAAAGTTTTTTATCATTTTATCGCGAACGTAGTGAGCTTTTATCAATTTATCATCATATAATAAGTATACCCCCAAATGCATATTTTGCAACAAAACAAAGGAAAAATACTGATTACAACCCCACAAAGACTTGCTTTTTACGAAAAATAGTATAGATATTGGGTATATTTACCATATCTACGGCAAAAATGACCGAATTAATCTACCAGTGAGAGGGCGAAAGGATAGATACTTGGCTTGTGAAGCAGTTTCCTTACACAAGGAGCTTTTTTCATCATATTATCGCTAGAGGTGGTATTTTGGTCCACGGCAAGCCGGTAAAAAAGTCTTATCAGCTGAGAAATAACGATACTATTACCGTCGATGATCTCCAAAGGTACTTGTGAAGCGAAATATTGGCAGAAACGCCAAATATTGATATTCCTATTGTATTAGAAAAAGATGATTATCTCATCATCAATAAGCCTAAGTGAGTCCTCTCTCATCCCAAAAATCTCCGAGAACTTAGTGAGCCATCTGTGGTCGGATTTCTCTATCATAGATACAAAGATTTACCTTCTATAGGCAATTTTATCAGAGCTGGATTGCTTCATAGATTAGATAAAGAAACTGATGGACTTATGATTATTGCCAAGACCGAAAAATGACTCGCCCATTTCAAACAACTCTTCGACGAGAAGACACTCGCAGAAGAAAATTCGGACAAAGAAAAGGTTCAGTTGAAAAAATTTTATAGAGCAACCAGTCATCTGACTCCCGAGGGAGCAAAATTTTTGGACGCAATCAAAGAATTTCCCTATACTATCAGCGAGCCAGTGATTGCTAAAGTCCCTTTCACTGCACCGAAGCTTGGTATTACGAAGATTTTACACATAAAAAAATCTGAACAAACCGTCACGTTGGAGTTGGAAATTTTGACGGGTAGAACTCATCAAATACGTTATCATCTATCTCATCATGGGCTGCCAATTGTCTGAGATTATCTGTATGGCAAAGATGAATGAATTGCCATGCAACTCACCGCTTATAAATTGATATTTCAAGATCCCGAAGGAGAAATGCAAACAATAGAAATATAATTATGCTGCAATGGGATATTTTTCTACATATTCAGCAACCGTAAGTTGAGCACCTTCGGCTTCTGCTTTCCATTTTTCCACATTGGCGAAATGTTTTTCTGCTTGATCTTTCTTTACCTTGCTTTTGTCGACCACTATTCATGCTTCACGGACTTTCCCATTCTGGATCGTTCATATATAATCAAGTGTTTCGAGTTTATCAAAGTAGAATGGGAACATATCTGGGAATCTGGGAGCATTAGAAAATAATTTAATGATATCCCTTACCTGACGTCGATCATGTCAGCTGAAATCGCCAGTAAAATGAGTCATACAGGTATTGAATAATGTCATAATCTCATCAGATCTACCTTCTCTCCATAGATATTCCACTTCTTTTTTTGGATAAGGAGCTTCACCAAGAGATTTGGAAGAGAAAAATTTCTCTAAGTAAAAAAGCGCGAAAGCGGCTGCTACTTCGTCATAGAGAGCAGAGATAGTCATCTTACCTATAAATCATCCACTCTGATATTTATCACAAAGATATGCTATACCATCTCGTAAATGGGACAATGTATTTCTCGACAGCAAAACTTCTTTATTGGCTCGTGCAGTTCAGAGTTCTATATATTTATTTTCAATAAAATGTTTGATAGTATCCTCTGAAAAATGGAAAAAATCACCCATAGGGCTTTTTATATTTTGGCCCATAGGGCTTTTTATGGGTTTCTCAATAAGCCAAGTTCTATATCATCAATCAAGATCATATGTCCCATCTGGGTTTGGTTTTACGACAATAAGCTGACTGAAATGATCATTATACTTATCAGTTTTTTTTCACTTCCCTGTACCTGCTCATATTGAGTCGAAACTTTTTTCCACAAGTCTATAAATCTCGTCTCTCAGTTCTGGACAATCATCCCCAGGCAATATTTCTAAGACTAGACGAGTCCCATCGCCTGTTGGTCACAATATTTTGGCACGAGAAATTTGTTCATTTATTTTTTCTACATTCTTTTCCCTTCTTTCTGCAATCCCATCTAATAGACCGAATAGTGTGATCTGTGAAGACGATGGCATAGGGATAGGTCACTGAGGGTCATGTGCATCTAAGTTTTGCTTCATTAGGAAGTACTACAGAGTAAATAAGGCATTATATAAACAAAAGCACATAAAAGTCAACTTCAAAAAAAATGCCGTAGACGACTCTATCTACGACACTTTTTGATACAAGAAATATAATTATTTTTTAGTTGTCTTCTTGGCTGGTGCTTTTTTGGCTACAGCTTTCTTAGCTGGTGCCTTTTCTGTCTTTTCTGCCTTCTCAGCCTTCTTAGCTTTGGCTGGAGCTTTTTCCTTCGTTCCTCAGGAGACATCTTCTTTATCCTCCTTTATAGTAAGCTCTTTACCTTCTCCTTTCTCAGTTGTTTTTTTCATGATACCATCCTTTTTATCTGGATTTTTATCAAGCTTTTCTGAGATTTTCTTAGCTTTTTCAGCTATTTCTTCTTTTGATAATTTCTTAGCGATACCTGCCAATCCCTTACCTTCAAACTTAGGAGCTTCTTTTGCTGGTTCTTGAACCGATCCTTCTCATTTTTCGGTATCATTGCTTCTTACTTTCTCCACTTTCTTTGGCTCTATGATATCATCTCATTCCAATAAGCCTTTCATACTCAGACCAATCTTTCTATTTTTAGGATCAAGTAAGATGATCTTAGTCTTTACTATCTGGCCAAGCTTTACTACTTCGTTTGGATTGTTGATAGATTTCTGTGATAATTCACTCAAGTGGACCAATCCATTAATATCATCAAATACTCTGACGAATACTCCATAAGGCACAAATCTGATAACTTCTCCTTCGAGAATATCTCATACTTTGTGATTTCTTGGTAATGCTGTCCATGGATCTTCTTTTAATTTTTTACTAGATAATGAGATCTTACCATTTTCTAGTCCGATGACTTTGACTTGCATCTTGTCACCTATCCTTCCTAATCTTTCGATATTGTTAACGTGACCGTAGGTCAATTCAGAGATATGAACTAATCCTTCGACCGTACCACCAATAGTGACGAAAAGTCCGTAAGAAGACAATCCACTCACTACTCCTTCGTATACCTTTCCGACTTCAAGATCAGCCAAGATAGCTTCTCTTTCTTCTTTGAGTGCCTCTCTTTCTGATAAAACGATTCTCTTCTCTTCTTCATCTATATTGATGATCCTTACCTTCAATTCTTTACCAATCAACTCCAATAATTTATCGAAGATGATTTCTTGATCACCATCCTCTACTCTAGGATAATGAATAGGAGCCAATTGAGACAATGGAACGAATCCCTTGATACCGTGCATATCTACGAGCAAACCTCCAAGGTTAGCTTCTGTAGGACAGACAGTAATGATCTCATCAGCTTCAAATTTCTTGATGATAGATTTCCAGATATCGTATTGTAATAGTTTAGTAATAGATACGATATAATGTCCATCTTCATGTCTGATATTTGTGTTAACGATTTCAAGTTCTATTTCTCTTCCTGGTTCTAAATCGTAACCAGATCTTTCAAGTTCTTTTACTTCCTTAGAAAGGATAATTCCTGTAAATGCGCCATCTGCACAATCTACGAGTACACCATTTTCAATTTTCTTGAGCACAATTCCCTTGGTCTTTTGTCATTCCTTGATGACAGGAATAGTAAACTGACTAGTTTTTTCAGCCATTATAATATAAAACGTTAAAAAAATAAAATAAGACGAGGAAATCCCATGATGATTTCCTATGTCGTTTTTATCCAGCTAAGCTGTGATAAAAAATATACTGATTGTCTCGAAACGTTTTAACTTTTTAACTTGTTAACGTTTCAACCACACAGTATGTGTTATACCTTCACATTTACTTGCTTTGATATAGCATTGTAGGTAGAAAGTTTTTTGGTTTTGAGATACTTGAGCTGAGTTCTTCTTCTCGCAACTTTCTTGAGGAGACTTCTTTTAGCATCAAAATCATTTTTGTTGGCAGCAAGATGAGCTTGTAATTGTTTGATTTCATCGCAAAGTAGACCGATTTGTACTTCTACAGATCAGGTGTCCTTGTCGTGTCTCTGAAAAGACTCTTGCACTTGTTCTTCTTTTTTCTTTGGCATAAAAATAATAAGTAAAAAAATAAAAAGGTAACCACAAACAACACCTACAGTAAAGCCAACCGTTTGCACCGAATAGATTCGGCACAGTTCTCGCATCCAAAAAAGTCTTTACAGATTTTTTGGTGGTCGAACTGGTATGCTTGTGTAATAAATTTTCGAATTCCCAAATTTAGGAATTTTCAAAACAATTTAGAAATTTCAAATTGCTTGGAAAATTTTTAAATTCTTAAACAACAATTCTCAAGCTTCAATCTTCCATTTTCAATACGAGCGAAGCGAGTTATTCTTTACCCCCGACAGGAGTCGAACCTGTGTTTACTCCTTAGGAGAGAGTCGTTCTATCCAACTGAACTACGGGAGCTTCAGCGCTCAATAGTCACTTACAACAAAAAATACTCCCATTAGAGCGAGGTATATATACAATTTTGGGGACTGAAATCAAGGGAAAATGGTTTTAGTAGTGAGTAGTGAGATATGAGTATTGAGACAAAAAAGTTCATAAAAAATCTATACCATAACGAGAGATAGTCCACTTGTCAACTGACATAAATACTCCCCGGGGACAATTACTAGAGACAATCACCAATCATCTCACAAAATCGATACAAAAAAACTGTAGCAATCTCACCACAATTTTTCTTAGAAATTATCTGCTCATTCTCAGGGGTTCTCAGCCAATTCTCAGTGATTCCCTTATGCAAATTCATTGAATATCTGGTAGACAATCAGCAAGAATAAGAAGACGACTAATGCTACGATAACGATATTTATGATTGCTGATCTTGCTTTTTTCATAGACTCTTCATTTCAGGTAGACGTGATAAGGAGAAATCCAGCGTAGAACATAGCTGCGACGAAGAGTGCTCAGAGAATATATCCTGCGATGACAGCCACGTTTACGATCAAGTCTGCTGCCTTAGTAGCAAATGATGGTGCTTGTGCAATGAAGTAGACATAGTCTATAATCTTGATAAATACTAAAGCGAGAATGACGTTGAGCACTCACTTTCTAGCCACCTTGAGTTTGTCATCCTTGTCCATAGCAGCCATAATTCTGATACCATAAACTACCATCATAATGATGGCGAGGAAAAATCCGAGGACTTTGAAGAAGGTCAGTATCTGGAGGAATAAATTATTCTGAAGGTTATTCACGAGTTGGCTTGTTCATTGGATGTTTGGGAGGTTTAAGACCGTACTCAGTATCCATATCACGCCAAAAATAAGGAAGGCTCCGTAAGCGATATACATGAGGGAACTTGCAGATTTCTTGGCTCATTCTGCTGGATCTTTTGCCTTCATGATGAAGTTGACTCCTGCCAAGACTATGAATACAAACATAAGCACAAAAGAGATATTTCTGATAAGTATCCACAACTGACCTCCCGCTCTCTTACATCATTCTGGGGCGTTTGGATTGTCTATTGTCGAGGGATAAAAAAGTCTTTTGATATTTTCCATTAAGGTCACATTTCTATCGACGCAAAGAGAGAACACTGTCTCTACTCTGCCGTATTGATCTGGAGTCGCGTCAGTCAAATAGTTTGCAAAATTCTCATCAAACGATGGCGCTGCAGCAAAACTAGTACCTCGAAAAGTGATCCCCAATGTGGCAATCGCTAGTAAACTAAGAACTAATTTTTTCATGCTAGACATAATACAAACCATCGGCATATAAAACTTTTTAACCTTTTAACATTTTAACTCGTTAACAGATTTAGAAGCCCGTACTTCAGCCATATCATCAGAAGATCGAATTGATAATCGATACGGTCAATTTGATAAGGAAGTAGAATCCTGTCAGCAAAAGAACTCCGACGAGGATGTAAATAAATCTTTTCTTCACTTTCGCGATATCTCATTCATTGTGAAGTGCATTGGTTACCATCAAGAATCCATTGTAAATCAGTAAGATAACAGCTACTGAAAGTCCTAGATATACCACTCGCTGTAGATAGGGAGCTATATTGGTCCTCAGCCAATCTAATGTATTGGCAATCTTATATTGACTCTGATATCCTCATTGCTTGTCGGTCGCACTATCGAGTGCTGTTTGCTGGATCTTGTATTCCTCATTAGAGGATTTTACGACTCTATCTAGGATAGTAATCGGATCCTGTCCGTACACACCCCAAGATCACTGTTGAGCGAAGCTCAGCAATGGCATAGACAAGAAGGCTAATAAGAAGCATGCTATTCAAAACTTTTTCATGCGGACATACGAATAGTAAAACCATATTTTTTGATATAGGACAATTATAATCAATTTTCTATTTTTTGCAAAATTTTAGCCCATATATTGAGTTTTGAAGAGTGCTATGATTTTCTGTTTCTCATTAGCAGAGTAATGGTGCATTTTCGGATGCAAACCCAATGAATGGGCAATCTCGTTTTTTACTCCTTTGGGGATAGTCGTGAAATGATGGTCGAGCTTTTTCTTTCTGTATTTACGAACTTCTCCCATGACACCATCATCTATTTTGTCGCTCTCTTCATTAATTTTCTGGATATAGCTTTGAAGCATGAAATGGTGCACAACCAACTTTGCATATTTTTTATTAAATTCAGGACTATTAGGGTTGATATGTGGGTACGAAATTTGCTTATCAGGAGCTCTAGACTTATTGACCTCATCCCTGATCCTACGCTGTTGATTTGGAGACATCTTACTAAGTCCGTCATGCACGTTACCCACTGTAAATTCATCTACTATCGTGGACGCAACTCTCGTTGGATTGTAATGTGCGTATCATCTATTCATAGCGAATACCGAACCAGTATATCACGTTTTTGTTTGTTCGTTTTCTTTGTCATCAGTATCTTTTGTATACATTTTGTTTTCGTTTTCTGCCGTGGTACAGTCTTCATCTATTCTCATCTACGTGTGATAAAGAAATAAAGAGATATATTTACGGATTTCTTGTTCTACGAAGGGATGCTACATTGAGATACAGCAAGGTGATAAGTCCTAGCAAAGTAAGCCACAAGAGATATGCATCTATATATCGATATACGGCACTGATATTTGTTATTTCATTACGTTTGATAGTCGTCAGGAGTGATTGGAAGAACGCATTCACGTCGTCCGTAGTCAATCCTCTGAGAAATGTTCAGGAAGTTTGTTGTGCAATGTTTTGTAACAAGTCAGTATTGAGTGATGTACTGATAGGTTGTTGCCACTGGTCGTAGCCGATGAGATAATTATTGTTACCGATACCGAGCGTCGAGACCGAGATGTGTTGTTTGCGAAGTAGCGTGATCACTTGCACTGGATCATATCCTTCATTACTATCACCATCGGTGATGAGGATCATAATGCCAGGTAACGAGCCAGTGAACTGTTGTAAATTTTTCGCTCCGAGAAGTAATGCATCACCGATTGCCGTGCCGAGAAATTCTGGTGCCGCCGGAAAATCGGCTAACGATAGATCATTCACCGCATATGCCACTGCCCTACTATCTTGAGAAAAGGGAATGGAAACTACTGGCACCCCAGAGAAACTAATCAGTGAAATATTGTATCACTGCAACTGATCTATGAGTTGAAGCAGAGCTTTTTTCGCCACGGCGAATCTACTCGGCGTGATATCATATGCCGACATCGAAAGTGATACATCGAGAATAATTTGTACTGGCGTAGCTTTTTGTATATTCACCCTTTTCTCAGCCACGAAGCCAATCCTGAGAGGAAGTAGCACCACACAAATAATGATAACATACTTTGCGATTTGCGCTCATCGATATTTTCGTGGAGATAATTTAGCTACGGGAAAAATAAATTTTGGTTTGAAATTTTTGTACTGTAAAAAAATCCGTAAAGCGATGAGCGCCAATGAAATACATATTCATCGTGGGCTATATGTCATATTTTTGAAACAAAAACGTAAAGTAAATGTTCAAATACTTTTCAAATTGTCCCGAATTAGTCCAAAACAATTCTGTAATTTACAAATTTTTAAATTTTACAATTGTTTCGGTAATTAGGAATAATTTGTAAATTCGTACATTTTATATCAATCATCCCTTCTCAATCCCCTCGAGCCTCTCTTTACTCAATCAGCCAATTTTCTGCTCGATGATTTGTTTATCTTCTGTCGCTTTATTTTCTTTGATCATGATATCGACAGGATTTTCTCTATGATAATTTTCTTGAAATTTTTTTCTTGTATCGAAGAAATTATTCCTGACGAGCTTTGCGAGGAATGGGATGAGTGATAATTCTGATATCTTGAAAAATGCTACAAGTGTAAACAAGAGCAAAATAAAAATAGCTAGTAATAATCCTATTGCTTTGGATCATGATTTGCCGAAGCCATTGAATACTGCCAATGCGACTGCGATTCCCACGGCCATCACGAAAAGTTGGATGATAGAGATTGTAAGTGGGCCGATACTAAAGCTCATGCCTGCGAACAATCACTTCTTTATATTCTTGGGATACACAACTTTCATGAAACACAGTGAACAACTAAAAACTAACAGTGAATAACATTGGTATTTTTTTAATTTTTTACGAGAGCATTACAAGTCAATCCTTCGTATACGAGAAAATCCCGACATGTTATGCCAGGATTTCCGGTAGAATTCATAGTGCCGCTGTGCCGCTATTCGTTGAATACGACGATGAAATGATCCTCACCGAATTCAGGGATCCAGCTTTTGAGGACTTTTTTTAGAACGAACTTTTTGCCCTCCCCAGTAAAATGTTCTGGGTGGCGAACAGAAACATGTGCCTTTTCAGATACTACGTGGACACATGCTATTAGTTCGACATTCCGTCCTGCAAAAACTCTTTCTCCTCCGATAGAGTACCACTCGGAAAATTTCTTCTCCACGAACAGTTGCTCTATTTTACTTACTTCTTCAGCAGTAAGTAGTGGCATTGCTGCATTCTGCAATATCTTTGCGAGATCAATGAGCAATGTGTCGTAGGGTAATGATTCAAACTCAACTAAGTGGAACGTAGTTCCACAAAGGAGCAAAAAACTTCTTTTTGCATTCATGGGCTTTATGTGTTTGGGTTATGTTTCTGTAGTCAGAAAATACACATTTTCTCGCTATTTACAAGTTGAACTTTTGTGCTGTAGTCACTACCAAACCACAAAATCAGATTTTTGGTCGGCAATTTATTCCAATGGGGTTGAAAAAAAAGAAAGAATAGATAAATAGTCTGTTACCGAGTTAAAGGGCTAGAAAGTTAACGAGTTACTAACACGTTAACCCGCAAACTCGTTAACGCTTTAACCATTATTTTTTTGCATGGAAAATGTAGTAATCATATGATCATGACCAGCCGGTCATACGGCAGCAATCTACGCTGCGAGAGCAAATCTCAAGCCATTGATGTTTGAGTGATTTATGGCAGGAGGTGTCGCAGCTGGTGGACAATTAACTACGACGACCGTCATAGAAAATTTCCCTTGATTCCCTGATGGGATTGACGGAACTCAGCTCATGATGCAGATGAGACAGCAGAGTCTAAATATGTGAACACGTATCGAGACCAAGACAGTAGACAAAGTAGACTTCCAAAGTCAGCCATTTAAGATATTTGTAGGTGCAGATATTATCGAAGCTAAAGCCGTAATTATCGCGACTGGCGCTACTGCAAAACGTATGGGCATGACTGGAGAAAAAGAATTTCGACAAAGAGGCATCTCTGCTTGTGCCATCTGTGATGGCGGATTGCCTATGTTTAGAAATCAAAGGATTGCAATTATAGGATGAGGTGATGTCGCCATGGAGGAAGCTTTGCATCTCACGCACTTTGCTAGCGAGGTTGTGGTATTGGTAAGGAAAGATATTTTGAAAGCATCTAAGGCGATGCAAGATAAAGTCATGAGTAACCCTAAGATCAAGATTATGCGAAATACAGAAGTACAAGAAGCTATGTGATGAGATTTTTTGGAAAAGCTTCGCGTGGTGAATAATAAAACTAGTGTTACTTCTGAGATAGAATGCAAAGGATTGTTTTATGCTATCGGACACAAACCAAATACTGACTTCCTCGACGGACAAGTTGCTATCGACGAAACTGGCTACATTATCACGACTGCTTGAACGACAAAAACAAATATCGAAGGTGTCTTCGCTGCAGGAGATGTGCAAGACAAGAAATATAGACAAGCGATTACATCAGCGGGAAGTGGAGCAATGGCAGCGCTTGAGGCAGAATCCTATCTTAATGAGCATCCAAGTAGTTAAGTGGCATATAGAACTTGGATTGGAGCTCTTAGACCTTAGTTTTATTTGCTAAGAAGATAAGGATGGAAAGTAATTATCAGAAGTTAACCGTTCGGCAAAAATGAATGGATCTAGCACAAGATATTTATTCCATTACAAAAAAGTTTCCGACAAGTGAATTATATGGTATTGTTTCTCAGATGAGAAGATGCTCACTATCTATACCATCCAACATTGCAGAATGAAATCAAAGAAATACTCCGAAAGAACATATAAACTTTTTGTTTATTGCCAAGTGATCTGCTGCCGAACTGGAGACACAAATAATTCTTTCGCAAAGATTAGCGTTTATCACTAGACAAGAGGAACAAAAACTTTTGGAAAAAGTTGATGCAGTACTAAGAATGTTATCTGGGCTCATCACCTCTATACAAAAGTCCAAGGTCTAAGGTCTAAGTTCTAAGTTCTATATAATAAATTATTTTACTCTTTAAGAATGATTATCATGAGTGTAATTCACATCGAATCAGTTGAACAGTTTCAAAAAGAAGTTCTAGAATTTGACGGCGTAAGTATCGTAGATTTCCGAGCAGAATGGTGTGGACCATGTAGAATGCTCTGACCAGTCATGGAAGAACTTGCTGCTGATAACGAAGGCAAGAAAGTACAGATCGTCAAGGTCAACGTAGATCAAAATAATGAACTCGCTGGCATGTTCCAAGTCTCCTCTATCCCAGCAGTCTTTATCGTCCAAGGTGGCAAGCCAGTAGATTCTATCGTTGGAGTTAATCCAAAACATTTCTATCAAGGGAAAATTGAAGAATATCTAGAGAAAGAAGTGAAATAAATCTTTTTGAGCATATGCCAAAAAGCTGAGTCGGAAATCCGCCAGCTTTTTCGGTTAGAAAAATATTATACTTTCATAAGATACGATGTAAGATTGCCATCCAATTTCGTATTGAATATCTGACAGAATGAACTGTCTGAATATCTGGATGCAAACCGCCTAGCAGCAATCAGAGATTTTTTCCTATTCGATACTAGCAGTACTATCTTCTTCTTCTGCTGCTTCCAGCAGTAGTCGATGGTAGTTACCGATAATGACGATGCATATCTGATAACTATAATATCGATATCAGAGAGGGAACATTTAGTCACCTGCGTCAGATCGCTACTTGTGGAAACAGCGAACTTTTTTTTGAGAGGTTCACAGATTTCTGTGAAATCATGGAGGTTAATACTCAGGAACAAAATGTTCCGTTTCTCTTTTTTTTCGATTCTTTTTTCCCCCGAGATAGGAAGCTTTTTACTCAGAATGATTCCATTTTCCTCTTTTTTAGGAATCCTTTTCCTAGCAAATTTTTTCCAGTAGCTCTTTGTGTTTTTTGGCGCTGCCTTTTTGCATAGTCTTCCCCATATCTTAGCCATAGCAAATGTTGCTAATAATAAGCAACATATTAATGCGAAAGATATGCCAGCATACTCTAGTGGAGTTGCACGATAGACCCTGATAAAGTGGATCATTCCAAATGAATGGAAGAAGATGAACATTAAAACAAATATTGCCATTACTACTAGCCACTCCACATTATCTTTTAGGTTGGCAAGAGATGGATTGCTGAAATCATCATCTAGCATAGCAAAGAAGAAAAAAACGACCATGCATAATGATAACACTCCTGTTATTGCATAGAGGACAAACCATTCTATATCCCCTTTCCATTCCTCTACAAGCTGGAATGCCCAAGGGAACAGATAGACGACATAGCATGTTAGCATTCCTATGGCTAACAGCCAAAACAAGATTTTCAATAGTGTTTTCATAAGCGAGTTCTTTTTATTAAGTTTATTATTTATTTTTCTTTATGCTGACACGATACATATATCACACAGAAAGTCAAGATATGTAAAAAACCCGAGTCAATCCATGAAGAAGCTCAGGTTTTTTTGTATCCCCGACTCTTAGTCATCCCGGCATTAAGTGTTGCAGCCGGGATCTTAGTCGGACAATTATATTCAATGAAGATTCCGGTTGCAAACCGTGGCACCGGAATGACAATTGGAGGCTATTTCGTCGATGTGATAGTAATGTTGGATGCGAAGTCTTTCCAAGCTCCATCCATGATCTCGATGAGGAAGATCCTACCGTCAGAAAGCTTAGTCTGTAAGAATGCATTACTTGGTAAGGTGATATCTTTTTTTGCTGTACATTCGAAAATCTTGACCGTTGGGTTCGTGTTTAATAACGCTTTATCTGAGAACTTGATTACATTCATCTGAGAAGAACAGCGTAAGCCAGAGATATCAAAATCCTCGTCAAGCGTAACTCCAGCGTAAGAAATATTGCTTGATGGAAGCACCATGGAATATCATTTACTGCTAGATGTGTAGGTCAACGCCTTTGCCATATTGATAGGGAATTGTTTAACTGAGAAATCTAGGCCACTTGGCGTATTAGTTGTATTCGTGTTCGTATTTGTCGTTGTAGTAGTCGACAACGTAGGCGTGAAGCTAAGTTTTTTACCTCCCACAGACAATGATGGGTCAAGAACAACTTTACATACTGCTGTCCCACCAGCGACTGGTCACATAAGCTGGACATAGAGACCATTGAAATCTTTGCCCATATTCTGAGAAGTTACACTTTGTAAGTTCACGGTACCGTCTGTACATAATGACATCATCTTGGGAACAAGCGTCTCAGCGACATACGATTTATTGACGATAATCATTGCATTTGCAACATCTTTCACCTCTTGCTCAGGGATATCATTGATGAAATATCCCATGAAATCATTTGTCGCAAACCAAGAATTTACTCCTTCCAATTTATAAAATTTATCACCATTGCTTGTAGAGAATGTTTTCTCTGCGGAGCTGGAGAATGTTTTTACCATCTTGGCACAGTCTTTGCTCTCATCACTTGTTGTACAGGCGAAATAAGAAAGAGAAATTGCCTGATTATTACTTGTGCGGATGACCTTTATTTGATTGCCTTCACCGTTATTCTGCAGTGTATAATTATTGCCAAAGTTGTATGGTAGATATACGCCAGCAGTAGCAATATAGGTTCACTCTTGTGTCATGGTATTTACTGCCGTACCCGTTCATACTGCAGATGCACCACTTGCTGAAGTCACTTCTACGATAAAGAGATTGTTCTGTTGTTTTTCTACGACTCACTGAACAAGGGTAATACCACTATATTGATTGAGATCAATTGTCTTACTCTTGATACCTACTACTCCGTAGTCCGTAGTCGTGATAGTATGTGTATAGGTAATGTAATCTCCGTTTTGCAAAATTTCTCCAGTCAGACTTACACTTTGTCCTACCGATAAACGTGCACCCGTCTCTGCACTACTTCATGAAATTCGATCTCCTATAGTGCCCAGATTTTTGACGAGAAAAAAGGCGACCAAAAAAGTCACGATAATTACAATAACTAAGGTCCGAGGAGATACACCACTCTTTTTTTGAGTAGATTGCTGTAAATTTTCATGAAACATATCCATTATAATGGAGTTAAAATGTTAAAAAGTTAAAAGGTTAAAAGGTTAGATATACATAACCATTTAGACGCTTAAACCAAAAAAGCTTAATCAAACATCGATGATTTTCAACTCCATATCCTATATTATATATTATTTTTGTAATTTTGGTTAGTTTTGAATGGGATAAACGCCCATTTCCTTGGTAAAAAGACTCATCGAGCATATAATTAAGCAGTAAACCCGTTAACACGTAAACTCTTTAACTCGTTAACTTCAAGTCATGCCCATTACTCAAGCAGTCACAGAACCATCAGCACTTCAGACTTTTTTCAATAGTGCTTTCGTGACCTATTCTATCAAGATTATCGGTGCAGTTGCAGCGATTATTGTTTTGATCATGATTTCCAAGATCATTGCAAATGTCATCCAGAGAAAAATCCTGAAATGAGGAACGGTGGAAGACAAACACATAGATAAAGTCTGAAAACTTATCCACGATATTACTTTCTACATCTTGGTTATCTTTTCTTTCTTCGTAGGATTTGAAATGGTCGGATTTGATGTGGGATTGATTCTCTGAGGAATCTCTTTCTGAGTATGACTTGCATTCAAAGAAATTCTTGGAAACATGGTAGCAGGTATTATGATCTTATATACCAAAGAATTTAGACTTGGAGATATTATCGAAATCAACGCAGATCAGACCTATTTTGGTAGGATCGAAGAGATTCAAATCAGATATACCATTATCAGGACACTCGATCTCAGACAGGTGGTGATCCCAAATACAACAATGATCTCTAGCACGGTAAAAACTTTCAGTGCTGAGCCAATGATCAAGCTCAATGTCTCATTCCGGTCTGACTATAATGCCGATACGACACAATGTGTCGAAGTCATGAAAGAAGCGGTCAATGGTTGTGACTTTGTGAAAAATAAGGAAACGACAAAAGTATTTGTTTCAGCATTTCTCGATAGTAGTATAGAATATAAATCGTTCTTTGATTTTGATCCAAACTGTGGCATCTTGCAGGAAATCGCTGTCGGAGAAATGTCCCAGAAGATTGCAGATGCATTTAACAAAAACAATATCAATATACCATTTACGACTATGACATTGAACTTCGATTCTCCCGAGAGTAAACAAGCCGTTCAAGAAAAAGTTTCTGTTTAATTTTTATTTAGACAAGATATATGCGAGACAAGATTACTCCAGAAATTTTAAAAGATCTGAGCAACAACCGAGGTAGCATGCTTACCAAGGCACTTATTGCTATCGGAGTTTTTCTCGTTATCTATATCATTAGCAAGATCATTGTGCAAAAAATTAGAAAGAGAATCATCGACAATTCTCTCCAGACAGAATGATATACGACCAAGATTGCGAAGCTAAGTGGCAATGTAGTACGAGTATTTTTACTGGTATTTAATATTCTCGCCGTCTTCCAGATTATAGGTTTTGATACCGCTTTAATTATGTGATGAATTTCACTAAGTATCGGATTTGCTATGGAAACTACGATAGAAAATATGGTCGCCGGTGTGATGTTTATTACCAATAAAAAAATTAAGCTGGGTGATTATGTAGAATTCCTTTGATCTCTGAATACCAAATGAACCATAGAAGAAATTAATATCAAGTATACCATCATTAGATCATTTGATAAAAGAAGATTGATCATCCCAAATAGCATCATTGCCAAGACACCTATCAAGACCTATAAAACAGAACCACTCATGAGAGGAGAATTTACTATTAAAGTACCTCGTCATGTCGATCTCGACCAAGTAAAAAAATTACTCAATGATACCATCAACGCAGACAAACACGTCTTGGAAAAAAAGTATACCAATACCATCGTCACAGGATTTGATGATTTTGGTATCGGATTGAAAACATTTTTCTTCTCCAATCCCCAGAAGAAATCTCCTATGATTATCGCCAGAGATCTGCAACCCACCATCTTGGAATTGTTTAAAAAATATGGCATCCGCTTGCCATACAATCACATGACTATTACGGCCGAATAGAATTTACGAATTTTCTAGTTCACAAAGTTCCGAAACAATTCGGATCTTTTTTATTTTTCTTGCTGCTAGCAATCCATTCGTTTCGTAGCCGGGAAGGCAGTAATGGTTGCCACAGGGCAAGAATGGGTTTATTTTATTCTCAATAGCTTGTCTGCCGTGAGGCAGGACTGCAAAGACTGCGTCGACTAAGCAAGCCACGGCCGAGCCAACGTGTGTGCCGGTGAGGCCTTGACCTTTTTGTTACTTTTTGGGTCAAGCCAAAAAGTAAAAACTTCACCGCCGGAGGCAAAATATCTCAATTAAGATTCCGGCTGCCTGCCGGTAGGCAGGGCTGCAACACCTAACCCACGCAGTACTGCGGGGCAGGCTGCCGGAATGACATATAGAACATTTTTTTCATTGCTTTTTTATCGGATTTGATTATTTCTGAGCTAGAATTTTCTGCATTTTTTTACTATTCTAATGTTGATACTGAAATGAAATATTCTTCTTCCTTGGTACAAAAGTTTATCACCATCAATGATACTCCCGAAAATATTGCTCAGCATCTCATTCTCAAGACAGCTGAGATCGAGCATATTGATAAAAGAATCATCCCTGAAACGGTTGTGATAGGAAAGGTAACCAACTGTGAGAAACATCCAGACGCTGATAAACTTTCTGTCTGTCAGATTGATTGTGGGAAAAAAGGTAAATATCAAATCCTCTGTGGTGGAGTCAATGTCGCTACTGGATTATTGGTTCCCGTTGCTTTGCCATGAACCCATTTGGAGAAGATAGGGATAACCATCGAGCCAAGAAAAATGAGATGACTCGATTCTAATGGGATGATCTGTAGCAAAGAAGAACTCGGAATCAATGAAGATATTGATACGCATGAGATTCGAGATTTACACAAAGACTTTGATGATATAAGTGACAAAGATATCGGTATGCCTTTGAAAGAAAAATATGCTCGACTGGAAGGACGAGTCATGGATGTTGATAGTAAAAATCTCACCAATAGACCTGACCTGACTGGTCACTTTGGTATCGCGACAGAATTACACGCCATCTATGATGCGAAGCAGACTTCATTTACGAGCATCAAAAAATGGAACGATCAATTTCAGACCACGCATATACTCGATGTACTAGCTAATAGCACCAAGGCAAAGAGAAAAGTATTTGGTGAAACTAAAGCGCTCAATACCTATATCTTACTGGAAATGAATGATGTAGAAATTAAAGCATCATCATTGTTCACGAGGTTGCAGATGTTAGACATGTGATCACAGCCAAGGAATAATCGAGTAGATTTTTCCAATCTCTTTATGCTGATCGCTGGCCAGCCTGTACATTTCTTCGATGCAGATAAGGTATCATGAAATATTTTCATAAGAAATGCTGAGAAGCAAGAGAAATTTGTAGATCTCTTTGGCGCTGAACATACATTGATCGAAACTGATATGGTCATCGCTGACGAGAAGAAAGTGCTTGCACTTGCTGGTATCGTGGGTGGCATGGAAAGTGGAGTGACTGATAGCACGAAAAACATTTTGGTAGAAATCGCAAACTTCGATCCGATTGTCGTCAGGAAGACATGAACCAGATTATGATTGAGAACTGATGCAGAATTGAGATATGAGAAAAATATCAATCCATTGCGAAGCTTATATTGTTTGCTGTTGTTCTTGGATGAAGTGAAATATTATGCGAAAGATCTGTGAGCATATACACTTTGAGGACTGTCTTACTTCGTAAATTGAACATTGAAAATTGAAAATTGAAAAATGGTCGATATTGATTTCAAAAAGATGGAGCAATTTATTTTCTGACAAGAACAGAAGTGATTTGAGAAGACAGCAAAAGATATTTTGGAGAAACTTGGATTTGTGAGTGGCACTAAAGGAACATCGTTCACTGTCCCTCTACGAAGATCTCCAGATGATATCAATATTGCTGAAGATATGTACGAAGAAGTTGCGAGAATTTATGGATATGATGATATCCCCACACTCCCCTTCACTGCTGAGATACAGCCAGTACTCTATACACCTTTGGTAGATCTCACGAGAAAGTTGGAAGATATCTTGGTGAGAAGTTTACATGCAAATCAGACAGAAACCTATCCACGAATCTGAGACAAAACCGTATCTCTTTTTGGCTTGGATATGAAAAAATTATACTGGTTACAAAATCCTATCAACCCGGAGACTCCATATCTGAGGGACGAAATGACGTATGGATTGCTCAATCACGTCGTCAAAAATCATAAATTCTTCGATGAGTTTACGTTGTTTGATATCGGAAAGGTTTGGAAAAAAAACGGCAAAGCTGCAAAGTGAAAATTTGCTAACGAATTTGTCGATGAGCAATATCATATAGGCATCATGCTCTATCAGAAAGATATGAGCAAACGAGAAAAAGATCCTATCTTGCGTGGGAAGAATATGGTGAAAGTTATGTTGAAAGATTTGTGATTATTATGAAAACTCAGCTTCGAAGTAAGAAAAAATGCGACCTATCATCCTAAGAAACAAGCTGAAATATTTTATAATGCACAACCAATTGGATTTATCTGAAGCATTCATCCATTGGTACTGAAAGCAGTGAAATTGCCAGAGACTGCAGGCATTGTAAATCTCTATCTATCTCTTGATCAATTAGCTGAAGCACTGAAGAATGAGAAAGAGCAAATGGCACAATATGAAACCTTACAAGATCAGATTATTCGGAGAGACTTGTGTTTTGTAGTCGATACCTGAAGTGACTTTGGACCGCTCCTCGAAGCAGTCAAATCGTTGTCAGAAGTTTCAGATTTGGAAGTCTTTGATGTGTACCAGTGAACGAATCTACCGGAAGGGAAAAAGTCTGTCGCATTTAGGATCAAGCTCTTATGAGACTGAACCATGACCACGGAACAGATAAATGATATTATGAATAAAGCTATCAAAGCTGGTGAAAAAGCGGGAGGAAAATTGAGGGGATAAGGTTTATTTTACTCATCACGGACAACTTATGGAGAAGTTTGATCATAGAGCATTAAATCTCAATCAAAATACCAAGATTATTTTCATTGCCATGACAAAGCATGTGTCGTATTTCAAAAGACATGCTGTGAAATACGTGCTAGAACAATGATTTACGCCTATTTCTCAATTTGGGATTTTCGATTATTTTTTAACCGATGCCATAGATAGAGATCTTGTCAGAAGATGAAATAATAATCTCATTAGAGTCTCAGATGAGATGTGGGTATTCTGACCTATTAGTGATGGTGTGCTTGCTGAGATCAAAATGGTGAAAGAGGCTGGGAAGCCTATCAAATATTTCAAAATTGTTAAGTCACTAGACATACAGGAGATTACAAAAGATGAAGTAGAATTTGAAGATGATCTAGAAAAATACAAAAATGAGCTATAGCATATATGACTCTTTATCCTAGTTATTATATCTTATAATTGCACTATTACAGGGAAGCAATACATTTGTTAATACTTGGAAACGCAGCAAAACACATATCTTAATATATAATGCAATAAATAACTCAAAACAGAAAGGGGAACAAAATGAAAACTTTAGCAGATGTTGGACACATTACCACTCCAGCAGAACGGATTGTACAGAAAAACCTAGCTCAGCAAGAGTTAGAAAAAAGACTACCACGCCAGTTTCACACAGGGGATATTATTACTCTTGATTTTGAAAATTGGCACCATCTTTTCTACACTTGCGATCATTATCTCTCCATGCACTACATGACCATCCAAGAGTATTGTTGGATGCAAATGATTGTCCCCAGCAGTGGGATGAGAGTCATTGAAACGCATGAGAACGACGGCAAATGCCTTGTCTGTCTCAAGATTATGCTTGGGCACAAAGTATTCTTTGATGCTAGATTATTCAAGCATCTTACGTAAATGTATCTCTTTGGCTACATTAAGCCGGTATATCCGGCTTTCTTATTGCAAAAAAGAACGCTTCGCTACGTTCCTCTTTGTTATTTTGAGAAATATTTTTACCTCGGATTTTATGCCTCTTTTTTCTTGATATAGAAGACAATTCATTGTGCATTTACCAAAAAATCTACTTCATCTCATTCTTCAAAATTATTAAGATAATCTGATCCCGGATAGATATCTCTTGCCACAACATCCTTTGTGTTTGCATCAGCAGGAGTAATAAAAAGCAATGCGACTTTCCCAGTAGTGTTGCTTTTTTTAATAAATTTCACTACCCCTGTTCATTCTTCTACAATAGTGGCTTCATTGTTTACTTCAACATATTCCACTTGTTCTCCCTCCTCATAAGTGCCAGTAGGATCTTTTAACTTAATATCTTTTCATCAATTATCTGGGGTAAGAAATCATCTTCATCTTGTTGCATCAAACATTTTAATTACCCCAGTTCCTATTGGGAATGGAGTCATCATAATCTCTGTGAGCATCTGAGAATTAACTAACGTTTCTTTTATTTCATGTTTTCATGTCTCTGCAACATTGTCACTGTCTGGAGCGTTATGAGACTGATTGGTGTTTGAAGGTTTGGCAGTCTCATTGTCTGCTTGTGGAATGTTGTCTGTTTTTTTGTCCATGTGGGTGGAAACAAGAATAAAAGGTATTTCGTTTACGTTAATTATTCATACTCAATATCATACCTATTGTATGGAGAATTGAACTTAGTTTTAACCTTTTTGGAATGATGCAAGTCGCTCATCTGGATCTGTTGGATATATTTCTTTTTTTATCCCTGGCCTTTCTAGTTCTTCTGCAAAGATGATATTCTCTCCTTTGCCATCCACTCCAGCATTTTTGATAAATCACCCTATATAGTCATAGAAATCTGCATCATTGATTGATTTTTCCAAGAGATAGTAATACTCATCATAGTGATCATAAGGCTTATATGACACACTTGCCATCCCTCATTTATTAACGACTATTAGTATCTGTGATTTTGTCTTTTGAGCAACATCTTTCCTAGTTATCCCGATCTGTTGTGTGATTCCACTTAACATCTCTACTTTTACTGTATATCATTCTAACTTACATTTCGTAGTCAGCTGAGCAATTACTGCTTCTGTATTCATCTTCATCTCCTGACTTTCTGTCTTGTTTCTCATGTATGTGGCCGTCCCTGTTTTTTCGCTAATCCAAAACTCTACTTCATCGCCTTCGGTGAATGTTATATCATGCTTCTTATTCTCTCTTACACATTGCACTGATACAGCTACTTCTTTACCTTCACTGGTAACGACAAATATTTCTTCGCCAGCAATCTTTACCGTCCCTATTTCTGTCGTAACTCCTGTCCTATTGATATTCAATGCTCATGTGAGTTGATCAGAGCCTAGATTTAACTCTGTACTAGGTTCTAGATGTACCTCTTTCTTATCTCAATTTTCTTGTAGTTTTTTATCTCAATCCTGTTGTAGAGAATCAACAGGTATTTTGTTCCCATCTTCCATTTTTTCTTACCATAAGGAAATAAAGGCATTCTATCTCTTCTATTATAACTATAATTTCCATAAAGTCAATCTTATTTCGTTCAAAGACAAGCCGTTCACGTCAGTCAGATATTCTGTCTTGCTTTTTTTGAGCAATATCGTATACTTTAGATAGGGCAACTGCCCTAAAGATTTTATTTACTACCCTATTACTTAATGGCAACATGAATTGTTAAATTCTTCAACAGGAAGAGTAACTTTGGTTTCATCACTCCAGATGATGGTGAAAAGGATGTATTTGTACACGGATCTAATGTCATCGGATCTATCGCTGACAATGACAGAGTAACCTACGAAATGGGTGAAGGAAGAAAAGGACCTGAAGCTAAAAATGTTACAAAAGTTGAAGGAGAAGAAGGTAATGTAGTTAAGATGACGCAAGAAGACGAAGAAGATCTTCCTATGGCAGCTTAGTTTCTTACACAAAAAAAGATCTTATTATTATAGTACATAATAATCACAGACTTTTGAAAAACCCCTATCCATATATATGGAGGGGTTTTTCATATATCAATTATGATGGATTATCCCATGATAAATACAGCAGCAGAAATGACGGTAGTCCACAGTCCATCTTTGTGCCCTTGGGCAGATTGAGAAGTATGTTTGGTCTTGATGATTTTACCACTTGCGATGTATTCTTGTTTTCTCTCATCTCGAAGCATATCAGGATCGAAATCTATACCTAGTGTCGTCGCCAACATTGTCGCTGCGAGATCCTCAGCATAATCACCAGATTCGTCTTCTGTCTGTCAGAAGGAATGATGTTCGGAGAGATATCCGTACTGCTCACTCTCTGCGGGGACAGCAAGTCCGATCGATGCCGAGACCAGTCTGTTTGGTTCCTGTGTTTCATTTCTCGCCATCACACAAAATGTCACTTGCCCTGGTCTGAGTAATTTTTCTCCTTCTTCTCTGCTTACCATTTTACATTCTGGAGGAAAAATACTGGACACATACACGAGGTTACACTTTTCTATTCACGCTTGCCTGAGTGCCAACTCGAAGCTTGCTAACTCGTCTTTGTGGACGCCTACGCCCTTGGTGAAAAATACTTTTTTTGGTACCATGTTTTTGTAATTTTTAAATTATAAATTTCCCACCTTCGTGGACAGGTGAATTTTAAATTCAGGTAGGGTGTAGTCTTTTTGTAAAGTATTACAATAAGAAAATATAAGAAAAAAAATGGAACCATTCTCCATTTTCAACCTTTCCATATGCCCACATACTCTCATTAGCTTCGGAGACGCATGCAATGCGTCTCTACAGGAAATCGGTGTGGGCTTCAACTTTTCCACAGGCCGATAGGCCTATAAAACTCTTCTCAATTCATCCAATGTAGTCAAGCCATCAAGCATCTTGATGATGCCATCTTCCTTCATAGTAAGGTAGCCATTTTCTCTGGCTTTGCCATAAATATCGATGGCTGTTCTGCCTTCGACGATCATTCTTCTTATATCCTCTGAGACTTCAAACACTTCTAGTAACACCATTCTGCCGATATAGCCAGTTCCATTACATTGGTCACAGCCTACAATCTTGGGGATCTGTCTATGGAAATCGAGCTTCATAGTAGGATCGATATCATTTATTTTTCTTACACTTTCTGCGATCTCTGCAGACTCAGCATAATCAGGATCTTTCTTGACTGCACAATGAGGACAGACTTTGCGAACCAATCTTTGACCAACAATTAAATTTAATGATGGTGCAAGCATATATGGTTTCACTCACATATTGATCATTCTATCGATAGCTTCGATGGCTGAATTGGTATGTAATGTCGTGAAGACGAGATGTCCCGTCAATGCTGCAGTGATACTAATATCAGCGGTCTCCAACGTCCTTGTTTCTCAGACCAAGATAATATCTGGATCGTGACGAAGGATAGATTTGAGTCCAACTTCATACGTATATCACTTGGTGTAATTGATCTGCGATTGCTGGATACCTGCGATTTCATATTCGATAGGATCTTCCAAGGTGATAATTTTTTCTTTCCCATTATTTAAATAATGCAGGATAGAATATAACGTAGTGGTCTTTCACGACCCTGTAGGTCCAGAAAAGATGATAATACCTGTATTTTTTTCTAAATGATTTTTGAGTAAATCAAAACTTTTGCCAGCGAATCATAATTCTTCGAAGGTCTTGATACCAGCAGTACTATCCAAGAATCTGATGACCGTACTCTCCTCAGTAATTCATGGTATGAAGCTCACTCTACAATCTATTTTCTTTTTCTTACCATCGGACATTTCTACTTCGAAATCAAATCTTCCATCTTCGGGAATATAATCCACATTCATCTTAGCTCCTGAAATGAATTTAATTTTCTGTAGATATTTACGGAAATCATCATGAGTAAATTCTAATATTTCTTGTAATACGCCATCAATTCTAATCCTTACTAGCACTCCTCTATCCTCGGATTGGAAATGGAGATCAGAAGCCCCAGCTTGGAAAGATAAACTAATTAATTGCATAATAAATTCTCCAGGGTCCATTGTATCTCTTTTCTCAAATACTTTTTGGATAATTGCGATTGCTCACTTCCCTACTGCTATTCTCTCAGCTCTTTTTTCTTCCTGCATTCTCATTTCATTATTGATGAGCTGGTCATATCGACCGAGCGCATACCCAAATCACTCCATAGAGGTATAAAAAAGTTCTGATTTATATCCCTTATCATCTAAAAGTTTTGTGAGCTTGAGTACCTTTTCTGGGAAATTATTTGTAGTCAAAATTTTGAGTGTATTTTTTTCTTTTGCGAAAATGACGACTTGCATATCTTCACACTTTTCTCTTTCTAGGAGCTTAATAACGGAAAAATCTGGCTGCATTGTCTGCAACTGCTCCAATTCAAGGATTGTCTTGGTTAACTCGGTCATCTTGTTGTTAACGGGTTCACGGGTTAAAAAGTTAACGAATTCGCGTGTAGCTCAAAATACACTTTAATTATAGTCAGTAAACCAATTATTGCAAATTCTAGAAGCCGTTTCTAAGCCCAAAGTGTTGACATTTATATTTTTTTATGATTATACAAAAAGCTGCCCCACAGGACAGCTTGAGGATGGTAATACCCATCCGTTATTTTCTTTCTTCGCCAATGGCGAAGTATTCTTTGGTTGCCGATTGCTCTGTCAAATGAATAATTTCCACATGATAGCAATCGCCGAAACGTGGATCTGCTATCGATAAGGAAAAGATATTGATCGTTTCCCTCTCTTTGTTGGCCTTAGCTATTAATGATAGCCTTCGGTCACGATTTAGCCCCTCAAAAATAATCTCCTCGGAGGGTCTTATCTCCACATTTGGGCAGAGGCAGCTGGTTAGAAATTCTGCTGAATTTGCGGCGTTATCCAGCAGTTTTTTGATTTCATCTTTATTCATGGCGATGTTGTTTATTGGTTTGTTTTTGTGTTTGCTGTTGTGAAGTATACCTATTTTGTTTACATTTTCAATATAATATAGCACACTACGGGACAAATTATATTTTCTATTTATGGTTGATTTTTTATGCTATTTTAGTACAAGTTTAGTAATATCCTTTTAGTTCTCCTTACGCACATCTTGAATATCCCATCTACCATACAGGATGCATCACCTACAGACTGGAGCTCTGCCCTCCAGGCATGATTTTCTCAATCAAAACATCCTCTCTGGGAAGTGATCCAATCATACGCTAGTTGAAACATAAAGGAGCCCTCTGCTTCCCAGACACTAAATGCATTTACTGCATCACTACAACACAATAATTCTGATCAACTTCTTACTAATTTCTATACTGGGCTAGCAGCATTTTTTCCCAAATATATACAATCAGAGGCCTGGAACACTCCTCGTTATTGAGATCTTTGAAATGGAAATCTCTGAACTATGACTAATATTATACTCAATTCAGAAGTACAAGTAGAAAAAATCTTATTTTTACAAAAGCATATAAAAGAGCGGTTTACTAAATTTGAACAATCTTGTTTGCCCTATAGTGACCATATCAAAGAGGAACTAAAAGTAGCTGATCATACGACATACATATCCAAGATGATTCGTTTATCCTTGGACTATAATTGTGTAGATATTCTTCCCATTATGTAAGCAACTCATACTTCTTTTATTTACATAAGCCGACCATGGCATTTACCCCAGCCTCCCCGACTCCTTGTCATCCCGGCGATCCGGTTTGCAGCCGGGATCTTAGTCGGGTAATGAGCTCTCTTTATTGTTAAAAACCACTATGAGACATTATTACGTCTACATGTTAGCAAGTAAGAAACATTGAGTCATCTACACTTGAGTGACGAATAATTTAGTTAGAAGAATTTGGGAACACCAAGATGGCACAAATAAATGATTCACTAAAAAATATCATGTAAAAAAGTTAGTATACTATGAAGCTCGATCAGACATAAGAGAGGCAATTGTCCGCGAAAAACAATTAAAAAAATGGAACAGACAACGAAAAATAGAATTAATTGAGAAAGAAAACCTAAATCGGGATGATTTATCAGCAGCATTTATGAGCTAATAAGATTCCCTCTTCCAAAACTTAACCCGGGAATGACAATACGGGTTGGGTGGTAATGTTTTTATTTTAAATCATCGACGATGGCATTTACTCCAGCGATTGAGCAGTATATCGAGGTCAAAAGACAATACGCCGACTGTATTCTGTTTTTTCGTATAGGAGATTTTTATGAGACCTTTTTTGAAGATGCGAAGATTTGTAGCAAAGTATTAGATTTGGTTTTGACGAGTAAAAATAAAAACGCGGAAAATGTCGTGCCGATGGCGGGAATTCCGTTTCATAGTGTCGATAAATATATTCCGAAGCTGGTGGCTCACGGCTACAAAGTAGCTATCGCAGAACAAACATCTGATCCCGTCCCCGGGAAGATTGTCTCGAGAGAGGTGACCCAGATTATCACGCCCGGAACCTACGTCCACGAACAGAAGAAAACGACAAATTATATGCTCAGTATTCATTTCAAACCCTACAAAGATGGGCACAGCTATCATATAGCGCGAGGCGATTTTTCACTGGGAGAATATCGGACCAGAAGTTTCGCAGATATTGCTGAGATGCAAAAGTTTATCCTGACGATCAAGCCAAGTGAAATCATTTTTGATTTTGATTTCCCGGATAAAGATTTGGTCACGACGCCACTCTTGCAATATCTAAAATGTCTGATTTCTATCTATGAAGTGCCCTTTGACGCGGAGCATTTTTTGATCACGATGACCCAAGTACAGAGCTTAGCGAGCTTTGGTAAAGCATTGGATGAAGGCAGACTCGGAGCTGCTGCTCTGCTGTTGAATTATATCGCTCATACGCAGAAAACCCAGTTAAAAAATGTTGCAAAAATTTCCCTGCACTCGCAAGATCATCTTGTCTTACTCGACGATGTAACGATCAAAAATTTGGAAATATTTACGTCGAGTTATGAAAATAGTGAAAAATATTCTCTCATATGAATCCTTGATAGGACGCAAACTGCCTGATGATCCAGACTCCTCCGCCATCTTTTGTCCAACCCCACAAATACCTTGTCTGAACTAGAAAAAAGACTGAACCATATCGCGTATTATCTCGCAGAAGACATGATTCGTCCACAGATGACTGGCATCGACACACACAGAATTCATGCAATATTAAACAATGTTTCTGATATTCCAAAACTGGTGACGATGATCTTATACAAGAAATTATCGCCATCGCTCTTTATCAAATTGAGAGCTACGCTCAGAATATTTTTTGAAAATTCCTTATTACTCAAAGAACTTGTTCGCTTGTGATTAAGCGATACAGACAAAGATGCTGTGTTGCATATGTATAATCATTTGCAGCAGCTGTTGAAAAATGATGAAGATTATCGCGAAGATATCGACTTCATTCGCGATGGCTATAATGAAAAAATTGATGCATTGAGAAAGATCGCATATCACAGTGATGAACTACTATTACAATATCAGCAAGAGTTAAGTCAAAAAAGCTGAGTGAATAATGTGAAGTTGAAATATGTGATGAATCAATGATATTTTATCGAAATCACGAACAAAGATATTTCCCAGTTTGAGCATAAATTATTTGATGAAGCACACGGTGCGAACAAAGATAAGTTTGACGTGCTGAGGAGAAATACGTTGAAAGGTGGTCAGAGATATGTGTCTCCCTATTTGGATACGATACAGTCGCAAGTGTTGAGCGCAAAAGATGATTTGGTCAGCAGAGAATTTTTGTTGCTTCAAGATGCGAAAGCAAAAGTTTCTCAGATCAGTAAGTCACTCACTGCATTTGCTGAGTGGATTGCCTGGCTTGATGTCTACAGTTCTCATGCCTTGCTTGCGAAGGAAAAAAACTTTAGCAAACCTGAATTTACTAATAACTCACAACTCGTTATCGTAGAATGAAGACATCCCGTGATCGAAGAATTTTTGCCAAGAGATTTACAATTCATACCAAATGACTTGAAGATGTCAGACGATTCATCAGAAGATACCTGATGATTTCTCCATATCGTTACTGGGCCTAATATGGGCTGAAAATCGACGTATTTAAGGCAGAATGCATTGATTGTATTGTTAGCGCATTGCGGACTTTTTGTACCAGCGAAAGAAGTGAAATTGTGACTGGTCGATGCACTGTTTGCACGTGTGTGAAGTGGTGATGTGATTGCAAAAAATCAATCCACCTTTATGACAGAAATGATAGAAGTCGCGAATATTTTGCACAATGCGACGAGTAAAAGTTTTATCATCTTTGATGAACTAGGACGTGGTACTTCGACCTATGATGGACTGGCATTGACGAAGGCAATATTGGAATATATAGCCACACAAGTGGGAGCCAAAACGTTGATCGCGACACATTACCATGAACTCATTCAGCTGGAAAATTCATTACCTGGCATACAAAATTATTCCGTCAGTGTGTATGAAACCGATAAGGATGTCGTGTTTATGAAAAAAATTGTTAGAGGCGGAGCAGATAAGAGTTATGGAATCGATGTGGCTAAAATCGCGTGAATACCTAACGCAATTCTGGAAAAAGCAAAAGAGAATTTACATAAACTTCAGGACGCGAATTGAAAATTGAAAATGGAGAATGGAGAATGAACAAGACAACAATCTTCCATGTTCAATCTTCCATCTTCCATTTCTGTAGATCCGAGATTTGAGAAAATTAAGCAATTCCTGCAATGATTTGACTTAAATACTATCACGCCGCTTCAGGCATTGCAATTGCTAAGTAAAGTCAAAGACGAAATGGATGAATAGATTTTATTGCCTAGTAATAAAGTTTGAACTCTTTACAACCCCTTACACAAAAAGTTGATCATATCCAGTGACTCCCGTATCATGGCGATACGCAGGATGAGATTTTTGATGTAATTGTGAATGAGATGAAGATATTTGAATGAGTAGATGAGAATTCAGAGAAATGTGAGTATATGTATCTATTAGACGACAAGAAAGAATTGCACAAGATGAGGCTAACACCCAACGCAGCAGAGCAGAAGGTATTAGATTATAAATTTCAACCACGCACATCTCCATTCTATTCTCCTGAAGAAGTATTCTCGAGATTACACACATTACTTTCTATACGTACTGATACGATTCCCTTCCTTTCATCCTCTACGTTAGATAAGGTTTTTGTGGAAAAACATCATAAACGCTTTCGACCATATCGTTTTCTAAAATGTAGGAAAGGCTGGTTTTCTTTAATTTCTTCTGAGACCGCTAAAGTTGCTCATCACAAGCTCACTCATGAACCAAGAGAACTTCCAGAACATCTCCAGAAAGACATACAGGATTTTGATTTATTTGCTAAAGAATATATAAGCAAAAAATCTTTTGAGCCAAACCATTTTGGCACTGATGAAGCATTGTGAACCTGAAGAATCACTTTTGACGATATTGAGAAATGAAATGAGATACTGAGGAAAGTGATTGCTTATTTAGAAGCGACGTATCCAGACATAGCACATGCTACAAATGCACATGAAGCATTGTGAACTTGAAACATCGCTTTTGACGGCATCAAGAAAAGAAGTGAGGCACCCAGCAAAGACATTGTTTACTCAGCAATGAACTATCCGGCCACATCAGAAAAAGATGTGTATGTAGATAAACTTCCCTTCACCCGAAAAGTCGATCATATCCAGTGACTGCCCTTCCATACTGGAGATACGCAGGATGAGATTTTTGATGTAATTGTGAATGAGATGAAGATATTTGAATGAGTAGATGAGAATTGAGAGAAATGTGAATATATGTATATTTTGAACGATAAGAAAGAGTTGTATAAAATGAGATTATTACCTGATGAATTGCGTGAAGAACGTTATAAAAAATGGCATGCTGTTATTTGCCATAGTACACCAGAAAATATTATTTCATTACTCAAAAGCGAACTTGATGAGTATACGTATATTGATTTCATCCCCCATATGAGCACTTCTATGCTTTCCAGAAGATTCGAGCACAATAGAAGTCTTGCACATCATAAATTTGGGAATTATGCCTTCTTTAAGTGTAGGAAAAGTTGGTTTGTTGGAATAGCAAATATGTTGGATTACTATGTGCCCAAGATTTTATCTAAAGGTACTCCCATTCAAACCGCTATGGATGATTTTGTACAATATTTTCAAGAAACTATATGAGAAAAGTGATATGAACCTTTGATAGAAGGTTGAGATGATGTGGAATCTGGCCTCTGAAGAATCACTTCTGATGATATAGAGAAATGAAATGAGATACTGAGGAAAGTGATTGCTTATTTGGGAACGGTCTATCCAGATGTAGCAGAAGAACATATATAATTTTTATTTTATCGTCTATGAAGTGATGCTTATATGACTCGACAAGATCCAGTGTATGACCTGAAAATATTTACATAAACAATGAATCGTTGATATTCCACGCGAGGAGATATTGACTGGGATTAAGGAGAGAAAAAATGACTTAGTACATGCTGCACAGGAATATACCAGGGTCACCTCTACCAAAAAACTAAGTGCTATAAGAGTTACTTTTGGTGAACTCATTTTTAATATTGCTTGCCTAGCAAACTCCTACGGCAAAATAGATACCAAGAAATGATCACCTCGAACTGTTTCACTAGATGAGGTCGTTCTCAATATCCCCTCATGTTATGCTAGTTATCAAGAAAGATCAGATATATTGGATCGCTCACTACAAAAAGTAGAATACAAGCTTCACAGCCCAATACGAAATATCAGTGCCATCAAACATAGCATATGAGTACTCTTGGTAGCTACCGACTCTTTTGTCAGGATAGCAAGCCAAAATCCCTATTCCGAGAATGGATATCCAGAAATTGATACGACACATGCTTTTGCACTTGCGATGCACCAGAAGAATAGACAGCACAATTCCACTCCGACACCACCTGCTCATACTCTCGAGAAGCCTATCTTGGAGTCTCATCCTGTATAAAGTTTTTAGGATTACTTTTTATTATATTATTTTAGCACTATGGCCAGCCTTACATGAATGCAAATTAGAGTAGAAAAAGAAATGCCCGTATTGCCTTCTCGCGAATGACTTTGTAAAGAGATGCTACAGAAGAAACAACAGTTATGTAATAGGTTTTCCTCATTGACTAAAACTATAGCAAAGTTTGAAAATCATAAAGATTATCGTCTCCATATGATAGGGACTAACAAATCCCTGTATGATTATTCATCCTCACCATCACTAAACAAATGACAATGAACGCGACAGGACGAGCAATCTCATAGAGCATGGGAACGCGAACGAGAAGTCACTAAGTTGGACGCATTGGATGAAGTACAGGCATTAAAATATGATATTAGATTTGAACTTGGTTGACTCCTTATCGATCTTTGTCGTCTTGCAAATCAAGAGATCGTGCCGTTGGAGGCCGCCTATTTATGATTCGTTGATACTAAAATCAAGGCAGATGAAACTCTTCTAGATACACTTCGAGCTAAAATAAGTACTTCGCATCCATTACTTCCCTCCCAGTGACGATCTACCTCAGAGAAGATTCCTCAGGATGTTTGGAAAATAAGCCAACTTTCTCATAGGATCCAGGATACCATCACCATCCTTTCTTCACCCAAAACTGAACGAGACAAGACTATGCTCACCATCCATCAAAAAGACATTCATGATCGCTATGATGTGTATGGGCAGGCTATCTATGATCTTTTCTTGATTTCTCAGAGAGCAGAATTACAGAAAACATTGGATGATACATATTCCTTTCTGATGAATTTGGAAGTGGCATTTGATGCAGCAATATGGAAACATACGCAAGAGAAAAAAGGAGAACATGATTGAACCGCAGCTATCGCAGCAAAAGAATCCCTCACTAAATAATAATCAGAGAGTAACATAACTATTTTTATGATTGTACTTTTACTAATTTCCAATGACTATTTTTGAGATCGCCCAAGAGATATTTGCCCTCGCGAATACGTTGAAGATCCATGACATTATATCATAATTTTTTAAACATTCTGCGGATGTGTCTATTTTTACCTTCTCACAAAATGACGTTGTAGAAGAATCATTTCCCTCTGCGAAATTTATTTGCTATGACTTTGACTGCTTTGAGCACATCGTCACCTTCTTTTACCCCAGTGATGCATTCTGCTTTCGCTTTACCTCCCAATTGTCTATCTAATTCGACGATATATTCTTTTTCTATACCAAAACTCGGATGTTCAAATTCGTGCACCAATTTGGGGTCATCCGTCATCAGGAGTAATCCATGTGACTCCTTATCCAGCCTTCCTATGTAGTACCATTTTTGATACTCGAATGGCAGTAATCTGTATATGGTTGGCTCGTGTGGATCTGCCTTGGATACCACATAACCTTTGGGTTTGTTGAATAATAAAATCTGTGCTGGTTTGTCCAACGGTTTGAGCTTGGCTTCATCGTTTTTGCCTTGGATCTTGATGGTGTCGCCTTCTTTGATCTCTGTGGTATAGGATTCCACCTTTGCTCAGTTCACAAAAATTTTTCATTCTTGAATGAGCTTCGTCAATGTCCTACGTGGGACTCCATTGGTTTTCTGTAAATATTCTAATAAGCGCATGTATCGAGTACAAAGTATAAAGTAGTAAGTAGAAAGTATCTTCCATTTTATCGTGATCCCGCAATACTGCGGGAGAACTTTTATCGCGACCCCGGCGAGCCGTGGGGAGCTTTTATCATTTTATCATTTCATCTTTTTATCATTTTTAACCAATCAAGAAAAAGAGAAACCTTACGATCCCCCTTTTATCTTTTTGACAGAAAGTTTCAACCTATCTTAGGGTAGGGAATTATTCTGCAGTTGGTGTAGTAGTAGTTCCAGTAGTTGTGTCGCTTGTGTCTACAGTTCCTGTAGCAACATCGCTAGCGTCTACTGTTGGAGTTGTAGTTTCTTCTACTACAGCGCCAGTGTCTTCTTCTACTTCAGGAGTAGTTGTTGCACAACCAGCCAAAAGAGCAATACTTGCTCCGAGAGCTGCCAATGCTAATAGGTTCTTTTTCATTCCTATAGGTATTTAGCAATATAAAAAATGCGTGTGTCCCATCTATAGGGAATTTTTTGGCAATTGCAAGCAAATCTACTACTTTCTCAAATCCCTTTACAATAGGGATAAAAAATGTATATCTCTATCAAAGTTGTACGACTCACAACATATGTATTCATTATATATGTTTTACCGCACAGCCCTATTTTATCAAAGAACTCATGCATGGACGAAAAAAAATATGCTCATATCATTATTAGGTATAAAGCACTATTTACTCTGATTTTCAGATATGTGGTTCTTATCGTAGCCCTTGTCGTCTCTTTTGTGTTCTTCCAAAAGGTATTGCTTAACCCTTGATATCAATGGGAACATGATGATCCATTTTTTCTTCAAAAAATCAAACTTGTGGGTACTTTTGAAAAATTTCTCAAGCAAACAATCCAGGGGAATGACATGAGTATGTATATTCTTCAATGACCTATTGTGACTCAAGGGAATATTATTAGCTCTCAAGATAATCTTATCAGCTATAGAGGAATTATTGTCCCTAGATATTTTTCACTTTCTACCACGCTTCCTCTCAAGAGCATTGAGTACTTCTCTACGCAGAATTACGATATTAGCGAACTCGAACGTGTAGTGCATAATTTTGTCCTTACCAATAATAATGAGACTGACCAAGACATCAATAAGACGCAGATTCCTTTAACGGATACCATTATGACCACCTTTAATCTTTCCTGTCTGACCGAGGCAAAAATTTATCCAAAAACGTGTCAGTATTATCTCAGGAACTTTTTCAACTCCTTCTTTATTTATCGTCTCAATACCGATTATCCTGGGCTCCAAACCCTCTATGCTGCACTCAAGAAAGAAGACGATCGTGAGCAATTCTGTGCATGACTACAAAAATATGTCCTCTATGCTAATGATCAGAATACTGCATTATGAACGCTCTTTGATCAGTGTGGCTCTGGATATAAAGATTTTTTTAGGAGAATGGGGCTGTTTATCGACATCCAAGGACAATTGCATGATAGGCTTATCTCACCAGATGTATATAAGGATCCATTACTTAATGCGTATAAGTTGTTATCTTATCAGCAGATACTCTACCGCGATCTCCAGGATCGTAAGATTCGCAATGCACAGTATACCATGTATCTCGATTACGTCAAAGCATTGGTCAAACGTGGCAATCTCTCTGGGTTTTATGTAGATGAGCTCTATCGGTACAACACCTATTATCTTAAAAATACACTACTCGCGGCTCGTTATGATACTACTATTGCGGGCATCCAGGAACAACAAATCACTGCAAATATCAAAACAATTGACGTCATCAATGCTGGAGATACTGCCTCTTGAATGAGTGGTCTTGCTGGAATCATTCTCAATCATGGGCTACTTGTCAATGCTAGCACCTATGAAACTGGACTAATACTCAGCACCACAGATAAAATGATCAAGACTCTACAATGACTTTCTTATTTGGAACTTTTGCAGCATTCCAATACCGACAATCAAATTGCCATCAAAGCAAATCTTCTCATCAATTGACAGAAAGTTTCCACTACGATACAGCTTATGTACCTCAATACCACGTTTTTCGTTCGCTCTGTCGTATTGCCAGACTATCCTAATTTATCGTTGGCACTCAAAGGATTGTTGACTACTACTACGGTCAGTCTTGGCGAGCTCATGAGCATCATTACCACGGATTTACCTCTCTATCAAGAGCCTCGCATAGCGAGTGGCACGCAAAATATTTGTGATACTATTCGTGGATTGGAAGAATCACTTCGCATGAAAGTGAGTACCTGCAATGCTGACCATCTTGCCATCAGCAAAACTATTAATAACGAATCCGTTACCTATTCATTCTTGCTTAATAATTTTGATGTATCAAGTGTGAGTGTAAGTGACTCTTGACTGCAGACTTCATTACAATCCTTATTGGATCAAAACAATCGTCAGCGATGATTACTAGACCTAGTAAAGATTATCCTCACTTCTACTCCTAGTGCTACCATTCAACAGCATGAAGGCACTGCCAATACCATCGCAGCGATAGAAAATTTACAGAAATATTTCAATCTTGTCCCCAATGATATTGCTGAGCAAAATGGGAAAATACTCATAGATTTGACTTTGGATAATGTGAATTTTATTGTTTCCTATGGCGTCAAGACTCGTGTCTTAGGACCTCGATACTTCAAAGACATTTTGGATAATGGGACTCCTCTCATGATCCAAAAATTATCCTTTGTGCTTAATGATGCCTCACAAGATGATATTGATAGCTTTGTCAAAGATCCCATTGCCTACATCAAAATCGTAGATACTACTGCTTGGAGAAATTACACCTCTTGGAAAACAAAGAAGTAATAGATTAGGTGATGAGTCATTTATCATTTTATCGCGAGCTGAAGGCGAGCTTTTATCATTTTAACCTTCCATGTACAAAAGATTTTCTCTAGAAGAACTCAAAACGGTACAGAATCATTTCATTAGTAATTTTTATAGTATCGTCAAAAAAGAACATTGCATGATGACGAATGATTTTTTCAAAAAAATATTTAAGGAAGGTGATGACGTGTATTATTTCAATAGATGAGAAGCGATCTTTAGATGTAGCAGGCAAGCGAATGAAGATCTTGTCCTGATGGATGAAAGAGAAAAAGTACAGATTATTCTGGATGAGCAAGGCAAAAGAGATTTTCAAAATTTAATCAAATGATATATCCTCAAAAAAGAAAAAGTGAATGGGCAGAAGTCTATTGAAAATATTTTGCTGGATGCATTTCATGCTGGAGAGTATGGTACTATCTTGGGGAAGAAATATCTTGTCTATGATATCGAAACTATTTGATCATTGGATGATCTGACTCAGATGAAATTTAGTATCGCCTATAGTATGGAGCCTAATGCACAGAATAAAATGACCTATGAATATATTGATGAAGATAAGCTAGGAGAATTTGTTCAGAAGATGCTAGATTTCGATGGCTATATCGTCTGATACAATAATATTTATTTCGATAATCCTGTATGTATCTATAATGTGTGAGGATCAGCAGAAGATATACAACAATTGAATGAAAAGAGTATCGATCTCTATGTCCTGCTACAGGCATTGACGTGAAAAAGAATGGGATTAAATAAAGTATCTGAAGCATTAGTCGGTATCAGTAAGACGCAGGAATCTGGTGCCGAATGAGAAAAATTGTACCAGAAATTTATAGAAACTGGCGAAGAAAAATATCTCGAAGAGCTGAAACAATATTGTAAAAATGATGTCAGAATGACGGCACTCGTCCTCCTCTATCTCATGCACTTCAAGAAGGTATTTATGGAAGGCGAAGAAGTCACCTTCTCTTTAGAGGACATTGCTGACAAAGGCAATCGTGAAATTAAGGAAACTCAATGAGGCAGATCTACACAGAGTATGTTTGCATAATGCATAGAACAATTGAAACAATACATTTTTTTATTCCACTCGCTATATATGTCAGTCCAAGAAGACTTAAAACAGTTTTATGATGCGGAAGCGGTGAAGTATGCGAATACCAGAGAGAAGCATCGATCTGAAGCAGATATTTTTCTAGATGAAATCGGTGCTAATGAGAAAAAAACATTGAAAATATTAGAATTTGGCTGTGGTGGATGAAGATTATTGAAGCATCTCGCCATGATGAAGAACAAAAAAATTGAATATATTTGAGTCGATATTTCGCCAGAACTTTTGAAGATAGCTAAGAAGCAAATCCCTGCTACGAATAAATATATTACTTGTACATGGGTCTGTGATGATATTTTAAATGTAGTGAAACTTTATAAGCAAGAAACTTTTGACTATATTATTGGCATAGCGAGTTTTCAGCATATCCCTAGTAAGAAGGAGAGGTTTTATCTGATGAAAAATTTTTACAGACTCCTCACATACGAAGGCAAACTGATGATGGTCAACTGGTCTTTCTCTGTGTGGTTTCTCAAAAAATATCAATCGAATATTGTCAAAGCATTTTTCAAATGTATCATTACACGAGGCAAGAAAGATCGGAAAGATATACTCGTACCGCGAAAATCTAAGAGCACTATACACCAAAGATTCTACCATATATTCACTTTGGGAGAACTCAGAAACTTACATATTTTGAGTTGATTTTTGACAAGAGCACTCTATTATCTAGATACGAAATGACAAGAAACCAAACAACGACAGACATCCAAATCCACCCTTCTCATAGCAGAGAAAAACGTCCGATACTCTGAGACGCCATAAAAATCCGATACTTTGTGAGGATTTTTAAACGTCGAAGGTATACCGGCGATTTGAGAAACTGCAAGCACGAATCCGCCTAGGCGGATGAAGTGATCGCAAATTTCGAAAACAGTCGGTGTGAGATCAGTAATATTTTTATTTTGTGACAAGCCATTCTGATGAAAAAATTATCTTTTCTACTCCCCGTGTTGGGTCTTTTGATCCTCGCGTGATGTGGGTCACATACACAAACACTTACGACATCTAGCGCGCCTGTCACGATGCAAACGTACACCAGTGCATCAGGATTTACCATGCAATATCCTGTAGATTGGGAAGTCCAAGAAAATGCTTATGGATCTCTGGCTATGTTTCTTTCTCCACAGACGACAGGAGATACTTTTAGGGAATTTGTAGCTATCGTTACTGAGACACTGCCTGTAGATATTTCTGCTGATGAATATTATACCCAGCTCGCTAAACCACAAATGGAAGAAGCCATCCAAAATTTCAAAGAAATAAGTAATGAAAATATTACTATCGATGGCGTAGCAGCCAAGAAGATAGTCTATGAAGGTACGCAGTCTAACTACAATCTCAAACGAAAACAGGTTGTATTGATCAAGAACAAGATGGCATATATTATCAACTACTCTGCATTTGCTGATACCTTTGCTAGCTTCAGTACCGTAGCAGATGACATGATGAATAGTCTAGCGATTAAGTAAAAATATTTCTTAGTATCATGAGCTCAGTCGCAATGGCTGAGTTTTTTCTATTCTTGTAATGCTCGCATAAAAATTGCTGAGGTCTGTCAGACATTGAGAGATTCTTTGATTCACTGCATAGGGATATATACGACGTGATCGACTATTTTTAATGTAGAAGCCAAGACTCCGTCGACTTCATTTCCAAACACGACAGCTACGTCAGATTTTTTTTGTTTGGAAAATTCAGATAAATCAATGGCATTCTCTGTGATTTCTGCAGCCACAACAATGCAATTATTTTTTTTCGCTTCATCGATAGCATCAGCAGTACTGTCAAACTGCCTAATGCCGACTGACTCCTCTGCTCCGAGGGATGTCTTTACTACTTTTTTGTTATCCACTGGTGATGGCGTGTAACCAGTCAATCGGACTTGCCAACTGAGTGCATCAGCCGTACGAATAATATTACCGACATTGTACGCAGAGCGGATATTTTCGAGAATTATGATTTTCATACTACATATATGATAATATAAACGACGAATATATACGATTTCGACTTTGATTTTCAATATAGGTTGAATTATCGTGAAGCATCGTTACATATAAAGAAATATTTGTTAACGAGTTCACGGGTTAATGGGTTAACGAGTTTTATACTATTTTTCATAACCCGTTAACACGCAAACCTTTTAACTCTTTAACTCCCCAATGTGAATCACCGAATTCCTCGCTACCTACATCACTGCGTTTATACATCAGACCTGATATATTACGGTATTCCTCTGAATGGTCATGGAGAGTATGATCTTTCCTGTACCGAGCGAAGCGATCATGCCATTCGCTGGATTTCTCATAGCGACGAAACAATTTAGCTTGCGAGCAGTGATTATCGTAAGTACGGCATGAAGTATAATCGGATCGTTAATTTCCTATGCGATCGGATATTATGGAGGTAAACCATTTGTGAGAAAATTCTGAAAATATTTCTTATTAGACCAAGAAGAATTGGCGTGAGCTGAATATTTTTTCAAGAAAAGATGACCTATCACTATCTTGATTTGTAGGTTTATCCCTGTGATCAGACACATCATCTCCTTGCCTGCTGGATTTGGAAAAATGAATCTGACTCAATTCATCGTCTATACTTTGGTCGGTGCGGGACTACGAAATACCTTCCTGGCTATCGTCGGGAAAGTATTGAAAGAAAATCGAGAAGAAGTGATGCAATATAGTAAGATCGTCGATATTGTCGTGCTTGTGATATTGGTAGGCATTGTTGCACGATTTATCTATCGCCAAGTGAGCAAGAGAATGAAAAAAAGAAGGGCATAACCGACTTTCCCATTCGCACATAAAAAAGAAATAACGGTTGACATTATTTGCCGAATATTTATTATCGGCATAGTTTTTTACTTTATTATCCATAATCTATGGAAGATTGAAGAACTACTCCTACCAATGAAGTGCATACAGATCAAGTATATATATACACCCAGTTTCAATTAGCACATGGCATGAAGACAGTCAATGGCATCAAAGATGGGCTTCGTCCGCTTGGAGCAAAAGCTGTACGTATTATTGAAACAACTAAGGAAATACTTCCTCATCTCTTAAACTGTTTTCCTGCAGATAGCGAGCAACTCACCTCTATGCCTGAGATAAAAGAAATCGTCAAAGACTGGACATCTATTGCTGACCATAGAGGTAACAGGCCATAGGAATATTTCTTATTCCTTATTTTTATCTCTTTTCTTGCTTGAAAAGTACTTTTCCTTATACACTCTTGTGAATTCAAAATTTTAAATTCAATATTTAAAATTATGATTATAGGTTTAGCTCCCATGGATTGATTTACTGATTATGCCTTTCGTCAGATTACGAAAGAGATTTTTGAGAAATATGGAGATAAGAAAAAACATCAACTTGTACTTCGGACAGAATTTATGAATGCCAATGGCTATCTGATAAACCCAGTCGGTGTCGTGAAACATTTACTCAGCAATACAGAGCAAGCTCCGCTCATTGCGCAGATTTTTGGCAATGAAAAAGAGAGCCTAGTGAAATGCTTCGTTGAAGTAGAACAGAAATACGGTTCTAGTGTAGAGTGTATAGTGCAGAGTGCAGAAGTAAAAATGAAAAATACAAAAAAGAACATTAACTCTAAACTATACACTATAAACCTGCCTGCCGGTAGGCAAGGCTCTAAACTCAGTCACCGACAACAAATATTTAGCTGACTAGAATTGAATCTATGATGCCCAGCGAAAACCGTGATACAAAACGGATGAGGAAGTGCTATGCTAAAAGACAGAAAACAAGTTTTGGAAATTTTGAAAGATATCAAAAAGCAAACTAGCCTACCACTCAGCATCAAGACGAGAACTGGAATTACGGACGACGATAAAATTCAGCAGAAAGATTTTATTATCCAGGCAAGCAAATATTGTGATCATATAACCATCCATGGAAGGACGGTCAAGCAGGTATATTCGTGAGAGGCGGATTGGAGATTCATCTATGAAATAAAACAAGCCGTTGGAGATACTTGTAAGATATTATGAAACGGTGGAATTACTTCATATGAAGATGCTACCAATCGCATGAAAGGAATTTACAAAGAATATTCCGATTTTGATTTTTCTGGATCCTTTACTGAAATAAAAAAACGTTGACTGGTGAGTGATGGGACATATTTACCATACAATCCTGAATTGAATGGAACAGCATGAAGACTGAGGAAAAACATGACTGCAGCAGAAAAAAAAATTTGGAATGAATATCTAAAACAACTAGATATCAATGTCTTGAGACAAAAAGTAATAGATAATTATATTGTAGATTTTTATATTCCTAGCAAAAAATTAGTCATTGAAATTGATGGTAGTGTCCATTTTAACAAAGAAGCAAAATGATATGACGAAGAAAGAACTGCCGTCCTTGGAGATTATTGATTGGAAGTAATTAGATTTACAAATGATGATGTAATGAATGATTTTGATCATGTGTGTGATATTTTAGATAAGAGAATCACCCCCAACCCCTCTTTAGCAACGAGGGGCGCCTTGAAAGCCTCCTTTGCTAAAGGAGGTGGCGAATCCGCCGTGTGCGGATGAGACGGAGGATTCCTATTAGATTGAGTCTTAATCGGCCAAGCGGCGATTGGTAATCCACGAATTTTCACACCGCACGTGCCAAGTACACAAGAGTTGAAAGAAACTATTTTGCGTCATTTGGATTTGATGGTAGCGAGTGAACTATTTTTCCAACAGCAAGCAGAAAATTTTACCGGCACATTGATTATGCCAACACAAAAAGATCTTGATAAAATTATTTCAACTCTGCCTCAACTCAGTGCTAAGAGCTCCCATCTCCAATCTATAGTGGTCGCTTTCAGAAAACATTTATTCCAATACATCACATGAATCACCTGATCCAAAGAATGGAAAAGGACGATTAGTGTGATCAAAGACTATGATGAATTGGTGAAAGAGATTGAGAAATTTTTCGAATAAAAAGAGAAAGGACCCGCAATGCGGGCCACTTCAAATAAGGTTTGTACTCAGTTAGGGAGCGAAAACGCTCCTGTGGCAAAGTGGGCTAATGTAAAGTATGCCATGACTGCTAATGTAGTCACTATCATGACTGCTAACACTAGTGTTTGCCATGCCATCTTTTTTGTTTGGTTTTTATCCATACGCTGATTTTTTTTAAAATGTACTTATTTACTTCATAATATCAAATGGCATTTCTGGTATCTGGACGGTAAAGTCTTTGTGGATGAGCTTCTGTCTCATGGTCCCATGGATCAAATATGCACATCCATCTTCCCTGATTTCTACTCATGAAAATTTCCCACCTCCAAATAGTGTACGCAGATATTGTTGTTTTTTCACGTCATATCTCAGCCTGGTCATATCACATCATACTTTTTCTTCCATGTAATATTGCGTATTGGGTATCGGGACTATATCTAGATCCTCATTGATGATAAGCACATACTTATTTTTCTGCTCCTCAAAGATAGCTCATGTCCTTGGCATCCTATGTTTCAATGTAGCCAAAAGCTCCGCGTCTAGTTTCCCTAGGCAGGATCAGTTAAAGTTCTTAACGTCTATAGTGCGAGATGGAGTGCTTTTCATGATTGGACTAAAGTAAATAATTATATAGTATGAAGTAATTGTTGATATGCTTCGTCAGCTTTTTTGCAAAGAAATGTGTATAATCTAGGATATGCCTCATAATGAGTACGATATTCCTTTTTGGGATAGAGTACCAAGTGTTTTTCTGTCGCTTGAGATAATCTCTGCAGTTCGCTCATGTCCTCTGCTGAGATCACTTCTCACATTGGTCTGATTGCTCATGCGCTTCTCGTCAGATACTGTGTACCTGGCTTGAATGATGGCACCTTGAGATAATGGATAGGTAGATGTGGATTCATAGTCAGTTTTAATTCTTGAAGCTGTGCCAATGCTTGTTGTGCTGTATCACATATCTGTACGTCGAAAAAATCATACGTTACTGACGGATCATGATCGATAATCCCCTGCTGATAGAATTGATTAATTACTTCTTCATTGATAGTTAATCTTTGTCCATTTACTCCTTTTTGTAATTGTTCTATAGTTAGATGTCCTTCCTCTACGAGATATTGGAATAGTAGACCAAAATATTCTTCTCTAGTCCATAGGTAAGGACTGAGATATACGAGATTGTGCATATTAGCCCTAATTTCTAAAACATCTTTTAGTTTTTCTCCATTTCCAAAAATAATCTGATCACCTTGGACGGAAATTTCCATAATGGTATCAAACAGTAGTTTATTTTTCTGTAGTATTTCTTGGACTCTTCTGCCTGGTGTAGCACGATCAAAATCGCTGGACAGTATAGTACTCCCAGCGAACATATATGCATCTCTCGCCGTATAAGCCAGTCTATCACTTACATCAAGGATATTTCCTATCACTCATTCATTTCTGATATATCCATGTAATTCATTTATCGAGACGTGAAAATTTTTTTCCATGGCACTAACTATTGCTGGATAATTAGCCATATACTTGGGGAATCAAAATTCTTCTCTAATCTGAGGAAACGCCTTCATAGTAAGATCACCAAATACTGGTGTGGCAACGTCGTGTAGACATCATGCCACGATTCCCTTTCTAATATCGGCTTCTGAAAATCCATTATTCCTCATAATAAGCTCGATATTGAGTGCAGTATCCAAGCTGTGTTCATAACGACTATGATTATGGATATAGAGAGTGTCTCTGTCGATAGGCTGAGTACTGACACCATATTGATGTAAATGTATTAATTTATGTAGGAGTTCAGCGTTTTTTGTAATGACTTGATAGGGGTTGTTGGAATCTTTCTCATCCTTGATGATATGGTGAGTGATATTGGAATATGGTCTAGTCATCACTGGGAAATCATCGATACTATTGAAGATATCGAAGAATGATTCCGTGTTGCCTGGAGCAAGATCTTGGGATGATATATCAAGTATCTTCATAAGTTGTTGTGGATATTCTTGGACTCATCTAGGATGCACGATAAAATGAGCATATGGTCATTCAAAATGATATGCTTGCTCAGCATCCTTTATCTTCTTCATATATGTATCCGTAGATTTCACTTATGCTAAGTGACAAAATAAATATTGTTTTTATATATATTTCTCGCTCTAAGTCAAGCAACAGAGAAAATTTTATCTTGCAATAGCCGAGAGGAAATATAGTTTGAGGTAAAGGAGGAGATGAGTTCATCACTCCGAGAATACAAATCAATCATAATACCGAATGCCTATGTCGAATTTGATTAAAACCGTTTCGAGAAAAAAAACTGGTAACATTGCCAGTTCAGGCAACGCTAACTGCTAAATCGATCCGCAGCTTTAGAGTTGTACTATTTGAAGGAGCTGCTGGTCACCCGGCGGCTTTTTTCGAAAAATCATTTTGCTTATGAATATTTTTTTCTTACAATCCAATATCACATTTTACCCTTATCTGTTTTTACCGTTATCTGTTATCCCGGTTTATGAATTACGAAAAATTTCAGCACAAAGACAAAAATATTTTTCTCGTGGATATGACCAAAGAGCTCAATCCCTATTTTTCTGAAATCGTGAAAATGAGTATCGAGAAGCATCTCGCCGAAGGTAAAAAAATTGGCATTCTGGTAAATAAAAAATGATATGCGAGTGGAATGATTTGCCAGACCTGCGGTCATATCCCTCAGTGTAAGAAATGTTCGGTAAGTATCAGTTATCACAAAATTAGCTCATGAGAAACGATCGGCCTCTGTCATATCTGTAAGACACAATACAATGTCCCTAGCTCATGTCCTGAATGTAGATCGACAAAAATCAAAGATTTCTGATTATGAACACAAAAGGTCGCTGAATTTTTGCAAAAAGAATATGCTATCACACCGCTAGTTATAGAATCAGAGACCGTCAATTCTCCGAACAAGATATGAAGATTGGTCGAAAGTCTATCAAGTCAAAAGTCTATCAAGTCACAAGCAAGACCTGATGACTTGACGGACCTGACGGACTTTATAGACCCAAAGACTTTACAGACTCAGATAGTTATTGGCACATCGCTCTTATGTTCTCCAATAAAAAATCATCCCTTTGATTTGGTGATATTCTTAAATGCCGATTTTGGACTCAATATTCCTGATTATACGTCTGCGGAGAAAAATTTCTACTTTTTGTACGAAACGTTTATGAAGCATCAGACCAAGCATTTCATCGTCCAGAGTTTCAATCCTAATCACTATAGTATTCGTAATGCATGCAAGTTGGATAAGGAATGATTTTATGAAGTGGATAATACATTTAGACAGGAAAATAATTATCCGCCTTTTGCGGAGCTGTGTGTGATATTGTACAAAAATGATATCGAAGAAACAATGTTCAATAAAGTGGATACCTTGCATAAAGAGCTTTTGTATCTCAAAGAAAAATACTGACTGACTGACATCGAGATTTTCTCGACCCCACCGTTGATCTACAAGATGTTTGGGAAGTATAGGTACAACGTAATTTTAAAATGAAAACAAGTAAAACAATTTATGGATATCATCTATCCAAAATTGAAACTTGCATATAAATGATTTAAAGTGGATCGAATGGCTGAGAGCATTGTCTAACATCACTTTTATTGTCATTCCGGCGACACTGATTGCAGCTTGCCTACCGGCAGGCAGGCCGGAATCTTAATTGATAAAATCCCCACTAAGACCCCGGTTGCAAAACTTAACACTGGGGTGACAAAATGCGGGGGTGTAAGGGCGTTTAGTAAACGCCTTTTTTCTTTATGGTAAGACATTCTTCCTCTTGACTTTATCTATAAAATAATTATTCTGTCTTTAACCGAAATAGATGTTTTTATTCCCCCACAATTTTTACATGGATACAGCAAATACAAGGTATATTATACAGAGAAGATTTACTTATGCTGCACATACATTTACTACAGAGTTACTAAGTACCGCCACTAGTGCTGACGTTTTGAGTGAGCTTAAGAAGGCCGTCAGTGACCACTACCTTTTGGGTGTCGTCCTTATTGATCTTCAATCTCAATTATTTCAAATCATAGGAGACAATCGTGCATTTGACGATCTTATTAGAGAAAAATGTGCTGGTTTCAATAATCGCATTATTTTTGATCCCCAAGAGCTCATACAGGCATAGTTGCGCCTATTTTACTCTTTCACATCCTCTATGATGAATCACCACGCAAAACCGAATTTCGTCCTAGAAGAAATCTACAAAGGCACTGGTATGCTAGGTGCTAGCCTTGCAAGTAACGATAGATGACGCATACTACAACGTATCACGGAACGTTTGCAAGAGCCCAGCTTGCAAGATATGATTGTGATAGATAGACAGAGAGCATTGTTTCAAGTAATTTTGGGAGAATTAAGTCCGTTCATGAAATTAATCAAAGAAAAATGTCCACAAGCTCAGTCTGGGACTATCTTTGATCAGAAAGAATTAGCACCACACACAGAAGATCATAGTATATAGCCCACATATTTCTGGATAGACGGACATGTTGCCGTCTTTTTTTTATTAACAAAAAGCTCCCCGGATGACCGGGGAAACTCTTCGTGAATAGTTATGCTTTTTTGGGAGATCGTATATATCCCCAAATACTTCTTGGCTGGGTTTTCACCCAGCGAATTTTGTCGGTCAGTAAATCGATGGTTTTTCTCTGTCCTATTACATCAACCACTTTGCCTGCCATTACTTTGCAGATTTTTTGGTATAAACGGGGGTAACCTCCCGTTAGTGATTGGGCTGTTTGCCCAATCTGGAGGGTTTTTATCTCCCTCTCTCGTTGCCAACTAAAGCCTTCTGCCTCTTCTTCAGGCTTTGGAAATTTTTTTGTTTCCAAATAGAGCCTGGTAATAATGGCCCATATAGCAAAGATTATGCCAATGACACATGCTATATTGCCTATTACCGTTCCGTGGAACGATATAGCCACAACAAAAAAGACAACGGCTAAAGCTACAGACCACAGTGCAATGATCAAGACGGCACAGTAACTCCGTCGCTCCTCCAGAAACCATTTCTGGTATTCTGGCAATGTTTTTTCTTCTTTCATAATTTAGGGTGTTTGTTAATTATTGTTTGGATGATTTTGTTTTCTGCGACTTTTTATAGGAAATTACCTAGTGAAGTCAATCCCGCAACCAATAGAGCACAAGCGATATGATGTAACATCTCCGTATTCAAAGACGTACTAGATAGAGAGTATCCATGACGAACTGAGAGGAAAATCTTTAGTGATGAAGAATTAGCACAGAAATAATATACCATACAATAATTTCTATAATGAAAAAACCTCCAGAGAATACACGCTGAGGGTTTTTTTCAAAAAGGGTGTGATGGTTGGTGGTGTTGGGCTAAGTATTGTTATCTAAAATAACTTTTACTTGTGTCCAGTCATCTGTTTTAGCGTAAAATGCGCTGGACGCATTTGTTTTTGCCTCTATATCCTGATCATCGGCAATCATATTGATTGCCACCAACATTTTCCTTTTGGGATAATGTTCGGCGAAGCTCACAATCTCTTTGCAAGCATAATGGTTACTGATTAGCTCATTTCTTTTGATAACTATAGCGCAGATTGGTTCTTTTTCAACCAACGCAGCTTCAGCTATCATACAAAGAGCATCAGTACTATGCTCACTTACGATGATCTCGTAGTCCTGGCCGATCTTCAGCCACTTATTAGTTTTTAGGACTTCAAGCATAAAGGGTTCCCACCCGAAGAATAAGATTTTCTTTTTCATAACGAGATTATTTAAATTATTAATTCTTTTCTCTTTATTTTTCCCATTTCTACTCAATTTCCCCCCAAAATCAAGCTTAAACATACTTTCTCATTTTTGTCAAGCCAAAGTACCTAATCGGGAGTAATTTTTTTGATTATCGCCAGCATCTGAATATACTTAATTTAGCTACAAGCCTCAAGCTTCAAGCTCAAAGCGAAACTAAATTTTAAATCTCAAAATATCCTATGCTAGAAGAAACAAAAAACATTGTATATGACGCCAAATACGTCAGTGATGTATCCGCCGCGGCGGACGATACTCCTGTCGATACGACGAGCATACCCAAGAAAAAATCCAGAGTAGATTTTACGTTTCTGGATAAACTCTTTTACGGATTATTCCCTAGTCTTGGACCAAAAAGTGTCACATCCAAAGGCGATAAAAAGGAAGTTTTACCGGACAACGCTATCATCAAAGACCAAGAGCTCAGAGATCAGGTCAAATATTTGCTTGAATTACCTGATGATCAGTACGATGATAAAAAATTAACGAGTAAACTGAGACAATATATCAGCGAGACGGAGAAAGAATACAATCAAGTCATCGCCGACTATAAATCACATATTTCCCCTTCTTATCGGGAATTTGTCCCTACACGTTACAATGTGTCAGGACTTTTTGGTAAGACCTACTATGCACAGAGTTATCCTTCGTACATCGATGCCTTACGAACGAGAGATATGCTAGGTATGCATGCAAAGCGAGATATGTCCTGGTTTATCTATCCAGAAGATGATGCTGCTATCCAGTCAATGCTCAAAAATAGAGTCACGCAACTGAAGTCTGAGATTAGCGATGCTCAACAAAAGTGAATTACCTTGGACGTCGAGATCGAACAACAGTACAGAGATGTACAGATGATCAGAGAAAAGCTGACGACTCGTGAAGAAAGATATTTCGAAAGCTCTTTTTATATCAACTTGTATGAAGAGACTGAAGATAAACTCAAAGATGAAGGTAAAAAAATAGAACAGAAATTATCCGGATATGGTATCAGATTGAAAAACGCTATCCAAAGAATGGATGAGGGATTTAATTCTGGATTACCGCTCTGTATCGATGATCTTGGCATCCCTAGAAGTGCAGTGACTTCGTCATTGGCTGGTGGATTTCCGTTTATGTCCAATGATTTGGTAGATGAAACTGGTATCTTGTATGGGTTAAACTTACAAACTGGCGGACTAGTTATTTTCGATAGATTTAATTTTAAATTGCCAAATCAGAATAGTATCATTTTGGCTACTTCTGGTGCTGGAAAATCGTTTACGGTAAAATTGGAATCACTGAGATATCTCATCAATGGTATCGACGTCATCATTATCGATCCAGAAAATGAATACCAAGCACTCTGCGAAAAGGTAGGTGGTACCTATATCCATGTATCTACAAATTCTCAGCAATATCTGAATCCATTTGATATTCCACCCAAAATCGAAGATGTGGAATATGGAAAAGGCGATCTCCTGAGAAGTCATATTATGAGCCTCATCGGCATGGTCAAATTGCTGATTGGTGGAGCAACACCAGAAGAAGATGCTATCCTAGATAAAGCATTACAAGGGACATATGCCTTGAAATGATTCTCTTTTGATGCAGAAAGCTATGAGGGGAAACAACCACCTATCATGGGCGATCTGATGAACACCTTGGAGAGTATGGACGGCGGTGACAAACTTGCCTTGAGATTGAGTAAATACGTAAACGGTACATTTGGAAAGGTATTTAACAACTATACAAATGTCGATATCAATAATAAGATGACCGTATTTAGTATCAGAGATCTGGAAGATGCACTGAAAACACCAGCGATGTACAATGTACTCAACTTCATTCGGACTAAGGTAAGAGCACATAAGAAGCAAAGATATCTCGCTTGTGATGAAGCGTGGTTACTGCTGCAGAATGAAATCTCTGCTGAGTTCCTCTATGGTATCGTCAAAAGAGCAAGAAAATATGGACTATGAATCACGACCATCTCACAAGATATCGAAGATTTTGTCAAAAGTAGCTATGGGAAACCTATCATATCAAACTCTGCGTTACAGATTCTCTTGAAGCAATCTACTAGTTCTATCAAATCGTTGAATGAACTCATAGGACTTTCGGAGGCTGAACAAAGAAGATTGGTCTCTTGTGGTATCGGAGAAGGACTTATGTTCGCGGGCAACCAACACGTCAGCGTCAAAATCTTAGCATCACCTACGGAGAAGGAATTTATTACTACTGATGTAAAATAAATAATCGATCGTAGGGGCGTTTAGTAAACGCCCGGGCGAATGATATTCGCCCCTACAAAACTTTATATACTATATCCATTATGCCAGAAGTAGAGAAAAAAGATAGCAATAAAAATATGATGGCATTAGCTGCGTTGATGTTTTTTTCTCCGTTCATTCATTATGTATCGACCAAAAGATCATTAAGCTCAGAGGAGAATGAAAAAAAATTTATCCGATGATATATCAAATTAGGCTATTTGAATCTACTCTTTCTTTTGCTTGCTATCGCTGCAGGGATAGGCGACTATCTCTTGCATAGTGCATTTTTGCAAGTCATGTACACGATCTGCATCGGTATTGTCCTCCTTATCCTGCTCGTATGAACGATTTGCATCTTGTCAAATGTATCACTTACCATCGGGAAAACATGAACTCTCACGTACTATGACATAGGAGAGAGGAAGAGTGTGATTGTAAAATTTCTTCCCCTGTACAACGTGTATCTCCGATATGCACTACATGAATTCTGAACACCTAATCGATGGCTCAAAGAATCATTACTCTGGCGAACATTTTTTGTCCTACTCGCACTGACTGGGCATCCGATTATTCTTAGTGTCATCATTGTCTTACTTATCTTGAGAGTGGCAACCTTAACTATGGGTATCGATGTTCTCCATCTGCAGACTAAAATGAGCATCAATAATCTTTTTACCAAAAATCCAGAAGAGATCCGATGATATGTGACAGGATTCGTTTTGTTTTTGCTGAAAGGATTGTGAAGAATGGTTAGAACATCGGCCACTCCTCTCTCACTTCACGACTGTATAGAAGGAGAAAAGATAGCATATAGTCGTCTGTACAATATCACGCAATCTCGAACCGTGCGGATGGAATACCTATTTGCTCTGGGGCTCGGCTTCTTGTATCGATATCTGATCCAGCCCGATATGACGCAATGGACCTGATATGTGCCACTAGCACTGATTGCGGGCAGATATCTCATCATGCTCTTCGCTTGGAAACATTTGCCAAGCATCCCCGTAGCGAGAGAACTTAGATTACTTGTAACCTTTTTGATCATACAACCGTTCCGCTTTTTATTTATGAGATCACGTCATGCACAAGTCCAATCGTAGAACATGTATCTTACACTGATGAAAAATCCTTTCGTGATTGTTGGGTCTGTTTTTGTTGTTTGGTGGTTTGTCCGTCTTCGCACAAAGCTGTCAACTGCTCCCGGGCCGAAATCCAAGCACGCTTGCTGATGGGCAATCAAAGACTTGATATATCAGTGCTAATGCTACCTATACACAGACCTGTGCACAACAACAAGGGATAATTACCTGTGCTAACGGGACCTTAACCAATGGGAACATCTATAGATATCCATCATGTACACCTCATACCTGGGCAAATTGTACGACACCAGCTATCGCAACACATTTATCTTTTGCACCATTATATAAGCTCTCCCTTGCGACACCATTGAAGAGCTGTAGCTCTGTCAAGCAAGATTTTCAGTGTATCAACGGGACATTTACTGGTGTTGGAGTTTCGTTATATCCTTTTGGCACCTGTACTGATCCCAACCGAGCTCCTTGTGTAAATAGCTGGACTAATACATTTGTAAATAATGCTCAAACTATCATATGATATACCAACAATCATCCTATCCCTGGGCAAACCTGTGCTACACAGCAGAGAATACTGACGTGTGTAAATGGGACCTGGTCTGGATGAACCCAATCTTCTATGTATCCAAATTGTGCATCTTCTGGAACATTGGCTTCTTGTTATAATATATGGACCCAGACATGAACACTCAATGGCGTGAGCATCGTATGATATACGGCATCGCAACCAACTATTGTTGGACAAACATGTCTGACACTTCAAAAATCTCTCACCTGTATCAATGGTATTCGATCTTGAGGTAATCAATCCAACCTTCACCCTACCTGTACTCCTTCTCCTACGCTCGGCGCTTGTTATAATATATGGACACAAACGGGGGTAGCTAATGGAAGCCATATTATGGGCTATAGTGCTCCTCAGCCTACGCTCTTTGGACAATCATGCCTCAATCTTCAAAGACCACTGACCTGTGTCAATGGCACATGGACTGGATGAAATCAAGCTTCCCTATACTCATGATGTACCAATACTATCACGGCTGGATCATGTTTTAATATACGGTCTCAAACGTGAGTCATGAACTGATGATTCATTGTCTGATATACGCAAGGTCTTGCAATGGAAAGCAATAATCAACATTGTTCTACCTATGATGTCACCCTTCAATGTATCAATGGGACACGATCATGAGGTGACCAAAATTCATTAGCTTCTAGATGTGTCGATGTGTCTTCGGGCTCCTGCTACAACCCATTAAACTTTAGTTATGTAGGCAATCATCAATCTATTTATACCTATACAAGTCCATCAGCTACGATATTCTCTGGATGTAATGATCAGCTCAAGCATGTGACCTGTGAAAATGGAACACGAACATGATGAGGGGTCGTACAATGAAATATTAGTAATATGTCACTCTCGTGTAATAATTGTCATCTCCCTCGATGAGCTGTACTGAATAACGGCAGTGCTATTGACGCCTTTGCTAATTCGTGAGTGGACTATCCTCAGAGTTGTACTGACGTCAAGACAGTCTTGAGCTGTAATGGTTCTACACTGAATGGGAATCGACAAACCTATCAGTATCCTAGTTGTGTAGGATTTGGACAACTAACTGGAGGTGTGGATATTGGTATTGTACCTACCTTTAGTGGACTTCCATGAGGTCGGACAGGGATGGCACAAAAAGCTAGTCCGGTCATTACGCTTGTCTTGAGAAACGGTGGTTTGTGAATATTGAATGGCTCTGCGAGCCCTGGCTTTCTTAGCTGTATTCGAAATGGATGAGGACAAGTCATTACCCTCTATAGTTCGCCAGCCATTTCTTCGCTTATTATCAATTCTGGCACTAAACTAGAAGCCAATGTCAAACTCAATAGCGTATTTACCCAATCATTAGGAGTCAAAACTATCGTCTGTAGTCTCAAACCATCACTCTTCTCGCCAAGTTTCGCATGAACTGACATCTCAAGCAATAATATATGGAGTGGCTCATTCGAAGTCATGGAAGCATCAAGATTTGATCTCGCCATGAGTAGAAGTATTGAGTCTATTAGAAAAAATCTAGAAGCAGCGGAAGGAGTGCTAGGCACTCAATGAGTACAAAATTTTGTCTATAGTAAAGTGATGGATATTCTAGTACCATTGATTGTCGTCATCGGCATTCTTATCTCGCTCATCGGGTTTTACAAAATTATGTTTTCTGCTGAAGAGAAAGCAACGACGGAAGGAACGAACTATATCATTTATGGGCTTCTGGGCATCATCGTCATCATGAGTGCAAAATTTATCTGATCAAATATCTACAATATCCTCACACCTACGGATGGCAACATTAAATGATATCAGGTAGCTCAGCAGTTATACAGCAATATTATCTTCCCATTCATTAAGTTTGCAATGTACCTGGTATTGGGGGCTATGTTTGTGATTCTCGTATCTCGCGTGATCACCTTCGTCTTTGGTACTGATAGTGATGCGAAGAAAAAAGCAGGTACATTAATCTGATGGAATGTACTTGGCATGCTCGTTATCATCGGAGCAAAACAGATTGTCGAAGCAGTATTTGGCAAACAGCAAGAGGTCATCAAAGATATTTCCAATCTCTGAGAGATAGGAAGCTGAATCTTGGCCGATAAAAATATTCCTCTCATTTATCAAGTAGTCAACTGGGTATTGGGACTTACTGCCCTTGTTATCTTGATTGTCATCATTGTCCAGACCATTATGCTGTTGACCAGCCCAAGTGATGAGAAACAAACGACGAATCTCAAAAAAAGTATCTTATATATGATTATCGGTATGTTTGTCATCGGCATAGGGTATCTGATAGTGAACTTTCTTGTAATAAACTAAACTTTAAATAGGTATCTGTAAAATGAGATTTGGGTGAAACGAGTAAAATGGGATAACGGATAACTGTTAACCGTTAACCGTTATCTGTTTTTACCCTTTTCACTGTTTTTACCCTTTTCACTCATTTTACTCCACCGCCCCTTCCCCTTGCATTTCTTATGGGAATTTGTATGGTTACTTAACCATTTATCTTTTTATTATAGAAACAAATGCACGCATTTCTCATCATCATTATGATACTCGCAGGTATTGTATTCGTTGGATCTGTCTTACTCATGTCACCAAAAGGTGGTATCGGTATGGGAATCTGATGACTTTCTGGAGCTAACGAATATGGAAGTAAAAAATCTTTGGAAACCAAGCTAAAGAAAGTAGCTATCGCTGCTGGTGTGATCTTCATCCTCATAGCTGTTATTTTACCTTATACCTCAGGGGCTTAATCCATGCTATCTATCAATCAAAAACTCATCAAAAGGGTATTGAGATATGTTTTTTTTGTGACGGTAGTTTGTTGGGTACTGATGAGTATCTATATAGGCTATCATTATGTTTGGTATTCTTCTGAAAGCATTAGTTCCAAAGGGGGTACTTTTGTAGAGGGGATCTTTGGCAAGACTTCATTTCTTCCTTACTTAGGAGATGATTATCAGAGTAATTTTTACCAGGGGCTTCTCTTCAATAGTTGTCTCAAGAATCCTTGAGGAGCTGTGGATGCAGCAGATCTCTGCCGTGTATGGACTGAGGACTCTCAAAATTTTGTCGTAGCTTTAAATAAAGGATTCATATGGTCAGATGGGACTCCTGTATCTATCCATGATCTCTTTTTCACCTACAATGATATTATCCGCAATAACAAATGGAATATCAATGGACTGAATGTATACAAGGATCTCATTATCGTACAATGAACTGATAATAAACTTACAATAACTTTCCCTACTCCATCCAAAGATAATGTGTTCTTTTTCTCTAATTATATTCTCCCACAGCATATTCTCAAAGACTACGATATGGATAATTACAAGAAGACCTTTGGGTTTAACCCTGTGTACACCAACTGCGCGAATGTGGTGTCAGACTCTGTAGATCCCTATAGTCTTATTTTTAATCTTGCAGATTGTGCCAATACCAATCTTAATTTCTATCAGATCAAAAATACGCTATCATTTGATGACTTCAAGAAATCTGCATCCAATGGATGAGCTGGGATGATAGATGCCTACGTAGGCAATGAGACATTAAATGGATATACTGCTCAACAACTTGCCACAAATAAAATGATTACCGTGTTCTTCAATACTAATGCTCAGCAACTCCCCGTAAGAGTGAGGAGAGCTCTTGGTGGGCTGATTAAGCACAACTTCTATACTACAGGATATGAAAATTTCATGCAAAAAAATATTGATGGATTGTTTGATGTCTTCCAGTCTACAGGAAGTAATGTCCAAGATCTTCTCAACCGTGACTACTCTGCTGGAAGTATTACCAAAGAAGACTTGGTAGATATTAATGTACAACCATTGCCTAAGCAGCTTAGCATCACTACGGAAGATCAGAGACTAGCCTACTTTGTGGACTCCTGATCTAGCTTCCCTCTCAAGATTACATTCGCTTCAGCTTATGATAGGATTAGTATGGAGTACAAAGGGAAATCTGTCCCTATCTCGTATACGGCCAAAACTAAAACAGCTGACTACACTATCACCATATCGGATAAAAACTTTGGTAGCGGACTCAACAAATATATGATCTACGGTTACGTCAAAAAACAAAAAAAACTTGCTGCGACTATAGATATCTACAATATGATCCCTAGCGAAATAGCTGATACTACCTCTAGTGGCTCTGCATCCAAAATTAAATTGAGTGTCATCTATTATGATAGTCCTCTCTATAATTTTATTGTTGAGAGAATGAAAAATATTTTCAAGCAATTTGGTATCGCCGACAATTTCACATTTGAGAAGATGACTACTGCGGAAGAGTTACAAGGCAGATTATTTGCAGGAGATTATGATATCCTTGTCTCTGTAGTCGATATGTGACAGGCCAAAGATTTCACCAGACTCTTTGGTACGGACAAATCTGAGCTTAATCCTTCTCAGTATCAAAACCAGAGGCTTATGACACTCCTTCAAGATTATGTTCGTGGACAAAATCGTAAATCACTTATCGAGATTAATGCCATGTATTCTAAAGATATGCCCTTTGTCATCTTGGGTAAAATGTTTACCAAATTAAATATTAAACCTGATATCTCTGAGAAACTGCTTGGCACAGGGATTACTTTACCAACGCTCGATGAAGCTAATCGAAGAGATGTAATCTATAAGAAACTTCAACTTGTCAGTAGTCTCCATATAGATGGGAAAAGAGTCCGGAGCTGGAGCAACTTTATGCACTTTTTGCAGAATAACCTGAAGTAAGAATGTACGAATTACCGAATGTACAAATTACCGAATTAATTTGAAAATTATAAAATTTTAAAATTTGGAAATTGTTTTGGAATAATTTGGAATAATTCGAAAAGTATTTGAATATTTATTTTAAACAATATATCAAGAAATGTGAATTTTGGAAATCATTCAGCTGGCGATTATCCTCGCCGTATCGATCGGAATGCATGAATATGCTCATGCATATGTTTCCTATCGTCTCGGCGATCCTACACCAAAATTACAATGAAGATTGACGCCAAATCCATTGAAACATATTGATCCGATCTGATTTCTGATGATATTTTTGATTCATTTCTGACGAGGCAAACCTGTGCAAATAAATCCCATGTATTATAAACGTCCTATTCAGTGAGAGTTATTAGTTTCATTAGCAGGGCCTGCAATGAATATTTTATTAGCTATTGTCTGAATACTTATTATCTTGATATATTCTAAACTGGGCTGAATTGCTTTCACGGACATCTTCATGAATAATATTGATCTCATGAATACGTTTTGGATGACGTTTACGTATATTAATATTGCTCTTGCTGTGTTTAATTTGATCCCAATTTTTCCTCTCGATGGATATAGATTTGTCAAAATGTTTTGGAAAAAAGCTTCTGATAAAATGGAACAATATCCTATGTATTCTCTGATAGGTCTTGTGTTAATTCTGAGCCTGGGAACTGGTGTAATAGCCGTAGTAGCCAATCGAGTTTTCACGATATTATTTACTCTACTTGGACAAATTTTCTATTAACGAATTGATTCTGGGCAGCAAACCCCCTAAATCCCCCTTGTCAGGGGGACTCCCCCTCCTTGTCAAGGGAGGGGTTTGGGGTGGGTTTGTTAACAAAAAAATAAAATTATTTATTCGTTAATTATCAAACATGCTCGATAAATTATGAAATATAGAAAAGAAATATCTAGAGCTCAGAGAACAATCCATGGATCCTGAGATTATTTCTGATCAAAAAAGATCGATTCAAATAAACAAAGAAATTTCTAGTCTCCAAGATCTCTATGATCTGATCCAATCATATAAGAAATATGAAGAACAAGTAAAATCAGCGAATGAAATGCTAGTAAGTGAAAATGATCCTGATATGCTCGACATGGCCAAGGAAGAATTGAAAGATGGAGAAACTCATTTAGAAGATTTAGATAAAAAAATAAAAATTGCGCTCTTACCTCAAGATCCAAATGACGATAAGGATGTGTTCTTGGAAATCAGACCAGCAGCAGGCGGAGATGAAGCATGACTGTTTGGCGCTGAATTACTTAGGATGTACCTAGGATATGCAGCGAGGAAATGATGGAAGGTAGAAATTATGGAAGAACAACTCTCAGATATCGGTGGAGTAAAATTTGTGATGCTCAAGGTGTCATGAACTAAAGTCTATGCCATGATGAAATTTGAAAGCTGAGTCCATAGAGTGCAGAGAATCCCAGCGACAGAAAGTCAGGGAAGAGTCCATACATCTACCGTCACCGTAGCCATCATGCCAGAAGCCGAAGATGTGGATATCAAATTAGATCCCAAAGACGTAGAGATGGATACCTTTGCAGCATCCAGTAGTGGAGGCCAGAATGCAAACAAAAACCAGACCTGAGTCAGACTTCGTCATTTACCTAGTGGGTTGATTGTAACTATTGGTGATAGCAAATCACAGTTGCAGAACAAAGATAAAGCACGATCCGTCTTGAAAGCAAGACTCTATCAGATAGAACTCGATAAGAAAACGGCCGAGACAAAATCCATCAGATGAGATCAGATCGGAAGTGGTGATAGATCAGAAAAAATCAGAACTTATAATTTCCCTCAAGATAGAATTACTGATCACCGCATTCATCAATCATGGTCTAACCTACCAGTATTTATGACAGGTGATATCGACGATATGATCCAAGCACTAGTGATAGAAAACCAGACAAGATTATTGGAAGAGAGTATGAAATAGATATGAGATTTGTGAACATAAGTTTTATCCTCTAATGTCACCACCATGGAAGACTTAAACTATGTGGCTCTACGGAAGGACATTGCACAGAATCGCTTTTGAAAGAAAGCTGAAGAGGTTTTTAGTATCTTGAACTACGATACTAGCATACTCGATGAAATCTCTGCAGAGAGAGCGAAAAAAACCCCTTCAAAAGAATGAAAAGCATTGAATCACGAATTCCAACATTTAACCTGAAACATTACCTGAACCGTCTATCATTATTTAGATTATGTCGAAGCGCACTTGAATAATAAAGACACTGCCAAACAGGCGAAGAAAGTACTTGAGCCAGTGTTTAAAAAGATCAATAGACTTTGTGAGGCCTTAAGATTCATCCTTACCACTTATCAGAGAGAAGATATACAAGAGACCAACTACGCTGATTGAACATCATGATATCTCAATCCTAATGGGCTTCAATGAATTTTCTGAGCAGAATATAAATCAATAAGTGCTTTATTAAAAGGAATGGAATAATAGGAGAAAGTATGAAATAATTACTGGATTACTTTTCCTTGATTTCACTTTTGTAATGAATACATATCACTCAGCGATAAAGTTTTTTGGTCTAACAAAAAAATAATAAATAAGGGTTGCGTCTTTATTTATTTTTTTAAGAAAAAATTATGATAGAGCAAACAGATAAAGTGTTCCAAGGAAGAAGTATTCCTGTCATTGGGTCTCTTTCCATTGATGAACAAATACATTTGTACAAGAAGACTCAAGAGCTCAAATGATTTATCCAGCACAACCGCAAGGATATGGTGGAGCTATTTAAAGTCAAAGATAATACATTTGGTATCTATACGGTATTTCTAGAAGATAGCACAAGGACTAAGGAGTCATTTAAAAATGCCGCTCAATTCCTGGACGTGAAACTCAATGAATTTCATGGAGATCAATCAGCATTTAACAAGAGCGAGAGTTATGCAGATACATTTAATATGCTTACCTGATTACACAATCAGATTTTTGTCATTAGAAGTAAACTCGAATGAGTCTGTGAATGGTTACAGAGAAATGGAAAAGCATATGCGGAGCGCAATAGTGATAATGTAAAAGTACCTCCTGCGTTTATTAATGCCTGAGATGGACAACACGAACACCCTACTCAAGAATTACTGGACGAATTTACTTTTTTGGAAAATAATAATCGGGACACCGATCACATCCACCTCGCATTGGCAGGAGACCTTCGACATGGCAGGACTACACATTCCAAGGCGGACTGACTAAAAATTTTTAAAGATGTAGAAGTAGATTTGATTGCTCCTGATGAGCTTCAAATGCCAAAACATTATATCGAGAAGATGAAAGATAATGGCTATAGAGTAAGTTCATTTCCTTCTATTTCAGCATACTTAGCCAATACTAATCAGAAAAATGTTGCCCCACTATGGTACTTCACGAGACCACAATTGGAAAGGATGGGCGAAGATATTTTAAAGAGGCAGAAGGAACTTAGAGAAGTCATTACTTTCCAGCCCGAGCATCTGGAACAGATCAAAAAAATGGGGATTGAAAATTTTAAGTTCTTTCATCCATTACCTAGACATAGGGTACATCAGGAGATTCCACAACGACTGGATAAGACGTCACTCAATGGATGGGAATCACAAGCTGCAAACTGATATTTTACTAGATTGGTTTTATTATCAGCTATCGCAGGCAATGAATATGTAAATGATGGCTTTACATGACAATCCAATCCAGAGATTGTACGTGCAGACGACTTCATTCAGCACATTACTCCCGATGAGGCCAAAAGCAAAGTTATCTGAGAAGGAGTACATCCAATCGATAATGGAATAGTCATAGACCATATCAGTAGAGGTAAAAGTATTGAGCAGATAAAAAATGATGAACAAAAAGTCATCAACACCTTGCATATTGAATGAACAGGTGGTGAATGGGTTTCCGAATCAAAACAAGAGCCATGAATCTACAAATGATTAATCTTTCGCCCTCATGGCACATTATCTCCTGAAGCGATTAGAAAAATTGCTGCAATTATCCCATGATGTACGATTAATGTTATAGAAAATTGACGCGTCGTAGATAAAATGAGAGTCAAAGTACCGCCGACTATAGAAAATATCGATGAGGCGCATTGCAAAAACGGAAATTGTATTTCTCATCCTTCACATAGCGAAGGCATCCCCTCTGCTTTCGTCAGGGAATGAGAAGATACATTGACGTGTGAATATTGTGAGACGGAACACAACCACAAAGACATCTGGAAATAACATTGTAAATATATACTAAGGATGTAGAGCATATTTTTATCTCTCTACTCCTCTTATGAGAGCAACATATAAAGTATTTTTCGCTGACAAAAAATTATTGAGATCATCATTGGTTGCTTTTTTGCTGTTGGCTGGAAGTCTGGTGATGAACTTCTATGCAGGCACATATGCTAATGAGAAATGAGTGACCTATGTCAGTGATATCGTACTGAGTAATACCACACCCTATGATGTAGATACTATGTTTGCGATGGGGATCCCGTTGTTTCTTGTATTTCTCTTGTTTTGGTGTGTTAGATATCCAGCACATATTCCCTATATCTTGAAATCTGTGGCGACCTTTGTCATTATCCGTTCTGTGTTTATCACCCTCACACATTTAGGTCCCTTTCCAGATAGGATTATTGTCTTCAATGCATGAGTTCTTGGACATATGAATTTTGGAGCTGACTTATTTTTTTCGGGGCATACCGGATTACCGTTTTTGTTTGCTTTGATCTTTTGGAATAATAAATGGATGAGATATCTTTTTGTCTTGACGGCTATCTATTTTGGAGCTATAGTCTTGCTTGGACATCTCCACTACTCTATTGATGTACTCTCTGCATTCTTCATTACCTACACTATACGACATATCAATGAATTCTTGTGGAAAAAAGATAAACTATATATGGTGAATACTCATTCCATTATTTATCCTCATACTACTAGTGGTACATAAATTTTTATTTTTTTCTTTGTCCTATGAAAAAGTTTTTCATCACACTTTTGATTGTTATACTTATCATTGCTGGGTATTTTGTGATACGTAGTAAGACGTCCACCGTCACTATTCCCACTGGTTGGGTAGCTTATACGGGCAATGGTGTCCAGTTTTTTTATCCTACAACGTTTGGTGCGACCGTCTGGAAAGCAACGATGCGACCACCTGTTCTTACCGTAGTACCTGCAGACAAAGACGCGATAGCTATTGGTTGTCCTATGCTGCAAGATAGTGCAACGATTACCGAATCATGAGCTGGTGTGGCTAACAATATTACATACACATTTTATAAGTGATGAGATATCGGCGCATGAACATTGTACACGAGTGAGTGTTATATTTTCTCAGGAGAGAATCAAAATTATGTCTTAGATTTTGAAATTAGATCGCATAGTTGATGTGAGAATGGCAATTGCGGAGCCTATTGTGACACGCCATCTGAACAAGCATGTAGAGCGTTTGATATGGAGAAAGACGTGAAACAACCGATAGAAAAAATAGTGTCTACGTTTAAAATAATGAAATAATATTTATTTTTGCACCTATACGACTATGTCTATCGAAGAAATTATTCAACAACTAGAGGCCAGAGTCAAAGAACTTTTTTTCCAAGAAAGCAGTGGCCATGATATCTATCATCTTAGACGCACATTGAATAACGCGTTAGCGATTCAAGAGAAAGAATGAGGTGACAAGCTCATTATCGCGATTGCGACTTTCCTACATGATATTCATAGAATCATGCCAACAGAGAAGGGACAGTTTCGTTCGCCCAAAGAGTCATTATCACAAGTAGCAAATATCTTGGAAAGCATAGCACTTACTCCCGAGCAGAAAGAGAAAATTTTGCACTGTATAGAGTTTCATGAAGAATATGATTTCTCTGAGCGTGGCAAAACCGTACAAGACTTGGAAACGTTGATTGTACAAGATGCCGATAATCTCGATGCCATATGAGCGATTGGCATCTGAAGGACTTTTGTATTCTGTGGCGCTCATGCCATCCCGATGCGAGTCCCTGAGCAACCTTTCGATAGAGAGACATTTGACGAATCGGAGCATGATCCTTCTACTATCCATCATTTCCATAGCAAACTCTTGAAGCTCAAAGATAATATGAATACTCCTACTGCCAAAAAAATGGCCGAGAAGAGACATATATTTATGGAAACATTTTTGCAAGAATTTTTGGATGAATGGAGTGGAAAGAAATAATGATGTCTAACTCTTCACTGATTTTTTCAGCAAGAAATGAAATAGTCCTGCGAGCTCTTCACTTTCTATCTTGATACCAAAGGGGATATCCTTGAAGATAATCATATACAAGACGTCACCGACGACGAAGACGTTGACTCCAGAACTTCACGCAGGCAAGCCAGTCAACTCCTGGACATCCTGAGTCTGCAAAATATTTTCCAAGATCATAATTCCGTTCCCAAGGTAGGCGTCAATGTGTACGCCTATTTTCTGTATCTTGTCGAAAAAATCTTTCGCGTAATCGCGGAGATTGAGTGCTGATGCTGATTGGTTCTCGAGCGTATTGGATGCAAACATTTTGATCATGAGATACTGATGTGTTTTGATGGACGTATACATATCTTGAAACAGCGCCGTAATGCCATCTCTTCCTTCGAAGAAGTGCATCTTGGGCATCGGCGAAACGCGTTTATTTTCTAGTTTCATCAACTCAGTCTCTATGATGGGCAGGAGTTTCTCGTTTTTTTCTACCTGCTCTCTCTGGACGTTGATAGCGTATCTCAACACATTTTTGTCTGGCACATAAAAACGTTTGGTTCCTTGCTTGCTCGTCTCGGCTACCAGTCACTGACGAATCATGGACTCCAACATTTTGTAGGCGTTGGTTCTTTCTACTCAGACCATTTTAGCAACAGTGGAAGCTGGCTTAGGACCGTAAGTATAAAGCAGGAGAAAGATGTCTATTTGCTTGTCTGTGAGTCAGAACTGAGTGAGGGATTCTTTGAGCATGAAATATATGTTATTTTCTAAAAGAGGCCTATTTGAAACTGGGAATATTCCTCCCCGGGGAGAACTCATTTCTGTTGTGAATTGAGTTTTCACACTTAGTATACAGATACACTTGCAAAATGCAAATAATACACTATACTTATATCACATAATTATCTTATGTCAATTTTTATCTCTTATATACTATCATGGAGAGAAATGTCTACGAACACGTTTCCAAAACACTAGACGACCCTATTGTTCAATGGGAAAAGTGTCAGTCCAGTGGCAAAGAATTTGCGATATTCAAATCAGATGTTGAATTTTACAAACAGCTGGCACTGACGTTTGCTGGGAAAACATTTGAGATTCCCCTACCAAAACTTTCTCCATTAGAAAGACAAAGAAGAAGACTTGCATGGAGAAACGAAAGAAAACTCTATCGTAGAAAATGTGATGCTAGTAATCAAAGCATTATTAGCTTTGTCTCACCAGATAAGCCCTACCCCGTCTATGAAAGATCTATTTGGTTTTCTGACGCATATAATCCATTATCATTTGGCATTGATTTTGATTTTTCCAAGACCTTTGCAGAAAATTTTAAAACACTATTGGACACCGTACCGAGATATTCCGTACAGCAACAAGATCCTATGCAAAATTCAGACTTCTGTAATTGCGCCAGTAGCTGTAAAAATTGCTATTTCCTCTTTGACTCAGATTTCAATGAAAACTCACTGTATAGTAATGTTCTTAGACGCTCTAAACGGTGCCTAGACTGTAGTTTTGTGGATACTTGTGATAACTGCTATGAATGTATCAATTGCGAAAAATCTTATAAATTAGCGTATTCACAGCATTGCATAAACTGTACTGAAGCTGACTACTGCTACAATTGTACGAATTGCAGTTTCTGTTTTGCATCTTCCAATTTAGTCAATAAACAATTTTTTATCTTCAATAAACAATATACGAAAGAAGAATATAAAGCCGAAATTCAACGTCTGCAATCAACTAACACCCCTCAAGAACTTTTGGCTAAAGTAAGGGAACATCTCACGGTACCTAGTCTGCGTATCTATTTATCAGACAAATCACTTGGAGCAAATTTAGTACACACGAAAGAAACAGTACTATCCTTTGACTGCCAGGAGACTGAAAATCTAGCATATTGTGACGTAGTAAGTAATGCGGATACCTGTCGTGACATTTCTTCTGTGGGAGAAAATTTATCCAAAGCATATGATTGTGTCAGCGTCTGACTTGGGGCGCAAAATGTATATTTTTCCTCATCAGTCGTGATCGATTCTTCCGATATTTACTATTCATATATCTGCTTCCCAAACTGTCATCATTGCTTTGGCTGTGTAGGTATGAAAAATAATGCTTATTGTATCTTCAACAAACAATATAGTAAAGAAGAATATGAAATAAAAGTAGCTGAAATTATCGAGCACATGCAGAAAACAGGTGAACGAGGAGAATTTTTCCCAATCACCTTATCACCGTTTGGGTATAATGAATCCTTGGCTCAAGAATATTTTCCTATCACACAAGAACAAGCAAAAGAAAAAACATACAATCGACAGCATCTAAATTACGATACTATCATTTCCCCTGATATGAAAGTACTTTCCTGAAATGACATTCCACAAGATATTTCTACCGTCCCAGATAGTATTCTTCAAGAAATATTAATCTGTGAAACCAGCTGAAGACCATTTAAAATCCAGAAAATGGAGCTCGAATTTTATCGCAAAAATAGTCTGCCACTTCCACGTAGACACCCGGATGCCAGACATGCAGACAGGATTCAACGTAGACCAGGTAGAGACTTCTTTATTCGCACATGTGATAAAACGAAAGAAGAGATATTGTCTGTTTACCCAGAGAATAGTCCATTTAGAGTCATAAGCGAGGAGGCCTTTATGCAAGAAGTGTATGGATAGCATCGGCAAAATGAGTGTTGGGTAAAATGAGATAATTTACTTTTTAAAAAAGCAATGGACAGAAACGTGTATGAATTTATAAGTCAGCAAAATAACGATCCTATCGTGGAACGAAGAACCTGCACGATGAGTGGTCAGGAGTTTGCCATATATCAATCAGAGGCAGATTTTCTCAATAAGATGCTTCCAACTTTTGCTGGACAAACATTTACTATTCCCCTTCCCACCTTATGCCCTGAAGAAAGACAAAGACAAAGGCAAATGTATAGAAATGAAAGAGGTCTACATCGTAGGAAATGTAATGCTACTGGAGAGAATATTATTTCCGTATATAGCCCCGATAGCATCTATAAAGTCTACGATCAAAACTTTCGACGATCTGATAAACGAAACGCATTGGACTATGGGAAAGACTTTGATTTTACGAGATCCTTTTCTTCTCAATTCAAAGAAATGCATATCCAAGTGCCTCATCTCTATCTGGTGAATGTAGATACGGAAAATTGTTATTATACCAACTTTGTCCTCCATTCCAAAAATTGTTATCTTGTCTTTGGCTGAGCCACGAATGAGAACACAAGCTATGGATCTTTCCTGGTCAACGTAAACAACTCATTAGATATGACTTCATGTAGCTATTGCGACTTCTGCTATATGTGTATCGATTGTCAGCAATGTTATAATTGTCGTTTTACTGTCAACTGTAAAGATTGTGCTGACTGTTTTATGTCTGAAGACTGTATTAATTGTAAGCATTGTATTTCCTGTTTTGGACTCGCAAATAGCGAATACTGTTTTATGAATAAGAAATATAGCAAAGAAGCATTTGCTAAAATAGAACAAGATTATAAACAACTCTCCTGGACCCAATTAACTACCTTACAAAATACTTTTCATCAATTCAAAGAAAGTTTGCCTCATAGAGCAGCATATATTTATAATTCTGAACACAGCACGGGAAATGTTTTGAGTGATTGTAAAAATTGCGTCTCTTCTTTTGATGTACGCAATTCCGAAGATTGTAAATATATCTACTCTTGTCCTAATTCTACCGGAGCCCAGGATTGCGTTTTTACCGCTCCTGAAGGCATTACTCATTGCTATAACGTCTGTAGCACGGTTGGCATGGATATAGGAGTGACCACATTCATGGCGTGGTATGGAAGCTATCTTTTTTATTGTATCGAATGTTTCAATTGTAATAATTGTTTCTGATGTGTAGGACTCAAAGGGCAACAATATTGTATCTTTAATAAACAATATCATAAAGATGAGTATGAGCAACAGGTGGCTAAAATCATTGCACATATGATTACTACAGGCGAACGATGACAATATTTTGATCCAAGCATCTGTCCTTTCGGATATAATGAAGGTGTTGCGCAGGAATATTTTCCTATGACGAAAAATAATGCGCTAGCTAGATGATATACCCGACAAGATACTAATCAAGACCCTGTTATTCCTGAATGAGTTAATGTTTTAACGAGTGATCATATCCCTGACACTATTACTGAAGTCGATGATGGCATTCTCAAAAGAATTTTCATCTGTGAGGTCAGTGGAAGACCGTTTAGGATTGTCCAACAAGAATTAGATTTCTACCGTAAACTTGGAATTCCCCTTCCCCGCAAACATCATGATATACGTCATTTGGAAAGATTAGCTCAGAGACCAGAGAGATTGTTGCATGTGAGAAGCTGTGATATGTGTGGTGTGGAGATGTTGAGTATTCACGATAAAGATGCAACGTTTAAAGTATACTGTGAAACTTGTTATAATAAAGAAGTATATGGGTAAGTTTAGAAAGTTAAAAGGTTAACGAGTTAAAAAGTTTGTTATAGGTGACCACGTTAACACTTTAACTCGCGAACAAACATTTCAACATTCAAAACATTTTAACATGTAACCGTTAGCATGGATAAAAAGGTCTATGAGTTTATTTCGGAGCAGTCCAACGATCCGATAGTCGAGTGGAAGACCTGCAAAGTAAGCAAGCAGGAGTTTCCGATTTTTCAGTCAGATTTGGATTTTTACGATAAGATTTCTCCCGTGATTGGTGGGCAGAAATATATTATTCCGACACCCACACTTTGTCCTGAAGAAAGACAGAGAAGGAGATGGATATTTAGGAATGAAAGGAAATTGTACAAGAGAAAATGTAATGCTACTAATGAAAATATCATATCTATCTATAGCCCCGACACACCATATAAAGTGTACAATTCCGCGTTTTGGCGATCTGATAAATGGGATCCTTTGCAATATGGGAGAGATTTTGACTTTTCTAAAACATTTAGCGAGCAGTTTGACGCACTCGTCAAAGATGTGCCACTCGTTGCGTTACGAAACCGAGAAAGTGAAAACTCTGACTATACGCACTGCTGTTATGGGAATAAAAATTGCTACATGATCTTCAATACCGATCATAGTGAAGAATCTTTTCATTCATATATCTCCGACGATTTGAAACATTGTATAGATTGTACCTATGTCTTTGGTGGTCAACAATGTTATGAATGTACCGATTGTAATTCTGTCTATCAATGTATGCGATGCAAAAGATGTAAACAATGTAGTGACTGTAAGTTTTGTATCAATTGTGAAAACTGCAACTTCTGTTTTGGCTGTGTAAACCTCGTGAATGCACAATATTGCTTCTTTAATGAGCAACTAACGAAAGAGACATATAACAAAAAGATAGATGAGTGATGAAACATAGATACGAAGAAACTTTCTGACATTCAACAACAAGCAGAAGATTTAGTTATCCAGCTTTCTGTGCGTTGAACAAAATTAATTACTACTGAACAGTGTTTTGGTCATCTTGTCTACAATAGTAAGAACGCCGTTTCTTGTTTTGATTGTTTTGACGATTTGGAAGCATGCAAGTATGGAATTTATGGGGAAAAAAATAAGAACGTGCAAGATGCATATGCTTTTGTCTGAGTAGAGAATAGTTATGAAGTGATGTCAGGTGTTGGCTTGTATAATTCATGTTTCATTGATTGGATCAATAATGGGCCACACAATTCTTTTTACTGTAAATTATGTGTAAATGGATGTGAATTTTGTTTCGGTTGTGTGGGATTGAAAAAGAAACAGTATTGTATTTTCAATAAGCAATATACGAAGGAGCAATATGAAGAACTCGTGCCCAAGATTATTGAACATATGCAACAAACTGGTGAGCGATGAGAATTTTTTGATTCATCATTCTCTCCTTTCTGATATAATGAAACTATCGCTCAAGAATATTTCCCTATAGCAAAAAATGAGGCGTTAGCAAGATGATATAAACGACAAGATAAGAACTATGATCCCACCATCCCTGATGGGGTAGAAACATTGGCTGGAGACAATATTCCGCAAGACATTACGCAAGTACAAGATGATATTTTGAAGAAAATTTTCATCTGTGAAGTAAGTGGAAGACCATTTAGGATCATCCAGAAGGAATTAGATTTTTATCGTAAACATATATTACCCCTTCCAAGAAAGCATCCCGATATTCGTCATGCGAAAAGAATCCAATCAAGACCTGAAAGAACGCTTCATATAAGAAATTGCGATAATTGCAAGATTGAGATGTTGAGCGTCTATCCAGCGAGCTACACGTGAAAGGTATTCTGTGAGAAGTGTTATGATAAAGAGATATACTAATTTTTTCAAAAAAAGCTCCGCATTACTACGAAGCTTTTTTTCTATATAACAATTTTCAATTCTCAACACCCACACTTTATATTTTATTAGCTTCGTGAGCCACATGCAATGTGGCTTTACATAAACTTGTGTGGGTTCAACCCTCAACCACCGCAGTTTTGCGTGGTAAACAGGCGAAGCCTATTCAGCGTCCATAGCTTTGATCTTACCAGATCTTTCTTCGATAATCTTCTTAGCCACGTTGTCGGGCACCTTTTCATATGATGCGAAGTGCATAGATGATTGTGCTCTTCCTTGTGTATTTGATCTCAGATCTGTCGTATATCCGAACATTTCAGATAAGGGAACTTTGGCCTTGATAACTGCTGCGTTTCCTCTCTTATCTTGTCCTTGGATCATTCCCCTTCTAGAAGACAAATCTCCCATCACATCTCCGACATAATCTTCTGGAGTCACTACTTCGACATCCATGATAGGTTCGAGGATGATTGGTCCAGCTTTCATGAAGGCGTCTTTGAATGCTCTATACGTAGCGATCTTGAAGGCGATTTCAGATGAATCTACATCATGATAGGATCCATCATAAGGGACTACTCTTACATTGATGATAGGATATCCAGCTAAGACTCCTTGAGCTACTGTCTCTTTCGCTCCCTTGTCAATCGCGGGGATAAATTCTTTGGGGATAGTACCTCCAGTTACTTCATCTTTGAAGTCATAATCCTTTTCCATATTTTTCTCAAGTCTCAATAATACGTGTCCAAACTGTCCTCTACCTCCTGTCTGTCTCTTGAATGTTCATTCTCCATTAGCATCTTGAGTAATAGTTTCTCTGTATGCTACCTGTGGTTTACCTGTAGTTACTTCGACCTTGTGTTCTCTTCTCAATCTATCTACGATAATCTCCAAATGCAACTCTCCCATACCTGCGATAATTGTCTGATTACTTTCTGCATCGGTATGATATTTGAATGAAGGATCTTCATAAGCAAGTTTGCTAAGTCCGATACCCATTCTTTCTTGATCAGCTTTGGATTTTGGTTCGATAGCAATGTCGATAACTGGTTCTGGGAACGTCATCTTCTCAAGGATGATTGGATTCTTAGTATCACATAAAGTGTGTCCAGTTCTTGTATCCTTTAATCCAAGGAAAGCACAGATGTGCCCTGCGTGGATTTCATCTATTTCTTCTCTCTTATTAGCGTGCATAAGCAAAAGCCTACCTACTCTTTCTTTTTGTCTTGTCAAAGGATTGAGCAAGGTATCTCCTGACTTGATAATACCAGAGTATACTCTTACAAACGTCAATGTACCTACGAATGGATCTGTTGCAATCTTGAAGGCGATGGCAGAAACGGGTTCACTATCATTAGGTTTTCTTTCCAATATCTTAGTATCATCATCTGGATCCAAACCTTTCATTGAACCTCTATCCAATGGACATGGTAAGTAATCGATGACTGCATCGAGCATTTGCTGTACTCACTTATTACCAAGTGCAGAACCACAAAGTACTGGATATAAATTATTGTGGATTGTTCAGTGTCTGATTGCTCTCTTAATAATTTCAATAGAGATCTCTTCTCCACCAAGGAATTTTTCTGCCAATTCATCGTCGAATAATGACAATTTATCAAGCATTTCTTCTTTGTATGTCTTACATTTCTCTAGCATATCAGCAGGTATTTCATGTTCGATAGTATCGATACCATGATCTCCTTGGAAGGTATACATCTTCATAGTTAACAAATCGATGATTGCTTCAAATTCATCTGCCTGACCTACTGGCAATTGCAACACTACTGCTTTGTCAGTGATTCTAGATGCGATAGATTCTACAGACATGTAGAAATCTGCTCCCAATTTGTCCATCTTGTTTGCGAAGATGATTCTAGGTACTCCGTATTTGTCAGCCTGTCTCCAGACAGTTTCTGTCTGAGGTTCTACTCCTTGAGAACTATCTAGAAGCGCAACTGCTCCATCAAGCACTCTCAATGATCTTTCTACTTCGACAGTAAAATCCACGTGTCAAGGAGTGTCTATAATATTGATATGACAATCTTTCCAAAAACAGGTAGTAGCAGCAGAGGTAATAGTGATACCTCTTTCTTTTTCTTGCTCCATCCAATCCATCTCAGCAGCGCCATCATGCACTTCTCAGATCTTATGTTTCTTCCCTGTGTAAAACAAAACTCTTTCAGTTGTTGTGGTTTTTCCCGCATCGATGTGAGCCATGATTCCAATGTTTCTCACTTTCTCTAAGGGCTTTCGCTCGGCCATAATAATAAAGTTAAAATGTTAAAATGTTGAAAGGTTAAAATGTTTATTGTACTTTTTTTCCGAATAAAAAAAAGTTCTTTCAGGGGCATATATAGGGAACTGTCCTGAGAATTCAAGGAGAATTTATTCTTTTCAAATGAAAAATGCATTGAAAATTGAAGGTTGAAAATGGAAGGTTTTTTCTATCATTTCCCATCTTCCATCCTCCATTTTCCATATATTTAAGAAAGTGCCGACTTTATCACAATCGAATTATTAACCAAAGGGTGTTTGACGTTGGCGAGAAGTTTGTCCGTGTCTGTAAACTCACGTGTTCATGCAATAGTACGCAACGTTAATTCAGCTTTTTTATTCTTTTTTGACGCAGTAATTTTTATCTGATCCAATTGTCCGATAAACTGGATAATATTGTCCAACTGTGTTCACAGCTTGACTGCCTCATCTGGAGATAAGGTGATATTTGCTAATTTTTGCATACGTGTAAATTCTTCTGGAGTTAACATGAGGTTCTATTATGTAATTAAATTAATTAACGAATTAAGCATACGTGCGTTTATTATTTGTAGGGGCGAATATTTACCACGGAGAACTGCGTGGTCATTCGCCCGGGCGTTTACTAAACGCCCCTACGTTCAATTACTGCCTAATTCGTATTATTTCACTTTCAATACAATCGATCATTCAATGGTTGGTTGTGCTTCATATACTACTTCAGCTCTGACGGTATAGGTCCCTGCCGTCGTATAGACTTGCGTCACTTGCACACATTCTCTTGCTTTACATTTGAGAGTCTTTCCATTTCAGAAATCTCGATTGATCTCTGTCGGCAATCCATTGAGCTCCAGAGAAAAGTTTACTCTATCATCCACATTCGCGAGTTGTGCTGGATGAGAAGGGATATGGATCACTAGTTCTTGATTGGCTCTTTTGACGATAATATTTGTAGCTGGCGAAATGGAGATCTGACGACCTTTCTTTGTCTTGATCGTCAAAATTGGTTTGTATTCACCATTTTCTTTGGCTGTATCATATCTGTATGTGTGTGAAATAACTGACTCTGACAAATTCTTTTTCACTACACCATCTCCGAAATCCCAGGTGAAGTAAACGATCTCATCAGTAGGATCGTTGACTGTCGTAGTCGATGCATCAAATTTGACCGTGAATGGATCTGTACCTACTGTATCTGGTTTGACTAATAGCTTGCCTATAATATCATCTCTATTCGTTTTAGCTGTTAATATTTCCTCGGTTTTTGTCCCACGAGTCTTATCTTCTACAACGATGGAAATTTGATGATCGTTTGCATCTTGGATGGTGGTTTCAAATGTCTTACCATTCGTCGATAAGACTGCTTTTCCATCTATAGATACTTTAGTAGTGGTGGTCGATGTCGTAGGGATAATCTGATTAATCTTGAGCTGGAGTACTGTAGGAATTTCTCTTATCATGATAACGCCTGAATCGTATGCTACGTCGCCACTTGCGAGTACTTTTTGGAATTTTGGCGATCCTGGGGATTTGTAATTGAGATCATAGAATATCTGGAAATCCGTCGCTCCGACCTGGATATCATCACTTTCACATTGTCCTTGTTTCCCATCATCGGTAATGAAATTCGCTTGGATAGCATACACTCATTTACCAGGAAATTGATAATTGAAATCTGGAGAAGTTCATTTGACTGAATCAATGACATTATTCTTTGCATTTTTATCAATGATATCAAACTGATAACTCGTCACGTTTACCTGTCCATCTAAGAATGTCGTCTGGAATGTATATTGAGCTTCCTTATCTTGGGTGGCTGTAATTTCACAGACTGGCACATCTGACTGCTCTACTCTCAATGGGAATGTATAGATAGCATCATTGAGTAATGGCAATCTAATACTTACATTATAGAGTTGTGATTTTTTGTAAACGAAGGTCGCTGAAGATTGATTTTGTTTGTCTCGCGTACCATCGCCATCGAAATCTCGGAGAATTTTATAATCTGTTAATCCCAAATCTTTGAACACCTGACTAGCATCGAAGCTGACTTTACTTGGCACCTTACCGACACTCATTTCTGTCTTAGCGTCATTAAATCATAGATCACCATTGCTTGGCGTGATGGATATTTCTGAGTCCATCACTATAGATCCTGCTGGAACAGATTTTTGTAATTTTTCTCCAGTAGGTACATTGATATAATTGATATTAAGATTGAGATCGTATGATCATTTTTTGAAATAGATACACGCTCCGTCAAATTGTCGTGTCGTTAAATTGAGCTGGAGGGTCTGTCCATTACCACAGTCTAGATCCATTGCAGGAATACTTACTTGTCCCATATTTGGTAAAATTTGTGCATTGAAGTATGTGGTATTGAGTGTATAGAAAATATTTGCTGGTGCGATAAGTTTGAGTGTGGCATCTGAACGTGTATATTTTGGTCAGTCCTTGAGCTGGATGTAGGGCATTATTAACTGATTACTATCGATGATATTTTCTACTGAAATATTTTTTACTGTCGTGACTAATTGTGCTCCGATGCTGATGGCGAAAATAAAGAGAAAAAATCAGCCGATAGCGCCAAAGCCATATTTCATTTTTGGCCTATTTTTGACGGTAATGACTCTATAGAGATTGTTGACGAGAATTGCTATACCCAAGAATGTTAGTAATCCAAAGAATATTACTGCAAACGTCTGTAACAAACTTTTTGTCGTGGCAGGGTTGATACCTAGATTGACAAGCTGACTAGGATTTTTGATCAGATTATAAAATATTATAGTCAGTCCACCAACAATAATCATAAATAGACTCGCACATCCGACAAGAAATGTCTTCATAGAAATTCTACTGACTTTTTTCTGTGGTCAGACCGGCGTCTGTGTGGGCGTATTTGTCGGTGCTTGTGGTGCTGCTTGTGTAGGCATTGGCGTATTAGGGAAGAATGGATCGGCCATGAAAAATGTTGAAGTATTAAAATAGATTTGAGATTTTTTGTCTCACGTCTCATGTCTCATATCTTATGTCTATACAGATACTTATTTTATACATTGTTTCAATCAATTTTACTGTCTTTTTTGCTATGAATTTTGTGCCCCAAAATTTGCATAATTTCTAATTCCGAATATAATTAATCGAATACACTTTTGAAGTACCTATTTATCACATTATTATATGCTGATGAAAAACGAACACAAACATTTTATTGCTAGGCTTCTAGTCTGAGCTTTCATCGTCCTATGAGTAGGATTTTGGATGTCTAAATTTGTCGTAGATGCATCTACACGAAGTCTGGATATGGCCCAGACATGGAACAATGCTACTTTTCTCAGTCAGACTTTCTGGACTCATAGTACAGACTCTGGCGATATTGTAAAAGCATTGTATGGAAGTGGAGATGAGAATACTGCCTATACTACTACATGGAGTGCATACGACTCTGGGGCATGTCCTACAAGTGGCATCTTGGTAGAGTATATTACCTGATGAGACACCATCCCATTAGGTCTTTCTGGAAATACTATTTATGTACTTAATAGCGGTAATTATATTACTACAGGCATGATCAATTTTAGTGGAGATTGTACAGCTCTCGTCTGAAGCGGGGATGTCTATCTATATAGTGATACTCAATTGACAGGTGGTGGAATGTTGTATCTTAACGGAAAGCAGCACATTATCATGGATAATATCCATATTATCGGTACCTGAGGAGGCATAGTCCCAGGGCATGCAGCTAGTCTATATGGAGTGCATTTTGAGGGATCTTCAAATAGTACATTACACCACATATGGAGTTATAATTTCATTGTTGGTATATTATCAGATATGGCTGGTTCTAATAATAGCTTTTCCGATATACAGAGTTACAATAATGGATATGGAATCATGATGATCGGTTCTAATAATGTATTGAATAATATCCACACCTATAATAATAGCAATGAAGGAGTAACTCTGTCCAATAGCTCTGCGAATAACGCCTTTAATAACATTCAAAGTCATAATAATGCAGTTGGAATAAAATTAGACCTAGGTGGTTCTAATAATACTTTTTCCAATGTACAGAGCCATAATAACACCTATGGATTTTATATTATAGATACTCCAGATAGTATCTTGTATACTACGCAAAGTTATAATAATACCACTGGTATGTATTTGACCTGATCCCCAAACACTACCTATTATGGCACCGAAGATATTTTTGGTAATACTGCAGCCAACGTAGAAGGTATATGACTAGTCGCTGGATCTGATAGCGATTATCCCTCATTTGGTTGGACTGGCTGAACATTGGTCCAGACAGGTAATGTATCGTGGGATGTGATGACCAACCCCATCAATACGCTGGGTAATTACATGCTATCTTGGTCATGATCATTTACTAGTATAAAATGAGCCAAAACCACGTATATGAATACTATCACTCAAGGGAACTCTTATGGTAGTGGTATATTTACACAGATACAACCGGTACTCTACTCATGAACTACTCTTATCACTGGATGAATATTTGATTCGACCAAATTTATCTGATCTGATACCAGTAAGGCAACTGGTGATCTGCTTGGGTTAAATACACTATCCCCTGCTCCATCGCTTCTACTTACTGGTACTTCAAGTGATCCCTTAGTAAGTAATTACTCACTCTTTGGTGATATTGATACATATATGATCTGAGAAACTATTGCTTTGTGAACATGAGTAACCTTGAAGACCTGATTATCTTCTTATAGAATTATTACTCAACTCTTTACGTCATTATGATATTTTGCAACTCACTTCCAGAGATCTACTATCTTAGATACCACCTCTCCTACATTTACTGGGCTGTTGGCATCAGGTAGTGTAGTAGTTAGTGGTGAATATTATGCTACTACATGAGTGACTATTACATTCCACGATACTAATCTCTCTGGAGCAATCTTGAGTGGTATCGGAAATGCATATTATAGTGGTACTTTCTCCAGTGGTGCAATCATTACAGGAGATGGAACATATATCTTGACCGTGTATGATGTTGCCGGCAATAGTACTGGGACCACTTTCACTATTGATACCATTACTCCTACATTTACTGGGCTGTTGGCATCAGGTAGTGTAGTAGTTAGTGGTGAATATTATGCTACTACATGAGTGACTATTACATTCCACGATACTAATCTCTCTGGAGCAATCTTGAGTGGTATCGGGAATGCATATTATAGTGGTACTTTCTCCAGTGGTGCAATCATTACAGGTGATGGGAAATATATCTTGACCGTGTATGATCTTGCTGGACATACTACTGGGACAACGTTTACTATCGATACCGTCTCCCCCGTACTCACGTGAATGTATCCGACCAGTGGATTGAATATTACGTGAACCTACACTATTCCTTTTGTCCGATCATGATCAGAGACTAACCTCTCATGATATACCTTATATATAAGTGGCACCACATTCACTGGAGCGTATGCGACATGAGCTACTTGATATACACTAGCTCTCCTTAATGACACCTATCATTGGTATGTGACTGCCATTGATAAGGCTGGCAATACCTGAACGACCATAAGTCAGCCATTTATCGTCAATGTTCCCCTCAGTGGTATGATTGCATTAAGTGGCGTCAATACTGTGCTTTCATGATATTATAAATATGTAAGTACTACCCTGCCTGCATATCTCTGGTCCAATAAGAATTGTACGTATACTATTACAGGTGATTATATGACTACTATCACAGGTGACTATACCGGACTTTCTCTTACAAAAAACATCACTATTACATGAGCTGATGGGCTCAAAACAATATATGTAACCTTATCTACGGGAAATGAATATCTCACTGCTACGCTTATCGGATATCTTGATACTACTGCACCTAGTGCTCCTAGTCTCGTGAGACCAGTAAGTTGATCCATTACGAGTGGAGCATTTACGCTTGCCTGGTCTACCTCTACTGATACAGGAATTGGATTATCGTGATATCAATACTTCGTTTCGACATCTACTGGATTCGCTTCTACAGTGAAATCATGATTTACGACAAGCACATGAGTACGCATCGATACTTGAGTCCTTGGAACGACTGGGACCTTCTACCGATATGTCAAAGCATTAGACCTATTGGGATTATCGTGATCATCTAGTTATCGAGATTTCTATTATAGCGGAGTAAATCTGACGCCTACGAGCTTCTCATTTACGAGAGTCACTAGTGCAAGATTAAATAGAGCTTATATATCTAGCGAAGAAACTATTGCATGATTAAGCTCTGGAACACAGTCATTAGCTACCGTCTCTAGATGAGTACTTTATATCGATGATGAGGAAGTTGGCACTACCTGATATGTAAGTAATGGAAGTGGAGTGAAAATCGAATTAATCTCCAGTGATGAATACGATGATCTTGTTTCTAGTACGATTACTATCGGATGATTCTCGACGACATATCGTGTCACTACACAAAGTGAGAGTTCCACGACTGAAGATGATAATGGGATTTCTACAAATCTCTCCAATACGGAGAAACTTCAGATTGCATCTATCTTCCTTACACTCAAAGATCTTTATACTTCTGAGACTACGAGAACGACCTTTTTTACCACATTAAAGAATACTATCCAGACTAGAATAGATGATCTTGATGACACTGACACTGATGATCAGCATAAGATTGATGCATTACAATATCTCTATGATCTTATAGATAATTATCTCTGAGGAACTAGTGATGACAACACAGTTATCTCGGATGCTAATATGTATGTCGCACCAAATGGCAGAGTGTATAGAGTGACTTACGATAGTACAAAAAAGACGTACACTTCTCCAGACTTCATGATCAAAAAAACATTTGCTACATTAGAAGCGATGAAGGCATATATAGACGTAAATAATGGTGGTACCTATGGTTCTACTTCTGGTGCAGGATGGAATACTGCTGGTATCGATGCTACTCGACAGTCAGCTCCTTATATCGCACCAAATGGTAAATCATATCGTCTATTCAAAACGACTGACGGCAGATATTCCTCTTACAACTTTTCTACAGCAAAATATTTTGTCAGCGTAGATGCGTTGAAGAATCATATTTATCAACGAAATAAATAGGCCTCCGAAGGAGGAATTACCAAATTTACTAATTATTCCTAATTACCAAAGCAATTTAAAAAATTTATGAATTTTAGAATTCTAAAATTATTTCGGAATAATTTGGAATAATTTGAAAAATATTTGTACATTTAATTATACAATTTCTCAATTTCTTCTACAGTAACATCTCGGCTGAAACTCTTCTTCGGGATGTTTTCTGTTATTCTTCAAAGAGAAAACTCTAGGACAGAAGAAATAATCTGATCCACATTTCACGGTTGGATGAGTTTCACGTTTCATCGTACCACTTCAGGTATCGGCCCTGCAGTCGTCGTCAGAAGTGACTTTCCTAGTGCCACAGCTTCGGTATGTACTGATCAGAATCATTCAGACAATGATGGCGCCACGACTAAATCAGCCGCTGCCACAACAGTACGAAGTTGAGTTTGATCGAAACCTTTGTAGAGTTGGATTTTCCCATTGTCGCGAATTTTTGGAGCTTGCTCGCCTGGTTTGCAATGTAGTTCCATATCTGTTGTTTGCAATATTTTACATTCTAATAATTTTGTCCTCTTAGAATCAATAATATTAAATACAAACAAAATATTTTTATTCCTCTGTAAAATTTCTGGCACTGCTTCGACTAAATAGTCTAATCATTTAGATTTGCCTGCGTGACCGTAGTACAAGACGACATAGCGATCCGTCCGTCCGTGAGCCGTCTTTCGTGATGCGATGTCAGATTCTATTACGTGTTTGGGATTCCAAAACTCTGTGTCTACTCCGTTGTAGATCATATGAATTTTGCGTGAAGGAATGCGATATACGGCCTGGATATCTTTCATCGTATTTTTTGATACACAATGATACACATCATACGGCATGAGGAAAATTATTTTTTCGAATAGTCTGTATAGCATTCATCCGAAAGTTCACTTGTAGAGATACCAGAGCTTACCGAATATTTCATGCACAGTAAGAATCACTTTTTTGTGAAACACCATTCACAACAGACTGGCGGGGATTGCTCCACCATAGGTACTCGTGTGAATAACTTGAATGCCTGCACCGTCTTTAGCGGTGGCTTTATTTTTCTTCAAAATTTTTCTTCAGCGAAAGAAAGCAGCGAAGACAAATCATAATCTACTTTTTGCTGTCCTGTAGATAGTCAGATTTTGGAGATGCTCCTGGCGAGGCAGAGATGAATCAAAACGGCTCGTTAAAATGCTAATTTGGTATCATTTTTTTAATAACCTAGAAATAATGTTCTCAAAAACGGTCTCTGATCAGCCACGATGCGGAGTATAATAATCAAGAACGAAGAGAATATGCTGAGGCATAGACGATTTTGGCAATAAAAGATGCTTGCTTTGTAGGGAAATTGAGGGCTTTTTCAAGCTTGTCTGAGGGATTAGACATTCAGGATAAAAATCCCCACATATTTGTCCTTCCCTTACTTATTCCAAAGGATCAAGGATTGCAGAAAAGAGCCCTTTTTGAACATTTACAGAGAAGTAAGAAAGTGCCCTTTTTTTTGACAAAATCAGTTTTTGTGAGTATAATTAGGTATAGATATTTAGCTCGTCGTCGATACATGCTGGATCAATCAGAAATAGCACAGTTGGAGCACATTCATCCACTAGCACTGCATAAGCATTTGGCTAGGCATTTTCATAAACATGCACATACATATATCCATATGGCTCAGCACGTTCATCATGCATTTACGCATTGTGGGGAGCTTTTGCTTGTGCTTATGGTCTGATTGGGTGGAATCATGTTTGCCAACTTTACCTGATCACTGGAATGACTCGAAAGAACCAGCCCTACAGAAATTTCTACTTATTTGCTTGATGCGATTAATCATCCTGAAAATATTTTGAAAAAATGAAATCTTATTTCCATCTGGAAAGTAGATGGTAGTATAGAAAACACGTTTACCAAATGATATTGTACCTATGGAGCTGCAAGGATTTCTCCAGAATTTTTCCCATTCACTAATGATACAGAATTGACGCAACAGAGAACTCGATGAGGTAATGCCGTGGATCGATGTGCTAATGCAGCAGCTACAGGATATAAAATCTGAAATACTCCAACTCAGTGAGCATTAGTCGTATATAATGCAGGTGGCAGATTTGGTCAGTACGGCCACGTCGGGAAAGTCATGCATTATGATAGATGATTGAAAAAAATTATTGTCAGAGATATGGCGTGGGTAAGTACGTTTACTATGTCAGATCGTCGAGATGACTTGACGACAGCTAATGTAGAGTGTTATATCTATAATGTAAGAAATTCGGTAACTGGGCCTACATTGACGGGCAGTGTACCTGCTATTACTACGTGAACCGTACAAACGTGAACCACACAACATATACAAACCTGAACAACGAATAACGTACAGACTCCTATCATAGACAGCCACGATTCTGCGTCAGATACTCCAGTGACGCCAACCGTTCCAGAGAAACCTGTAGTGGTTACTCCTACGATTCCTGAGACTCCTGTAGTAGTGACACCAACCATTCCAGAAAAGCCTGTAGTGACTAATGTAATGAGTACAAGAGCTATTGATTTACAGTTTGATGATGTATCTGATTTATTAGCTCAGCACTATATTTCCCAGTGGGATATGAAAGCTACTTTACGTAGTCTAGAGCAAATGCATGTGGGTGATGAAGCTATTTTGACTATCACCATCAAGGATCAAAAAACGCAAGAAGATATTAGTGGTCTACTACCTATCGTCTTTGAATTCATTACATCTAATGACAATATTACTATAGACTACTCCTCTATCAAGCTCGTTACTGATGGCAAAATAGAGATTCACATTACAGCAATGCAAGTCGGCAAATCTTCACTCATTATAAATTTCTGAGAAGAAAAAATTGGAAAAGTTTGATTTAGTATAGAATAAAAAAAATATTTCCACTTATAAAAAACACCTCTGCATCGTTTTGATGGAAGTGTTTTTTGGATATATAGATTATTGATTATTTTTGAGCTGCTAATTCTAATGAAATGCTTTGGTAAAGTTTAGCATCGGTATCTTCGATTACTTCCAGAAGATCTATTAGTACGAAGTCTGCATCATTTTTGGTATTGGCTAATGCCTGGATGAGTAGAGATGCTTCGTGTACGTCTAAATTCAGCTCTTTTCTTTTCTGTTCTGCAAGAAATGACTTTAGCTGAAGTGCTAGTGTCGATCAATGCCAGTTAACATCCATATAACTGACTACTGTGTTGACAGTTTTTTCTGTAATCTCCATGGGTTCTAATTCTTCTGGAACACTTCATAAAGTTGATGTAAGTCTTATAGCCATGATGATAAATAGAGTGAATAAAAAAGCATATGACGATATTTTCATATTGTTGCTAGCATAATTATTTATTGTGAAAAGTCAATGGGTAAAATATTACAAAAAAAACCACCTCCGAAGAAGTGGTCGTATATATGTAATGAATGGTTGCACGACGTATGTTACTCTACTACTTCTCCAAGCTCAGCGATGGCTTCTGCTGCATCCTCTTCTATCTCTGCCTCTACAGCGATAAGGGCCTCATCATCTAGCACTTTCTTGCCCATCCTCATTTCTTTGATTTTATTTTGGATGTCTTTTTCTATGGCCGCTCTGGTCTTGAGATCACTATCTAATGCAGCCACAAATTTCTCTTTACCTTGGAACTTCTGCTTACCAAAACTATAAAATGCTCCGGCCTTCTCGACAAGCTTAAGTACAGTAGCAGCTTCTACAATATCTGCAGTCTTATCATATCACACTCCTCGCTTGACTGGCAATTCAGCTGTCTTGAATGGAGCTGAAATCTTATTTTTAGAGATCTTAATCTTTGCTAAGTAACCGATCTGCTCCTTATCTAGAAGTAACTTATCTCCTCTGCGGATCTCTACTCTCTGAGAGGCAAAGAATTTGAGCGCATTACCTCCTGGCGTCGTCTCTGGATTGCCAAACATGACGCCAATTTTCATACGAATCTGATTGATAAACACACAAGTTGTCCCTGTCTTGGCAAGTACTCCTGAAAGTTTTCTCAATCCTTGTGACATCATCCTTGCCTGTAATCCCATATAGGAATCACCCATATCTCCTTCTACTTCAGCCCTAGGTACAAGTGCTGCTACGGAATCAATAACAATCAATTTAACAGCTCATGACTTTGCCAATTCTTCAGCTATCTGTAATGCTTGTTCTCCGAAATCTGGCTGTGAAAGTAATAAATTATCTACATCTACACCAAGTTTCCTAGCATATTGAGGATCTAGTGCGTGCTCCGCATCGATGAATGCAGCCACTTCTCCCCTCTTCTGAATCTCCGCAATCGCATGTAATGCAATGGTTGTCTTACCAGAAGATTCTGGTCCATAGATTTCTACAACTCTTCCTTCTGGATACCCACCTCATAATATGAGATCTAATACGTACGATCCACTATGGAAGGTACTTACGAGACCAACATTTGCGTTGTCACCCATCCTCATAATGGCTCACTTACCAAATTGTTTTTCGATGCTTTTGAAAGCTTCTTGTAAATCTTGTTTCTTAGTTGTCATTGTTATGTGAATAATAGTATAAAACTTGAGACAATAGAATAGAACCGAAACGTAACATATTGTAACATATCCTTTGGACGTAACAGTTTGTTAAATTCTTTTTACAACACAACACAATACTATCTGCTACATGAGTGAAACGAATATGTTACCATCCATAACAATTTTCTGCTCATGCGTTTCTATGTTACTGACATTGAAGTGTTGTTATTATGTGCGAGAAGATTGTTTCATTCTTTCACGATAGCTATCGGATAAGAAATCAAACAATGTTTTCATCAACGCAATGAATTTTACAGAATATTTTTGGAAAATCAAGAGATTTTTTTCATATGCTGACCTATCATCACTCAATCTGTCAAAAATAGCATTGATTTTGTCAAAGAGCTCTTGACAGCGTCAAGGAGATTGTTATACTGAGAACGAATTTATATTATAACATCTTTTCTCATGTTTAATAAAGACCTCGATCCTATCCAGAAAGCGCTCATTGCTTTCTTCAAAAAGAATACTCATCAAGAAAACATCACGCTGAGAGAGATCGCTGCAGCACTTGGGATTAACCATCCACAGACGATCTTGAACAAATTGAATCAGCTTGTCTTGAAATGATATTTTGTCAAAGATGAATGAGGATATAAACTTATCAGAGAAACATTCGGTGATAGACTAAATGATGTTATCCAGCTCCCCATCTACGGTTTTGCTCAGTGTGGAAACAAAGGGAAAAAAGTATTGGAAGAATATACTCAGGAAAGAATTCCTGTCACGATGGCTATGCTCGGTGTCGGAGATGTGAGTACCTGTTTTTTTGTGAGAGCAAAAGGCAATAGTATGGAGCCCAAAATCCAAGACGGAGATCTCGTGTTGATCAAACAACAACCGTCATACGATCCCAGTGATTATGTTTTTGTCATGCACAATAACCTACCGAAACTTAAGAAGATTTTGAAAAAAGACAACAAACTCTTCTTAGAGTCTGTAAATAGATTTTTTGATAATGTAGAAATAGATAAGTACGATGAGGCGAAGGTCGTAGGTGTAGTGAAAAAAGTCATTAAAAATATGTAGGTCTTAGGCTGCAGCTTGAAGTTGCTCTGGGGTAGATACAGGTGATTGTTCTGGTGCATTTTCCGTACCAAATACATTCCCTTTTCATGAATAATCGAGATGAGCCACATAAAGATCTGACTGATGTTTTTGTTTTTTCACTCCATCGAGCGTAATCACCTCTTCGTTTACTCATTTAGATCCACTAGACTGTACGATCGTTATTTGTCCACTTGCAAAATCTATTTTTTTGACAAGAGCAACGTGGTGAATACGATATGACTTTCCTTCTCTCGAGATATCAGTCAATCCTCCACCAGACCACTGATAGTCTTTTTTCATAGCATCTCGAAAGATTACATCACCAGTAGCAATCTTTGCCAACTCTGGGGTCTTCTTGATTCCTCAGTCGGCTTCTTTTTCTAATTTTTGTGGAATAAGTTTCTTTTTTTTGAACATTGATCTAGCGTCCATGTCGACTATATTGCATCATGCCTTCATGATAATTGCAGTCACTAGTCATGAGCAATCAATTGCTCCATTTTCTAATTTCCTAGACCCCATTTTGTATTTTATCTTTTTATCTTTGTCCATCTTGAGCACAGCATCAATCGTCTGGGCAACTTTTTGCCTATTTGGTGCGTCCAAAGCCAGCTCCACTCCAGCACCTGTGGCCGCTCCTGCTCAAGCAGCAGTTAGCACAGGAGCTATATTTTTATTCTCCTCTTGAGGAATGTGTTGTTGCTGATTTTGTTTTACTGGTTCAGGAGTTTTGGTCTCTGTAGGATCTTCTCCGTTCTTGATTTGCTGTTTGAGGGTTTCTAATTTTTCTTCGTCATTTGACGAATCAGCGATGATTTTCTGCATCCCATCTAGTTTTTTCGTATCATACATTCTCTGTAGTGTGTTTTTCTGCAGCACATTGAATTGATCGATCGTCTTTACTCCTGTTTTGACATTAGGCTCTCACTTAGCAAGAAGATAATTCTTGGCTGTCTTAAACATAGGATTGTAGGAAACTCCTAATGCGGGAGAGAATCAGATAAAGAATTTTTTATTGTTTTGATCCAAAAATTTGAGGTAGAGGCTTGCCACCTTCGATTTGAGTTCATCTAGTTCTCCATTTACTTGCTGAGTATCAGGAGAGACTTGTTGCTTATCTCAGCCACCATCAGCAATCTTATCTGTCTTTGGAATGTCATTTTCTTTGATTGTTTCATTAGTCATGAGGGCAAGCATAAGGAATAAATATTAACTGTTGATATATTGTATGAATTCTGATCTTACATCATTGTTGGCATTTAAAAGGCTTGGGAACTTAGCTTTGATTGTATCGTTGTCTAGAATCTGTGTATCTAATCCACTTTCGGACTTGTAAATTCCGTAACCCACTCCTGATCATATTCTGGATCAGAAATAGAAATCTTTGGTGCCAGGATATTTATAATGCATTCGATTTACCATATTAGCGACAGAGATAAGCTCATTGAGATTTTTGAATGCAATATCTAGCCCCTTAATCTTTAATGTAGTGGGATCTATTTCGATAGACCTAGATCGACTAGTAAGCTTCTTTGTCTCTGGGTCGAAAAGCAATTCTCCCCTCTTGCCTTGTCGTACGACATTCGCTAGTGTAGTCTCTATTACATTGGAGACTGCTTTGGCTGCATTCATTGTCTGAGTATCTGTATCTGTCACTGGCATTATTTTTAATTCATCAAGTGATTTCTTTGTAATGTTTGCTCCCGTAATTTCTGGTGGCACAAAGAATTTCTTTTCATCTAAGTTGGATAACAGTAATTGTCTAACCTTCTGGACTCCACTAAGTTTTTGGATGGACTCGAGTATGGACATGGCATATTGTGCTGTATATATACCCTCAATAGCGAACGAGTCATTGAGTTTGAGCGTTTTTATCTCGAGGATTGTTTTTAGCACTTGCTTAGCTCATCGATATCATTTTGCTTGTTCATCAGCACTTGAAGACTTAACTAAATCTGCAATAGTCTTGCCAAAAACTTTCTCTGAAGCGACAACCTTGTAAAATATTTTTGATTCATCTTCTGTAAGCACTCCTGTAAGCAATGTCTTATTTTCTAGGTCGAAGAGTCATCTCTGCATCTTGTCCATTACGGACATCATATATGAATACCCATCGATATCATTTGAATATTTATGGATAGAAACTTCACTTAGGATAGCCATATACATATTCTCGAAGTAATCATGGTAGACTTGGTACTGCGCCTTGAGCATATCATTGACAGCGATAGTAGGGTCACATGATAATAGATTTTTCTTCAATCTTTCTCGTTCCTTCCACTTTTTACTGAGGAGTATTTCAAAATCCTTTGGTAGATCTAGCTCATCCTCGTGAGTGGCCGTTCATTGAATATTTCTTAGCTCCTCTAATCTTGCATGTGCTTCATCTACATATTCGATATATTTTTTCTCCTCTGGTGTAAAATCTTCACGCATATTACTGACAAATTCTTTGGATACTGGGGTCTTCGTGGATGAAAAATCAAGTGGCATATCTACATATGCTTTATTGCCACAGGCAATCAGTGTATCATTTCTCCATGTGAAAAGAAATTTGGAGAGATCACCTATCCCTGCTTTTTTCGCTTTGATAATAAGATAATATGGCATCTCTACATATCATGGCCCGTCTGCACTAACGTTTTTCTGTATTCCCTGTCTGACAAAATCGACGATTTCTTGCTCCGTATTTTTTTTAATCTCTGGTCATCTAAAGCCTCTTTCTTCCTCGACAATTTTTTTGAATCTTGTCCAAAATTCCACATTCATCTCGTTATCCATATTTTCTGTCGGTGTGTCAATTGCTGTGGCGTCATTTCTGAATCCCCAGATATCTATAACAGCGATGGGGTTGGGAACCAATGCTTGCAGGGCGATATTTTGTCGGCTCGTAGCATTGATAAGTGATTTCATGATATCTTGTGTAGTGGCTTTGGGATCATCGAAGATATCCAAATCGAATCATTGATCTATCGCTCGATCATTATTGATAAACCGTTTACCATCATAATATATTCCTGTAGCATTTCATTTCCCTGGAGCATAAAAATTCATCAGTTGCATCATATCGTTTGCTCCTGTATATCCATGTACTTCCTTGGCTAATCTATACAGAACATTTTGTCCTATACTATCAGATACCTCTATATTTGACTGTTCTCTCGTAATTAATGCGTCACCCACGAAGTATGCCCTCACTTCCGTAGATCCAAACGCCGATGGTGTATCCACATGGTCAATGTCTTTCAGAAAAGATTCTACGTAGTTGTAATCCACATCCAAGAAGTTGAGCTGCAAAGCACTCATTTGTTCTGCTGGTGTACCGAGACTAAGCAACTGATAAAACCTTTTGATATAGTCTGCGTGCTTTTGCATAGTAGTTTGCTCATCTATCGAAAGTGTCTCAGTTTCAGTTTCTGCATCTGCCACTAGCTCCTCGGATGGAGTTTCTTCCGAAACGGTAGACACATCTTCAGGAGAAGGTGTAATAGCTGCTGTTTCATTAGGTGCGGAAGCTTTGTTTATGTTTCCCCGATAGACGCTACCCTGATAAAGTTCTATAAATCTTGTCCTATTGGACTGAGAAATAGTTTTGAGTTTCTCAAATAATTTCGGATCTTCTTGCTGGAGTTTTTCTCCGTATGCTTGTATGTATTCGTTCACGGATTTGTTTTCAAACCCTGTAATATATTGGTCTGACGATTGATCTGCCTTGAGGTAATATACTTTGGATTGTGCTACAACGTTGTCTATGAAGCTAAGTCCTTGAGCTCCTTTCATCGCCTGAGCAAATGATTGTATCTGCTGAGGGTCTCCATTTTCATACATGTATTGTCTGATATATTCTAATCTTTTATTTATAATACTTGTAATTTTTTGGGTCTGCTCCGCGTATTCTGTGGCTTTGTCTGCTGGTAATCAGCGCGTAAACTCAGCTTCAGGCCTACCACTATTCTGCCACTGTTGTAACAAAGGATAGCCTCCTGCCTCCAGTTCTTCTTGCCAAAGCAAAGCACTCCATGCATCTTGGACCATTTCTATAGATTGACCATTTTCTTTTCTCTGGAGTGCAATATCAGATCTAATATTCTGATGTCGACCAAAAGATTCGGCCGATGCCGTCTGAATAATTGCCTGCTTGATTTCTGTCTTATATTTTCTTTTGTAATCTTCTTGATTCTGAGCATAGAAATCTACGTTCTCATAATATGATTCCACTATCTGATACACTCCAGCTACTGTAGCTCCTACAGCGAATCAGACAATAGTTCCAAATCCAGGGATTACACTACCAATCGCTGTCGATGTAGCCAAGATACTTACCGCGATACTCAGAGCAGCTCATCCTATTCATATTCGTAGCTGTGCATTTGCCTTATTTTTCATACATTCCCCTCTTATTTCATTAATCTTTTTAATTTCGTCTGCTTGATTCATCGTCTCTTCATACATCCAGACGTCCATCCCGAGTGCAATGACATCAAGTAAGGCCACGCCTCTGATTCATTTCATTACTGCTTTGAGGCCCCTGGCTTGCGTCAGACAATGAGACATCCCTTTAAACTCATCAAGTGTTTTGGCACTCTTTAAGCACTGGACTGTTTCATCACTCAGTTCGCCGACATTGAGTATTTTTTTGATCTGCGTAAGATCTTGTGTGGCACTAATTTCCTTAAATGCCTCTTCGGTCACTCCCATGAGTGCAGTCGCCTGACTGGGCTTGATGGATTTGATGACTGAATAAGGAAGTTTTTCTCCGAGCTTGGACCAGGTAGCGAAGGCTGAAACTGCTCCGTCATCTAACCCTTTGGCAGCTTGCTCAAATACTTTCACTGACTTTCTGAGATTGCGTTGCATGAGCTTAGTGAGCTTAGGATTTCTCGCTCGCACATCCATTTTCTGAGATAACTCGGAAAATTGTCCTTTCATATTGCCAAACATCGTCTCTGCATTTTTAGCTTCGATAGTAGTCTCTTTGACGGATGCTTCAAAAAGATTTTTTACTGACTTAGGGTTTCTTGCATCTATCCAATTATGAATCTTGTACGTCCCAAGCACCGTCCCTCCACCTATAGCTCATGTCACTACTCCATCTTTGACAGCAGATCTATTGCCTCATTCAGCAACTGCAGTCAGCGTCTGTGATTCTGAAGACAACTTTTCTAGCTCTTCTACTGTCTGTGCTGTAGTGATATCTTGGTTTTTATCTTTGATAAATAAGAATAATTTTTGTGCGATAGCGGGATCTGCATAGAGAAATTTTTTCTCTTCATCAGTGAGTGGTAGATCATCGATAGAATTACCCAATGGTTCGGTAGACAAGATCAGGCTTTCCACTTTATCTTGGAAACGAGAAAAAATATTCGCTTGGATATCTGTGAGCTCAGTCTTAAATGACTCCACATATTTTTCAGCGAGTTTTGCCTTCTCTTGTTGTATCACTTCGATACCTGTCATACTACTCTTTGGGAGTTAAATAAAACTATACTGCTACTCTTCTTAGCACGTTAAATACACTCTTGAGTGCTTTCATAATCTCTGGCAATTCCTTAGTCACCTCTAGCTTGCTGATGACTCTCAATCACTTGATCAGCTCATCGCCTTCTAAGAGATTCTCTGCTACGCCCAGCATTTTCTTCTGCTCTTTGACAGCATTTACCAAGTCATCAAGACTGGAACTTATGATAGCTTTCTCTACATTACTACGTGGTTTACTGTACTCCAGAAGCTCGACTATATGTGGCACTTTCAATCCCTTTATTTCCAATGATTTGAATAATTTCATTTCCGCTTCGGGAAGTTCATGTAATGTGCTTTCAAACTTAGTGAGCCTATTGATTTGTCTCTCATAGAAGCTGACCAATGCTTGTGGTTGTTTTCCTGCACTGTTTTTTGGTATCAAGCTTTTTCTTGTCTTGAGGGATGCTATTCCCTCCTCAATAGACTTGGACATCGCTTTCTGCTCTGATGTGAGATTGCTAGCGATATTGATTCACTTATTCTGGAGAATCCCTTTGCATCTTGCAATACTTGCTGCATCTACATCAGATGTAGTATGTATTTCTTTTGCGAGTGCTTTGGTCATGCGTGAAATATCTGATTTGTCAGATATATTTTTGAATCCTTCCATAATCTCTGCATCAGCGAATAATTTCTGTGCCTTCTCCCAATCTTTCATGGATAATTTTTTTAGCATGCTATATCCTACCTCTTGAGCATTCTTAGACTTCCCTTTGAGCATTTCATAAAGGGGAAACATTTTGTCTATTCATGGTTTCATATTTAATTTTTTCGTTCCTGTAACGAGTCGCCCCTCTTTGGTCATCATTTGGTCTATAACACCATATCTTTTGTTGCCTAGGAGATCCTGCATCATTGCGAATTCCTTCTCCAAACCTCACGCATGTTCCATGTGCAATACCGTTTCCATAAATGCAGTCTCCGCATTTGTAGTGACTTTTGATTGCATCTTAAATAATTCAAATGCTGTCTTTGATGGCATGCCACGATAGAGTCATTCCAATATTGCATCTGGTGTCCTGTATAGTCTCAATGCCTTCTCCATCATCCATGGGCTCATCACTTTTGATAGGCCAACTTGCATATACGGCCCTGTAGCCTTCTTGATATAATGTGCAGGCAAACCTATAGGTCGGAACATTAGTTTGATTCCAAACTTTTTGTACTTAGTGAAGAGTAATGGCACCCCAGCAAACTGGCTCAGCAATACTGCTCATCACGCCATTATACCAAATCACTTTCCTACCTTACCATTACCAATATCGTTTCGTCATTCGATAACCATACTCACTCCTGTCCATGGTGCTGTAGCAAATCATGTTATCACATTTACCAACGACCATCCTACATGCAGCCATTTATTTCAGTTCTCATCTTGTGATTCGTAGACACCGGCCGTAGTGATAGTCAATTCTTTGAGCTGTGCATAATATTTGTCGATGTTATTTTTTATGGTAACCTTGTCTGGATTGGCTTTCATTTTAGCAAATTCTGCTTTGTATTGTTCGAGAAGTTCTTTGAATCATCAGTGATCCATGATTTTTTCTTTTACTGCAGCCTCATCCCCTACACCAAAAATTTCTAACAAATGGGCTGACGGAATAATTTTCGTCAATCATTTAAAGAACGAATCTCCCATTTCTGATTTGGCATTATTGGACATAGCATCTAATGCCTTACCAGGGTCCTTGTCCAATAAATTTAATTTTTCTTGTCTTGCTTTATTGAGATCGTCTAAATTTTTCTTGATGCCTGGGCTGTATTTTACGATTGTCTCTGTCGTGAATCACAATCCAGCGATGTCTCTGATTTTCTTATTTCTAAAATCGCTTACTCTCATCGACTCTACTTCTACGTCACCTATCTTATATTCTTCTGGATGTTCGCTCACGTTCTTTATTAATTTCTTGATAGATTCTGGATCTTTGTCATAATCTTCCGCTTCTCGCTCATCATCTGATGATTTCTTATATAGCGTAGCTCACGAAAGGAATAATTTTTCTGCTCTCTGTCATAGGTAGGTGTTCTCTGCATAATCAAGATATGCCATGGTCTTAAACATCTTCCTGTACAGCAAATGTACTTCGTCGAGATTGTTTTTGCCTGTCAGGAAATCTTGTATTTTCTTTTCTATACCTTCTTTGGTCTTTTCTCAAATAACATTTGGTAGTCAAACGATACCCAATGTAGAATTGATCATAAGTGCAGTGAGATTGCTCGTTCCTTTGACTAGATATTCAGAGAATCCTTTCACTATCTCATTTGCATCACCGTAAGCTCCCACTTTGAATAATCCACTTTCTGAATCCATAGCACCAATATTCTCAAACGTGTTATCTAAGACATGAGGGATTACCCCTGCATATTTATCTTGACCTGCTCACAATTTCTCACTCACCAATTCTGCTGGGATAGTTTTCCCACCATCAAACGAATAGACATAATCATAAAAATCGTTTACATTATTTCCAACTTTATTGAGCGATTCTTTGGTTGCTTCTGGTATTGCATTGAAACTTTCCACCCCATTTTGGGTATCTCTTAGGAGCCCTGGAATTTCTGTGTCTTTTCCCTCATTTGGCTCTTTTTTGCGGAACTGATTGTATAACCATCTAATTCCGAAGAACCCAGCGACTCAGATTCACGCCCATTTCAACACTTTCCCAAATCCATGATTTCGGAATCACTTCTTTTCTTCTCCCTCGGCTCCTTCCGTTTTTTTCTTTTTCTTAAACCAGCCAGCTATCCAGCCGATAAGCAAAGCTCCGCCTACGACTCCTCATGCGATGAGTAATGGTTTTTTATGCTCTACCGCCCAGTCTTTTGATTTTTCCCATCGGTTTTTCTTCTCTATGGTAATTTTGATTGCTTTGATTTCTGCTTCAAATCTATCCAACTCGCCAGTGTCTGCTGTCTCACCTAGGCTTCACTTCAATTCTTCGAGTTCCTCTTTTGTCTCCTTGATAAGCTTCAGTAGCTCTTGTCTCTTGGACTCTAACCTTTTTTCTTCGTTAACGATATCTAGCTGCTGTTGGTCTAGGATTTCCTTACTCAAGACATTTTTATTTTTTTCAAAATCGACTCTCTTTGCATTGAGTGCCTCGGCATCTTTTTTGAGTGAAGCAATATCTGTCTTGATTCTATCGACTCAAGATGTGGCTTCTGGAATTAACTTTTTTAGATTCTGAATTTCTGGATTTGGGGTTACCTCTTCCTGAATATTCGGATTCTTTTTTTCTGGATTTTGATCTCCTGGGACCATGGTGAATGATGAAGTGTTAAAATGCCGAAATGATAAATGAATTTGTTTTTATCTTTTTATCGTGATCCCACAGTTCCGTGGGAGAACTTTAATCAATTTATCATTACATAACAAGTATATTCCAAACTCGCCTTTTTTACAAAAAAAATACCCCCCGACAGGGAGTATTGATTGACGTATTTGCTTAAATATATATAATAATTGTTTTGCCAACAAAATCAGCATCTATATGCGTAATTACCCATTGTTACAAATTGTTACAAATTGTCACAAATAGTCGCAAGTTGTTACAAATTGTAACCATTTGAGACCATCTGAAACCATTTGGGACACGAGCGTAGCGAGTTTTCTATTTTACCATTTTGGTCAATTCCGTGAAAAATGCGTCGATATCTGCTCTATCGTTGTACACATACAGACTCATTCTGCAGGTTCAGGCTTTCTTGATAAATTTGTGTAAGGGATACGCACAATGTCATCCACAACGTACACAGATATTTTTGAGCGCGAATTTTTCTCCGACTACGGTGTTGTTTCTCAGTTTTGTGAGTACAAAAGAAAATACGCCGACTCTTTTGGTCACATCATAAGGTCAGACGAGTTCTAGCTTTTTGAGCTTTTCTAATGCGTTAAATTTGGCTAATGCGTATTTAGTCTGTTCTTGTTCGTGAGCTCGGATTTTGTCCATACCTCAGATTTTGTCGATGTATTCGATTGCTTTGAGGAGACTTACTGCGCCGATGATATTTGGCGTCCCTGCTTCAAACTTTTCTACCGTGGATGATGTGGAATAATCATTTACATCGACATCATTGATAGCTCCTCCACCGGAAATCAATGGCTCCAATCTTTTGATCCATTCTTTTTGGAGATATGCTACTCCTAGTCCTGTATATGCCATCATCTTGTGTGCAGTGAAGACGAAGCAATCACAACCTATCTTGGCTACGTCTACGGAAAAATTGGGAACGGACTGCGAACCGTCTACCAAGAAAAATGTATCTGGTCTCAAATGTTGTTTGATCTTCTCGACATCGTAAATCACACCCGTCACGTTGGATACTTGTGAACACGCTACGACTTTCACTTTCTTATCATATTTTTTATTGAAATCTTGTCGATCTATCGTGTAATCTTTTCGGATATTGATAAATTTTACGGTAAATCCATATTCTGATGCCAGACTTTGTCGAGGGACAATCGTCGCATGATGATCTCGTATTCCGACTAAAACGACGTCTCATTTCTTGAGAAATCTTGATTTACACAGTGACTGTGCAATGAGATTGACCGCATAATTTGCGTTGTAGGTATAGATGATTTCACTGGCTTTGACATTGATAAACTTAGCCACCTTCTCTTTGGACTGGTGGTACAATGTTTCCGCTTGCTCGGAGATTGGATACAGTCATCTATGGATATTGGCATACGATGTAGCGACAAATTCACTCACCCCATCGATGACATACTTTGGCTTCTGTGTCGAAGCGGCATTATCTAGGTATACCAATCCTTTGTTCTTGGCGAAAATCGGGAAATCCTTTCTTACATTAGCCATGTTAGCAATAGATAGAATAAAATGAGTCCTTAAAGTCTTAAAGTCCTTAAAGTCTATTTTTTAACAATTAATTTATCCAGTTCCAAACTTCATAAATCGATTTCTGTGAGTGATTTGAAATCAGCATAATATTTTTTGAGTAATTGATAATTTCTAATTTGGGTAGGGATATCTGTGAGATTATTGATATACACTTGTTTTCCATCGATAAATACAATCGTCCTTTCTCCCCCAGGCAAATATTCTATATGATGTAGATTGGGGAATCATTGGTAGAGTAATCCAAATTGCTGGATAAGATCGTCTGCTGATTGACGGTAGAAGAATCCAGTCATGGATACTAAACCACTAAAGTACCCTGGCATATAGACAACGAGTTTTACATCTTTCCCCAATGTGTTTCAGGAATAAATAGAGAATATATGTCCACGAAAGACACCAAATTTGAGATCTTGATTTTTGATAATCATCTCTGGTTGATTGAAGATGATATCGACTTTGATAGTATTGGATGTGGTTAAAGTAAATACAAGATCTTTGAGGAAGGGATATTGTTCTTGTAGTCATGCTAAAATAGTATTTTTATTTAGACGCACGACGTTGAAGTTTTCTTGTTTCATTTGATTGGAAATGGCTTTGTAGAGATATGGATCATCATACATAGCAATATCTCACGAAGTGAAATTAACGTGAGCAATAGTATACTCTTTAGCGAACAAGGTGCTTTTGAGTAAGAGAAATCCACCATACACCACTGCGAATAAGATGAGAATGATTCGTAATATTTTGAGCGAACGACGACGTGATTTACTCTGTTTATCTCCACCTAGGTATGCACTTTTGATTCTACTTTCTTTTCCTGAAGCAATTCTAGATCTTTTTATTTTGCTGATAGGTCTGGAAACGACGAATTTTATCATGGGCTACGAATGACGGTAAAATTGCTTATACAAACTTATTTATATAACGAATGAATACATATCACATCAGTCACAAATGGTTACAAATAGGCACAAGGTGGTTGCAAATTGTTTTTTTACTAGAATTATAATATCAACTTTGTAACTACTTTGAGACAACATTGGGTCAATTTGAGACTATTATTTGATAAGGTAGAAACAATAATACATGATAAACGTCAGCACTGATCAGACGATAATTCATCATGCTACCTCGAATGGAAGATGTCAGATTCTCTCTTTGAGTCTTACTTCTTTTTTCTGTAATACGCCTTCGAGTTCTGTCCTTAGATCATTGATATAATGTGCGTGTTGCCCTGCTTCATATCTGATGTTCATCGCATCATAGGCGAAGAGTAAACTAAATGCTGCGACTACAGCAAAAAGTATACTTCCAAATCACTGGTCTAGCAGGACAAACATTGTCACACTACTTGCTAGTCAGCTATGGAATGATGGGAATCCCCCTGACTCAAACACATGATGCATATAGAAACGTTTGTATTTGATACTATCGATAGTGACCTTAAATAATTGAATAGCGACACCGACTATTGCGACGATAAAGATGGGATACATATGGATCCCAGATTGGAAAAAATCCTTGCATGACTGGATGATATAATCGATCATCGGGATTTCTGGAATATGTAAAAATTTGTCGAGTTTAGTTTACGAAAAAGATTGGTGAATTCAAATACAAAAGTCTGACAACCCTTGACGTTTGGACTTGCTACTATGGATAGCTCCTAGACGTGGAAATCCTCGTCTTGCCTTTTTGTAGGAAATATTTATAGTATTTTATCTTTATCTTGAATATCCTAAGATGAACACCCGTATATCATGCTCAGACAATGCCGCTGGACCATGTCAGGAGAAGAAATGCTGACGATGTTGTGATCCTGTAAAAGTCCCTTTTAGAAAAGGGAGAAATCTTACTGATCTCGCTGTCCCTTATGATGCACAATGAAATCCTATACGAATACCGTTAAACCAAATCTGGGCACCAGAGTCCTGTATAGATACTGCTAGGGTGGAAATATATACATGTCTGTTGTATGATAAACAAACGAAATCTTGTACCATATATGACCATAGGCCAGATGTCTGTCGCCGTACAAGCTGCGTCGATCAGAAGACAGGAGAATCTTTTTTTGATGCCATCACACATACTAAATTTATCAAAATGCGTAAGTAATACTTATGATTGCATTATGACTATAATTTTCTTATAGTCAGGGTGTTTATTTTTCTACCATCGCATGTCGTCGAAACGATGAAAAATAGTCCTTCTCATATCATGCTGTAGCTTTATTGGCTGAATAGGCCTTGCCGCAGAGATATCTCCTGTAGCCAATGTCGATCGAAACAAAGTAGAGTCTAGCCGAATCTCTTGGCACAATCAAGAAAGATCAACATTGAAGCTCAATCCCTATAGTTGAAGTACCCTCTTGGACTCCTCTGCACAGCATCGAGCCGACTATTTGGAATCGCTCTGAACTACTACTCATTCCAGAAATGCTGGCGATGGCTATTACAATTACCGAAGTATCAGAAGCCGATTCGCCGATCAAGGTGTTGCCTTCGACGATGAGTCAGGAACTATGTTTAGTGAAAGTTTGGGACGAGGTTCTTATACTTGCAAAAAAACTGACTGTACAGATACCTTTATCAAAGCTATGAAATCGACGTTTACCTATTTCATGAGAGAGAAGCGAAGTGCTTGGCAACCTCATTACAATGCCATTGTGAGTAAACAATTTACAGCACTCGGACTGGGAATTACGGTAAGTGGGAAAAAATATTATTTGGTTAGTCATTACGGAAAAAATGTTGTCAGTACCTGAGCTAATGTGAAGTTAGCGAAAGCAGTCAAATAATTACAATATATCAACCCATAAAAAAAATCCCCATTGCTGAGGATTTTTTTGAATATTACATATGAAATTATTCCTTGCTCAACCATTCGACTAACTTTTTTACTGTATCTTCTGAAATCTTGTCCCCACGATTAAATCATTCAGCGAAATTCCTCTTTTGTTGTAGTGGGAATAAGCCTGGATGGGCTGAGATAACTGCCTCAGGAGCTCACTCTTTTGCTTCGATATCTAGTGACAATTCTCACTGAGTCTTTTCATCCACATATGCAGAGAGTGCATCGAGGGTATCGATTTTGGGCGATTCTTGTTGTATAGCCGTAGCTATATCTCCCAGTAATATTTCTCATAATTTTCTCTGCTGTCTTGCGAGTATGGTAGTCTGTACTAGTTGCTCTTTGTATGTCTTTGTAGTTTCTACTTTCTTTTGGTCATAGATTCCACCGACTAATGTCTGGATAAATCTATTGGTGACTCCATAAGTACCTTTTATATTACATAGATATCCATTCTTGACGAGATCTTGTACGATAGCTCGCTGATCACCTATTCTCTCCATCCCTACTACGAGAGGGAGTGGCCCAAAAAATTCTTGTTGGGTGAATGGGGAAAATGTATTGTGTTTTAATTGCTCCATCATCATCAATATATGAGCCAATACGTTTCTCATATTGGGATCCATGAGTACGGGATCATTCGCATCATCTATTCTTATCTGCTGAGGGGTTATCTGAGTAAGAAGATCATATCAGCTCGTATCTGCTTGCCTTATATTTTCTAGTACTTCTGGAGAAACTAACGGATACCCAGCTAGTGTTTCAATAACGGGAATGTCTGGTTCTCTTTTTTCAAACTTTGTCTTTACATCTGTCATGAGATAGGGATGAAGAGATAAAAGTGTCTATTGTATGAATAAGCTATTACTCGTTTGACTCTTTCTTTACTTGCAAAGGACCACCATCACTCAGCCAATGCAGAAGTTCTTTGACAGTCTTCGTATCGATCCTCCACGCAGCATAAAATTTATCGGGATCTTTTGCTTTTATTATCTGATTAAATCCTTCAGCAAAATTATACTGATCAAGGAGTGGATATAGACTAGGAGTTCCTTTGAGTTGGGCTCCTGATATTTCCATAGAAAACTCTAATGCTCCCTTCGTTTCCCTATGAATAACTTCCTCTAGTTGCCTTGTACTTAGTTGTTTTGTACTGTCTACGGATGGAGGATTGGTTTTTAACGCCATCACTAGAGATTCCAAGACAGAGGTACATGTTCTGAGTTGTTGTTCTCTGATGGTCTGCGTCTCTCCACTGAAATGTTGATACACCAATGTATTTTTCACTTTTGCTGCATCAAAGATACCACCCTCTAAGGCCTGAATAAATTTGTTAGTAAATCCATATTGATATCATTTACTGTCATTTCATCGCTTGTGAAGATATCATCATTCTATCTGCAGATCGTCATCAGCTGAAGAGCCATCTGCCAATGCCTCTATAATTTTCATATCTTTTTGCGCCATATCGCTTCACTTGGCTCGTACCCCATTAGAAATATACTGTTGTTGGGTGAATGGCAAAAATGTATTGAGTCTGGCGTTTTTGGTCATTTCTAGTATCTTTCTAAACACGTTTTTTACATCTGGATTATCTAATATTCATCCATCTGCTTCGTGTATCGCAATTTCCTGAGGAGTAATTTTGTTTATTAGGTCTGACTTCTTAGGATCTGCTTCCTGGATGGCTTCCAAGATCTCTGGCCTAACTATTGGATATCCAGCCACTGTCTCTATCACAGGAGCTGCCAAGTCTGTTGCCTCGAAATGTGTACTTGCATTTTTCATGGGAGAAGAATGAAGAAGTAAAAATAATTGTATATATTTCTTACTCAAAGATCTTTTCTGGATCTGCTTGCTTGATATATTCTACTACTTGCTTCATGACTCGTTTATCACTGGTAGCATTAAAATCTCTTAAAAAATTCACATGTTGGAAATCAGGGAATAGCCCAGGATGAGCTGAGATACTAACACCAGATACAAATCCGTTGTTTTGTGGGTCATTCTTTTTAGCACCTACCATTAATTTCCTATCCGTCCATTGCTGTACGTATATACCGAGATCTCACAAATTTCGTTCAAATTCTCCGAAATTCCTGAGGTTCTCTGCCACTGCTGTAAATAATGCTATACATGCCTTCTTATCGCTAGCAATTCTCTCTTGATGTTTTTCGGTTGCTTGCTTATATTCGCTTGATTGTGCGATCTTCTCTTTATCATAAATTCCTTGTTTATAAAATGCTTTGATAAATTTATTGGTAACACAAAATTTTGGGGCCCTCTGTATGTCATCTCGAGATGTTATCAAATATCATGGATCGATTGCATATCCAGATCCACTGTCACGTCTACTTCAGCTTACTAATTCATGTATTACCTTATATGCATTCTTCAATTTTACACCCTCACCTGAACTAGGGTTTGTTTCAAATTCTTTTCGTGTGAAGGGATGAAATGTATCTCAGTCGTCTTTCAACATCTTGATGATATTCCCACATACCTCTTTGATTATGACGTTTTGGAAATCGCTACCACTCGTAGTAATTTGCGATGGTGCAACCTTGGGTAATAGATCGAATCACTCATCTGATGCATTCTTGATGTCCTCTAAGATCTGTGCCGATACTAGTGATCTTCCCCTTATCGTTTCAATCACTGGTGGTTCTGATTTGATATTTTCTAACTGATCCATTCTCATGAAGTAAAGAATAAAAAACATAGAATGTTTATTGAAAATATAATAATTTACTCCATAAAGTCAATAGGTATCTTCACTCTTACCCTTATTTGCATTTTCCTCTCTTATCCTACAATTCCTTGTAAATTTACCAGAATTCAGTAGAGAAAAGGATGATTATTTAGCTTTATTCTCAAGACACATCCATGCAACTTTTTCTTCTCGATCATATCGATCTCAAATGACACGACATTATCCTCGATCATCCCGAAGTCTGGCAACAGGCGAAGAAAGTACTCAGACTCTGATCTGGGGACAGAATTTTTGTCCAACGACAAGCAGAGAACCAGCAAGCCATCAGATATGAGGTAGAAGTCACCGCATTAAAAGATTTCAAGCTCTTTGGTACCGTAGTCCAGACTATGCAATCTGATATAGATGAGAAAGCAATTAGCATGATCGTTGCCATGCCCAACAAGCGAGAGAAAGCTGAATTGATAGTCCAGAAATTAACGGAAATCGGCGTGAACGAGATTATTTTCCGACCAAGCGAAAGGTCAATTATTAGAGAACGGAATGCAAACAAGGCGACAAGATTGGAAAAAATAATGAAAGAAGCGCTCGAACAATCGCGAGGATGGAAACTTCCTAAAATTTCTTTCGTAGAAAAGATTGAACCTATTGTGGAATGAAAAAATATTGTCCTCTTTGATAAGAGTGAATGACCTTCGACCTGAAGACCTGATGGACTTTACGGACTAGTTGGCCCCGAAGGCGGTCGATGACCCAAAGATTATGAGCTTTTCAAACAATATGATATCGTCACCAAAGACTTAGGGTCAACCATTTTGAGAATGGAGACAGCAGCGATTGTCGGAGCTTGGGTATTGAAGAATTTATTGTAAAAATACTAAAAAACGATATATAATTGTTGTAGGGGCGTTTACCAAACGCCCGGGCGAATACTATTCGCCCCTACCTAATTTATTCTTCGTTCTCTCTATGAAAACTTTGATCAAAAAAATTTTCTTCTACGATAAGCTCTATCCCGTACTCAAAGATAGTTTCCTCTATCAAGCACGAAAGAGATGGAATGGGCAGATAGCAAATGCTCTCTACAGCAATCCATCCAAAGATTTTTTCGTCGTCGGAGTGACGGGCACAAATGGAAAGACGACTACGGTAAACTTAATCCATCAGATATTAAATGATAATGTCGCGAAATGTGTAGCTGTCAGTACGGCGAATATTCTCGTCGGTGATACCGTCGTACCAAATAAGAAGAAAATGACTTCGCTAGATATCTATGACCTGCAATCGACACTCGCGATGGCCAAAGATTCGTGATGTAAGATAGCCGTCCTCGAGACATCTTCCCACGGATTAGATCAGTATAGATTTGAAGGTGTAGACTTTGATTTTGCCGTCTTGACGAATGTCACGCTCGACCACTTGGATTATCATGGCGACATGGATCATTATGTCAAAGCCAAGAAAATGCTCTTTGATTACGTCATCAAAAATAGCAAAAAAAATAAATATGCATCATTTCCTATGGATGACAAAATTGGCAGACAGCGGTTTGATGAGATGCCCTTTGACAAAAAAGTCTGACGAAGTATCGTCTGATCTTCTAGCTTGAAGGCAGAAAAAATTAATGAAAAAACTGACGGGACGGATTTCACGGTTTCCTACCTAGGAAAGGAATATCCCGTATCCACGCATTTACTCTGAAGTTTCAACGTATATAATATTTTGGCTGCATTAAGTGTAGCATTACAGATAGGAGTCAGTATGGAACACGCCATCACATCGATCCAGAAAGTCGTATGAGTGACTGGCAGGATGGAGCGCATAGAAAAAAATGGCGTCCACTGTTTCGTAGATTTCGCTCACTCCCCTGATGCGTTGGAGAAGACATTACAATATCTTTCAAGTATCAAATGAACAAATAAATTAATCACGGTCTTCTGAGCTCCGGGTTTGAGAGACACGAGCAAGAGGCCGATTATGTGATCAGTGGTCGATGAATTTAGTGATATTATTATTGCGACTGATGATGATCCAGATACAGAAAATAGATTCGAAATTTTACAACAATTAACGAAAGATATCAAGAAAAAAACTTTCGGCAAAGATTTCTTCATTATCCCAGAGAGGAAATTAGCAATCAAGTTTGCATTAGAATCAGCGCAAAAAGGTGATGTTGTGATGTTCGCTGGAAAGGGGCATGAGACGGTGCAATTGACGAACTTAGGAAAGAGGAAATGGAGCGATATGGAGGAAATAGAAGGATTTAGGGAATAGTGATTATTATTTTTTTATTCCTTGATAATTTTTTATGAGTCATGTCAGAATTAAGTCTATCAAAATAAAAAATTATCGCTCGTTTTGATGAACTGAACAGATATTTAAATTTCCCACTGCAGACTATAACAAACCTATAGCTTTAGTATGATATAATAATTCTTGAAAAACTAATTTGATGAACGCCATTTTATATGGCGTAGGAGAGAAGTTTGTTTCGGAAAATACTTTTGAAAAAACAGATTTACATAATTTAGACTACGAGAATCAAATAAGTATAATTACAGATTTAGCTGCATCTGATTATAGTGCAATAAACCGGAGATGAGAACCAGAAGATAAGTCCATAAGGGGCGAACACTATATATATACGAACAATGACGATGACGAACTAAAATCATCAATAAAACCGTCTTTCTTTTGAGCCAATAAGCATTACAACATATTCTATGTAAATTTCCACGACATAAAAGATCAAATTTCCACACAGAAAACGAGCCGATGAAATTTGAAGTCATTTTTAGCGAAACACATTAAAAAACTAGTTGATAGTGATTTAGAGATGAAAGAAAAAAAATGATCATTTGAAGAAACCATACAAGAGGGAACTGATAATGTGCTAGAAAATTCCAAACTAGAAAGATTTATATCAACCATTAAAGAGAATTATTCGAAAAATCTTAGAAACAATAATTGTGAAGTCTTCTTCTGACTACCAGAATATGAAGATATATTTTTACAAATGATGTTTAAAATTTGACTAAATTGAGAAACCACTAATCTTGTTCCAGTAGATCATTTTTGAGACTGATACATTTCGATGTTTGTAATGGCGGTCATACAATCTATTGCTGAAAGCGATGATTGAGACTTTTCCTTATTTTTATTTGAAGAACCAGAAAGCTTTCTCCATGAAAACCATCAAGAATATTTTTATAAAACCGTCTTATGTTGATTAGCAGAGAGGTGACACCAGGTAATATACACTACACATTCTGACAAGATGGTTGATATTTTTGATACGAAATGATTAATTAGACTTGAAGTGAATGAAGATAATCAGACCGTCAATAAATATAATAATATTGGTGAATTTTCTTATGAATTTTCCACTCTTGATGATGCTGGCGATGCCTCTGTTACATTAGAAAACTATAATGAATTTGTAAAAACGATTGAACCAAATTTAAATAAAATTTTGTTTAGCAAAAAAGTTATTCTGGTGGAATGACCCAATGATGTTATGGTATACAAATATGCAATTGAAAAAAAGATAATGGGAATAATAGAATCTAGAACCGACATAATTGACAAAGTAAAATATGCTGCCACGTATCTGAATTTTCACAATATTTCTATTATTCCCCATCACGGTAAAGCAACGGCATTACTGTTAATTGAATTATGTAAACACATTCAGTTAGACTATTTTGTCATTAACGATCGAGATTTCGCTGATGATTTTGTACAGGATCTAGCATCTTTCAATACTGAAACAGACATGAAAGCTGCTGCTATTTATACAGGGAGTACAAAAAAATGAATGATAACAACAAATCGAAAACTCATATACAATGCCACTCATGAGAAAATTCATTTTAATATACCAAAACTAGAAAGGTTGATTGATTACCCTTCTAATGACAAGGATAGTGTTAAGATTTGGGACAAGTTAACAACCATAGCTACCTTCAATCAAGCGATATTTCCCGAAAGTTTAGAAAAATTTCTAGAATTTGATAAAATAGAAACTACAGTTGCTCCTGAGGAAACTACAGTTGCTCCTGAGGAAACTACAGTTGCTCCTGAGGAAACGGCAGATGAAGAGATGCCATTCTAAAATTATTAGTTATAAGATATTTTTCTTATCATCCAAATCCTACGAACTATTGAATTTTTTGAGCTAATCTGTATGGTTTTTTGCGTTAGATTATTTATTAGGAACCAACCCTTCCTATGCCTGAGACCATTCTAGAAACCAAGATATGTAAGCAATGCCAAACTCCGTTTGACATCACCAGCGCAGAGAGAGTTTTTTTGGATACCGTGTCGCCGATACTTGCGTGAAAAGCATATCCCATCCCCAATCCTGTATACTGCCCCGACTGCAGACAGCAGAGAAGATTAAGTTTTCGTAACGAGAGAACATTATATAAGAGAAGATGTGGTTTAAGTGACAGAGAGATCGTCGCCATGTATTCTCCTATTCCTCCACATACTGCCGATAAGGAAGAACATATTGCCTATCCTGTCTACGACCAGAATGTCCGACGATGAGATCAACGAGATGCGACGACGTATGGACAAGAGATTGATTTTACGAAATCTTTCGCTGAGCAATTTGATGCGCTGATGCGTAAGGTGCCGAGAATTAGTTTGATCAATACTAAGCATGAAAATAGTGAATTCTGCAACTTTGCTTTCTCCAATAAAAATTCCTATCTCAACTTTACCTCATCACAAAATGAGAATCTCTTTCATTCCAATAGAACGTGGGATTCTATTTCTTGTATAGATTGTTCGAGTCTAGCTCGTTGCAATAACTGCTATGAAGTCATCGATTCTGAAGATTGTACGACCTGCTTTTTCTCGCAAAATATAGCGAATTGCTTCGACTGTTCCTATTGTCTCAATAGCCAATGATGCCAACATTGCATCGGCTGTTGTAATCTCGTAAACAAAATGTACTGCATCGCAAATGTGCAATATAGCCCAGAAGCATATGAGAAACTCGCGAGTGAAATTAAGCAAAATATTTTGTGATATGCTGATACGTTTGATCATTTCAAAGAAAAAGCAATCAGAAAATATATGAACTGCGTCAATACTGATCATTGTTCTGGTGATGCGATAGCCAATTCCAAACATGCAGAGCGATGTTTCGAAGTGAAAAATTTGGATGATTGTAAATATGTCTGCAATGCAACGCACTTGAGAAATGGCCGTGATGTGAATAACGAGGACAATTCTGACCTCGTGTATCAATCTGCGGGCAGTGAGACGAATTACAAACATATCTTCAATGATATCTGTCGATATGACAAAAATATTTCTTATTGTAGTCTCTGCTTCTACTCCTCTGACCTCTTCGGTTGTGTAGGGTTGCGTCACAAACAGTACTGTATCTTGAATAAACAGTATACAAAATCTGAATATGAATCGTTGGTGGGCAAACTCATCGAACACATGATGACTACTGGTGAATGGTGAGAATTTCTTTCTCCGTCAATCTCACCTTTCTGATATAATGAAACCACTGCGATGGAATATTTTCCGCTCACGAGAGAGCAAGCATTGGCGGAATGATTTAAGTGGAACGATTATGAGGCGCCATTCCCCACAGTAGAAAAAACATTGCAGGCCAGCGAAGTGCCAGCGATAGAAAATGTAACCGATGATATTTTGAAACAAGCCATCGTGTGTGAAATGAGTAAGAAGCCATTTAGGATCATTGGCCCGGAGCTTGCATTCTATCGCAAGCATCAGTTGCCGATACCGACGAAGCATCCCGATGTCCGTCATACAGCGAGAATGCACTTGAGAAACCCTCGCAAGCTCCGAGACAGAAGCTGTGATAACTGTTGAAATGCTATACAAACTTCATATGCTCCAGAAAGAAAAGAGAAGATATATTGTGAAATCTGCTATGATAAAGAGGTGTACTGATAAGCTGACGTAGGGGCGGTTAGTAACCGCCCGGGCGAATGATATTCGCCCCTACAGACTATTTATATATGAACAAAAGTATGGACAAAAAAGTGTACGAATTTATTTCTACCCAGACTAACGATCCGATCGTGGAACGAAGAATTTGTCGTCGAACAGGTCAGGAGTTTGCTATTTTTCAGTCAGATATAGATTTGTTACATAAAATTTCCCCTGTTATTAATAATAAGAAATATGCTATTCAGCTGCCCAATCTCTGCCCTGATGCTAGACAGATCAAGAGAATGCTCTTTAGAAATGATAGAGTATTTTACAAGTCAGCAAGCGATTACGACGCTAAATCCATTATCTCAATTTATAGTCCAGCGTTTACGGGGAAAGTTTTTGAAGTGAATGATCGGTACAAAGATATTTGGAATCCATTGGATTATGGAAAAGCTCCAGAAAAAGATATCTGGTGAACGATAGCGACTATGATGCAAGAAATCCCACGTCTCAACGTCGATGGCGTCGGCAATACCAATAGCGATTACTGCAATTATTGTGGCTATGATAAAGACTGTTACATGGATATCGCTGGTGAGAATAACGAGTGATGTTATTATTGTTTATTTACAAAATATTCTAAGAGATGCGTCGATTGTACCTTCGTATATAACAGCGAATTTTGTTATGAAAGCATCAGCTGTCATGAGTGTAATAAAATTGTGTATAGCCAGTATCTGGAGTGATGCCACAATTGTCATTTCTCTTTTGATCTCAAAAATTGTCATAATTGTCTGCGGTGTCGGAACTTGAGAAATCAAGATTACTGCATCTTAAATAAGCAGGTCTCACCAGAAGAGTTTGAACAAGCTATGAACGAAATATTCACCCACTGATACGAGGCATATCTGAAGTGAATTGAGAAATTTAATGATGTTAAATCGCAATTTATCTATCCAGCGACCTTTCAGATAAACACAGAACATACTTTTGGGAATGATATCAAAGATGTAAAAAATTCCAAAATGCTCTTCAATGTTTCCTCTGAGGTAGAAAACTGCCTCTATATGTACGATGTGCTTCATGCGAAAAATTGTTGCGATCTCAACTACTCTCTCTACCAACCAGAATTGGATTACCAGCTCATCAGTACACTCGAGCTCAAGAAATCTGTCTGCAATTTTGCTACGCATCATTCTCGCAATGTCTATTATTGCCAGCTCTGTAATAATTGTAATGATTGCTTTGGCTGTATAGGATTGAATAATAAGTCCTATTGTATTTTTAATACCCAATATACGAAAGAGAAATATGAAACGACACTCGCTCTCTTGTTGGATACATTAATTTCTGGCTGACAACGATGAACGTTTTTCCCCGCAGAATTAAGTCCACATCCCTACAACGACACCGTTGCTATGGAGTACTTCCCTATAAAAACAGTTGAAAGTTGAAAGTTACAAGTTACGAGTGAAAAAAAATATTTTGGCACAGTTACAGTCCTTGAGCCGGAGAAATTTATTTCAGATGCAATATTAGATTTGTGATGAGAAGAAAAAATTACAATTAAGTGGCGTACACAAGAGCAAGAAATCACGATACCTACGTGATTAGAAAATATTAATGCCGATGATATTCAGTGATTCGATGAAAGCATTCTGCAAAAAGTTATTCTCTGTAGCCAGAGCAAGAGGCCATTTAGGATCCAGAAAGGTGAATTTGAGTTTTATAAAAAGATGTGATTACCGATCCCGAGAAAGCATCAAGACATTAGACATCAAGAAAGATCTGCATTGAGATCTGAGAGAACATTTTATCTCCGCGCCTGTGATAAGACGGGAGAAGAAATCATTTCTGTCTATCCTCCAGATGCTGAGTTTAAGGTCTATTCTCAGGAAGCGTATAACAAAGCAATTTATTGATAATATCAGCTTCGTAAGGGACGGTTTAAAACCATCCCCTACCTTCATACAGGCATTTTTACCTCATTATAGCTAATGGACAAAAAAGTCTACGAATTCATTTCCAAGCAAATGCAAGACCCCATCGTGGAATGGAAGACCTGCAAGATAACAGGTGAACCGTTTGCTATTTTTCAGTCAGATATAGATTTTTATGAGAAAGTCAGTCCTGTATTTGGAGGAAAAAAAATCAATCTTCCTACGCCAACTCTCTGTCCGGAGGAAAGATGGAAAAGAAGATTGCTGTTTAAAAATGAAAGAGCATTATTTAGAAATACCTGTGCATCTACCTGAAAGCCGATCATCAGTATCCATGCTCCCGATAGCGGATTCAAAGTGTTTAGCGTCGCTGCATGGCGATCTGATAGTTGGAATCCTATGGATTATGGAAAGACATATGATCCGAGCATACCATTTTTTGAGCAATACAAAGAACTCTATCGTACCGTGCCACAGATAGCAATCATGAATGATAATGGTGTCGCAAGTGAAAATATTGAATACTGCCAGAATGTCGCCTATTCCAAAAATTGTTATCTTACCACCGTAGCGTGGAAACTTGAGCATAGTTATTATAGTAGCAATATGGCCGGAGGTAATCGGCTGCTGGATTGTTTCTTCACTATGACCTCGGAAAATTGCTATGAATGCTGTGATAGCAACCATTTATACTGATGTTTTCGACTCCAATATGCGTTTAACTGTCAAAACTGTCGATTTGGCTATGATTTGGCTGGATGTAAAGATTGTATCGGCTGCGTAAATTTACGTGATAAGCAATACTGCATTTACAATAAGCAATATAGCAAAGAAGACTATGAAGCATATAAGACGAAATTTTTGGCTGAATTGCCAAATAATTTTTCCACTCTGTATGACCAGTTTCAGAGCTTTGTTGTGCAACAACCTCACAGAGCATTGTACAATACGAATGCGACGAATACCTATAGTTCCAATTTGTTTAATGCAGAGAATGCAAGATTTTGCTACAATATACAGAATGCAAAAGATACGAAATACTGTGTCTTTGGTGATACGATAGAAGATGCGATGGATCTGACGGTCTGATGAGAGTTGCAATTGTGCTATGAAGGCAACGTCCCAGATCATTCATATAAAGCGTGTTTTACGGTCTTCTGTCGATCATGCACCAATATTCTCTATTCAGAAATGTGTCATCATTGCCAGGATTGTTTCTGATGTGTGGGATTGAGAAATAAACAATATTGTATCTTGAATAAACAATATACCAAAGAAGAATATGAGACACTCGTTCCTCAAATTATAGAACATATGAAAACTGAATGAACCTGGGGAGAGTTTTTCCATCACGGAGTCGCTCCCTATTCGTATAACGTATCTACCGTCATGGACTATTTTCCTTTGACAAGAGATGAGGCGCTTGCTCAGTGATATCGCTGGCGCGATGTGAGAGAAGAAATTAATATGCCAACATGAATTGAGTCTGTTGCCGCGAGAGACATTCCTACAAACAGCAACGAAGTAGCTGATGATATATTAAAGAAAGCTATTGTATGTGAAGTTTCATGAAGACCATTTAGAGTCCTAGCACCAGAGTTAGAATTTTATCGCAAGTGGAATATTCCTTTTCCTCATAAGCATCCAGATGTAAGATTTGAAGCAAGGTTGCAAAGAATGCCGAAGAAGCAACTCAATCTCAGACATTGCGACAAGTGTGGAATAGAAATGCTGAGTGTATATAAAGAGCAGGAAGTATTTAAAGTATATTGTGAGAGTTGTTATAATAAGGCAATTTACTGATAAAATCTTTTAAATGTCCGAAAAGACTGTTGAGACTAAAGCATGTACACTTTGTTTATCTTCTTTTGCAATAACAGATGAAGATAAAATTTTTTATGACGCGGTTTCCCCAATTTTCTGATGAAAAAAATATCATATACCTAATCCAACACTTTGCCCAGACTGTAGATTTCAGAGAAGAGCATCATTTAGAAATTTGGATAAATTGTATAAAAGGAATTCCGACTCCAGCTGAAAATCGATTATCTCCATCTATTCACCAGATAAAGCGTATGTGGTCTATGAAAATGAACACTGGCGATCTGACCAGTGGGATGCATTGGAGTATGGTAGAGATTATAATTTTGAAAACACTTTTTTTGCACAATTTGATAATTTGCTAAAACAGGTACCCAAAATATCTCTGAGCACAGAAAAATTAGAAAATTCAGATTATGTGAATTATAGTGGCTGGGTGAAAAATTGTTACCTCGCTTTCATCTGTGCCTATGATGAAAACTGCTATTATTGTCACGGTGTCCGTTATTCCCATCATTGTGTAGACTGTGCATATTCACAGTATTTAGAAAATTGCTATCAAGTATCTGATACCTTAAAATCATATAATTGTAAATATCTACAGAATGCTAAAGAATGTGATAGCTGTTTTTATTCAGATACGTTAATCTGATGTAAATATTGTTTGTTCTCTACCAATCTCGTCAACAAAGAATATTATATACTTAACAAGCCAGTTTCCAAAGAGCACTTCGAGACAGTGCTGAAACATATCGAAGAAACATCCGTTTTACAAGATTTTTTGAAACAGTATGAAGATCTAAGAAAAAATTCTCCTAAGAAGGAAAATTATAATATCAATAGCGAATATTGCCTTGGAGAATATATGTTAAATTCTAGTAATGTGTATGCCTGATTTGATGTATCTAATGTCCAAGATAGTAAATATGTAGACTGGTTATTTGATTCGAAAAATTGCTTCGATGTGTATGATTGGTGAGAGACCGCGGAGAATTGCTACGAATGCTACAAGATAGGAAAATGAGTCAACAAAACCATTTTCTCTGCATTTTGTATATCAGATATCCACAATCTCATATATTGTTATGACTGTGTCAGTGGCTGTTCGGATTGCTTTGGCTGTGTATGATTAAAAAATAAAAGGTATTGTATCTTAAATACACAATATACCAAAAAGGAATATGATATCTTAGTGCCCAAGATTATAGAAAAAATGGAAGCCGATGGTGAGCGAGGAGAATTTTTTCCTACAAGTTTATCTCCATTTGGATATAATGAGACCGTTGCTATGGAATATTTCCCCCTCACAAAAGAAGAAGCGATGAAACAATGATGTAAACGAAGTGATTATGAAGCTCCGTTTCCAAAGGTGGATACCATATTACAACCACATGAATTGCCATCGATCGACAGCGTTACGGATGATATTCTCAAGGTTGCCATCGCATGTAAAGTTACTCAAAAACCGTTTCGCATCATCAAGCAAGAATTAGATTTTTATCGTAGACATCACATTCCACTCCCCCGCAAACATCCTGATGTCCGTCATCAGAAACGCATGGATGAAAGACCGACTAGAGAACTTCATCTCCGTCATTGCGACAAGTGTTGAATTGAGATGCTGAGTGTGTATGATACGAGAGAGAAATTTAAAGTATTCTGCGAAGCTTGCTATAATAAAGAAATTTATGGATAAATAATCGTTTTATTGTTTGTGTATTGCTTATGGACAAAAAAGTGTATGAATTTATCTCTGCTAAGGTCAACGATCCTATCGTAGAACGAAAAACCTGTGCCGTGAGTGGCGAACCATTCGCTGTGTTTCAGTCAGATTTGGATTTTTATAAACAGGTATCCCCTACCTTTGAAGGAAAGAAATATATTTTTCCTACACCGACATTGTGTCCAGAAGAGAGACAAAGAAGAAGATTGGCAATCCGCCATGAGACCTGCTTGTATAGTAGAGAATGCGACTTAACCAATAAGAAACTTGTCACTGCCTACTCCCCTGATAAACCATATAAAGTTTACGATCATACGCTTTATCGAACCGACAAATGGAATCCTACAGCATTTTTTCTTCGCTACGATCCTAGTAAAAAATTCTTTGAGCAATTTGATGCTTTATTGCATCAGGTACCTAGGATTAGTTTATTGACGGATCTCAGAAATGAAAATAGTCTCTATGTCGATCAGGCCAATCTCGTCAGAAATTGTTATATGATACGAGCTGCCGGCTATGATGAATTTTGTTACTATAGCTACAGAGTATGGCATAGTAATTATGTCGTAGACTCCTCATTTGTGACCAAGGTAGAACACAGTTATGAATGCGTAGAATGTGATGGCTGCTTCAACTGCAACTATAGCGTCAAATGTAACGACTGTGCTGAATCTAATTTTTTGTACAACTGCAAAAATTGTAAGAATTGCTTTTTCTGTGAGAATCTGGTCAACGGACAATATTATTTTTTCGGCAAACAATATAGTAAAGAAGAATATGAATTGATGATGAAACAATATGATCTAAGCTCATATACGACAGTCACTCAGCTCAGGAATAAATTTGATGAACTCGTCAAAGAAGCTATTCACAAGGCAACGGATAACGTGAATGCGGATAGATGTTTTGGGCATCTAGCTCATCGTAGTAAAAATGTCGTCAGAGCATTCTCTGCTCGAGATATGGAAGATAGTAAATATTGTTTCCTCTACGCTGAAGCGAAAAAATGTATGGATGTCGATTATCGATGAGTCAATACAGAGCAAATTTATGAAAGTATTACGATAGGAGACAACGCATTTAATGCATGTTTCTGCACCGATTCATGGAAGTTGCAAAATTGTTTTTATTGCGATACCTGTATCAATTGCAAAAATTGTTTCTGATGTATCGGACTCAATGGCCAAGAGTATCATGTATTTAACAAACAATATACCAAAGAAGAGTATGAAAAATTAGTCATCACGATTATAGAAAATATGACTGCCGCTGGTGAGCGAGGAGAATTTTTCCCTGCCTCTATCTCTACCCAGTGATATAATGAGACACCAGCTCATCTCTACTATCCCATGACTAAGGTGGATGCGTTAGCAAGATGATATAAACGATCTGATTTTGAATCTCCTCTGCAAAATGTGCAGACTGCATTGAAAGCATCGAGTCTGCCTGATACTATCGGAGAAGTCGATCCTGCGATCAAAGAAATGGTCGTGGAATGTGAAGTCACTCATAAGCCATTTAGGATCACACCACAGGAATTGGAATTTTATAGATCACACAAGATTCCTTTACCTAGAAAACATTTTGATGTCAGAAGGCAGGAAAGAATGAGATATAGAGAAGCTTTGCAATTGTATCTAAGGACCTGTGACAATTGTCATCAAGAGACACTTTCCGTCTATCCACAGACTTCTGAATATCATGTACGATGTGAAGCATGTTACGATAAGAAATTTTATTAACCATCATATATGAAGTGAAGATTTAGTTTAGATCCTAAGAAGCTTATTGCTGGGAAGTATTTTGGCCAGTTCCAGAGTATCTTTTCGTGATTGTGAACAGAAGCGAGTGATGTGAGATTGTATGCGCCTGGCGATAGTGCCAAGACGATCAATTGGAAGACGAGCGCAAAGCATCAGCAATTATATAGCAACGTCTATCAGCAAGAGAAAGCTATCTCGATAGATATTTTCTGGGATGTGAATTACAATCGGAATGGCAAGATACAAGACAAAAAAAATTATGAAGTCGTGCGTGCTATGATGTCAGATATTATTTTGTATGCCAAAACATACGGTGCGACCTTGACTATAACGTACATACAAACAACATGATGGATACGAAAAACAACGGAACTTTGTGAGCTCGTTGTCGGCAAAACATATGAGAAAGCGATTCAACTGATGATGCAACTTAATACCCTAATACCACAAAGGTCTACGACTTATCAAACAAAACTCTCTGACTTCCTTTCACGTATTGCTACGAACACAAAGAGACGTGCTATCGTTGTATTTTCTGATTTCCTCGGGCTGAATACACAGCAAGTAAAACAATTTCAACAACTAAAAAAAGAGCATGTGCTTGTGCTCTTTCAGTTACCAGTACATAAAGAAATGGGACAGAATTATGATAGTGGGATGATGAATATTGATCGTCTCCCTGCTATTGAACTCACTAAAATCGCTTAAGACGTAGTCTTTAATCCTCTTTCGAGAATAATCATGGCGCTGATCGTATCTTCAGCGGCATTTTTTTTAAAATCTCAAGCCAGTCATAAATCTTTGGCTGCGTTGGAAATAATATCTCCTGATTGGACACTGGAATAATCTTCTTCGACATATTGGATCTCGATATTTTCTTTATCGATGTTTCGAGAAAGTCCTTGCATAAATTTATTGATTTTTTCTTGGATATCTTTTTGTTGGCTCGGTCGGCCAATCATAATTTTAACGACATGATATCTTACGATTAGATCAGCTATATTGAAATAAATCATCTGATCATTGAGTAAATAGCCGACCGGGAAAATGACCGCGTTATCGGTATTTTTGTATGCGATACCGACATATTTACTTCATCGGTCTATCGCGAGAATGGATTCTTGTTTGTGCATGGATTGTCTGAAAGAATAAAATTATCGGATTGCAGATTACAGATTATATATTTCAACCCTCAACCTTTCAACATGCCCACATAATTTTCATTAGCTTCGGAGACGCATGCAATGCGTCTCTACAGGAAATTGGTGTGGGCTTCAACTTTTCAACTTTAGTTTAAAACTGGTTCTATCATGTAATTTGCCTCGACATGTACGGTTGGTGTAAGATTCAATTCTTGTATCGAGATCTCGTGTTTTTTATCTTGGTAGCTAACGATGAGTTTATCTTTTCCGTTGGCGATATGAAGCATATTTTTATTTCCTTCTGGTCGATAAGGATCGTATACTTCATCTAAAAATGCGTCTGTAGGCAATTCGTCGAGCTTGATCTCTTTCGTCGTCGGTAAGTCAGTCGTGAAGTCAGCCAGCCAGATGTTGTGTTTTTGTCCTAGATAGATAGCTCCCGTGTCTGGTACTATGCCTTTTTTCACTAGATGAGCGAATAAAGTCAATTTGTCTGTAGAGAAGATCTGTATCTTTTGGTCTAAAACTGCATTCATCATATTTATCATTAAGGTTCCAACACGAAGATTTGTGAATCATCATGGTCAGTTAATAAGAAAAATCTCCTGAAAGGGACTATTTTTGTGTCGTTCTAACAATGTGGGACCCAGAATATCTTCTATGCCATTACGGTTTAGGATTTCCTGGCGATTTCCATCGTCCAAAGCCACTTTATCACTGGAAATGTTTATGAATAACATACACTCAAAGACATAAAAGTAAAAAGCGAGCATATCTATATATATTTTTTGGCAATATGCAAGTCAAGAAGTACCAGAACATTAGCTTTATTTGGTAAATTTTTGCTCCGCGAGTATACTTGGTGTGTATATTGTTTTACCTGTGAAATACCTAGATGAGATATATCAAAAAGTTACTTCCACGAAAACGATCCAGATTTAGCAAAAGAATCCTTTGATTTTTGCTTATTTTCACCCTTTCTGGCGTATTTTTGCAGGGGCAGGTAGGAACCTTTGAAGTACATGCAACCGATACTCTTCAAGATAATAAAACCACTCCTGATAGTGGTCTTGGTATTGATAAAATGTGATTAGTAGAAATATTTGATCTCATTCTCAAAGTCATTTATGTCCTTCTATGGCCACTTTTGGTCGTAGCTTGATGGGCATTGGACAATACAATGGTGTATGGATCATTCTTTCACATGGACGCTCCTCTATGGAAATTTTGGAATATGATAAAGAACTTTGCAAACTTTGCACTGGTGTGAGTGGTGCTGTATAATATTATTAAAAATCTGATCAAGTGAGGCACGAAGCCGATTGAGATAATCAAAAAAACATTGATTGCGTGAATTCTGATCCAGGCGAGTCGATTCTTGACAGCGATGGCTGTCGATCTATCTACGGTGGCTACCTATGCTGTGGGATGATTGCCTTTGAGCGTATTGCAAAATACTGACTTATGAGATAAGAAAATATTGTCTGTGCATAGTGAATTGGACTTAAATAAATTTAGTAATATTACCCAAAAGGGGGACACCTTCAAAGTCACCTATGGCGCCTGAGCAACATTACTTTCGCCCTGTGTACTTTCCGATAACAAAGAATCGTGATGATCCAAAAGATATATCGTATGAAGATCTGTGCTTACATGAACTGAAGTAGGACTCTGTGTCTTATTTGGAGACTCTGTACTTAAATTTGACGAAGTATGACTGAAGACTGCATATCTCCAGACTCCAGATACAAGTGAAACCACCTATCTCCTCTTTAGTCAATGAGAGGCCGCTACTGCTATTGATGCTACCACACTCAAAGATTGGGTAGCGAAATGATATGTCGTAGATGTCCTTTCTGGGTCTAGTGGATTTACCAAAGCGAAAACCGAGGGCAAGACTTGGTTTGATGGGACTGATGCGATTACTATGTCGGAGCTGGTTTCTAGATCCAAATGATTCGTCTGACCACTAGTCACGATCTATTCTTCTATGCTCAACTTTGCGGAGATTTCAGATGTATCCGTCTGATCTATTGGTAAGATTTCTTGAGAAATGATTATCAAAGTCGGCATCGCTGTGGCCTTATTTTTCCCTTTGGTGGCCTTGGCTGCTGTACTCATTATGAGAATTTTATTCCTCTGGGTACTGATTGCCATATCGCCGTTTATCGTCCTCAAAGAAAGTTTTGATATAGAGATGTGATGAGAAGGTAAATTTTTGGGAGATACCTTTGGGAAGTCATTTAAATTAGGTAATATTTTATCGGTCATCTTTGCCCCTGTCGTCACTGTCTTTGCCCTAAGCATCGCATTGATCTTTATGACAACATTGATGAATACGTATTCTCCACAGAACACTAATACTCCTAATGATGTGCTCTGACCTGAATTACAAAGGGCTACTACCACTACTCCATGAGCTCAGAAATATCTGATGGCTGGAGGAAATGAAATAGAATTCTTAAACTTTGATCGATGAGGTACTATGGATCGATTTTCTCGATTGATTGTAAACTTAGTCGCTATCTGATTGATACGAGCATTATTACTTGTGGCTATCAAGGCTAATAGCATAGGAAAAGCGTTTGGTGCGCCAATCATGAACTTTGGTAAAAACTTTATGGCCACCTTGCCTATTATGCCAATACCTGGTGGTAATGGACAAAGAGTCGGACTTGCTCCTGCTATCAAAGAAGCACGAGAAGCTCCTACGAGAGCGATAGAGACCAGATTGAGAGATCAGGAGAATGAGGCTGCTGAAGCATACTTCAATCCCAATAAACAAGAGGAGAAAAAAAAGCCAACATTTACTTCTGAACAATATTCGACTATTGCGACATGAGGTATAGAGAAATATAATGAGTGAAAAGAAGAAAATGAGAAAATCAGTGGCACCTACTATAGTGATCAGTCATTCGTTGCATGAGTAGATGATGCTATTGCGAAGATCTCTGATCAATCAGCTAAAGATGCTGCTATCGCTACGACTCAAAAAGCATTTGGTGCCAATATAGAAGCTCAAGTCAAAGATGGGACAATTAACGATCCTTCGGCCATCAAAAATCTTATTGATGCTTCTGATGCTTCAGGGTTTGGTAAAAAGCGAGCAGATGATATCATTACCAATAAAAATGGCATGCTTGTGGGCAAGAAAAAATTTAAGATTACAAAAAATGATCAAGGTGTCTACGAGGTAAAAGAAGAAACTACATAATAATGCTTTAGATAAAAAATACTTGATATGCAAAGTCTACACACACAGAGAAGAAGATCACGACGAAACAATCCGACCGTCAAAACGGTGGCTGTGATTTTGTGTGTTGCCTGTTTTTTTGTGTTACCAACCTTTGCAGCTACAGATACGACTAACGGAAGTCTAGGCTCATTCCAAGATAGCTTACATAGCATCATTTCCTTTCTCTCACGATGATGGGTGGTAGTGGCTATGCTGGCTGGGAAATTGATGACTAACGATCGAGTATATGGTAGCGTCATGCATATGGATGTCTATCTCTGGAAGATATGGAATGTGATGAAAAATTTTGCCAACTTTGGACTTGTCGCTATAGTCATTTGGTCAGTCATTCAAAGTCTGATTGGTAAAGGTGGTGTGAAGGTCAAAGATATCATCGTCAAGACACTAGTCGCTGGTGTACTTATCCAAGCGAGTTGGTTTATTGTCTGAGCACTTGTAGATCTCTCGACAGTTGCAGTCACTGCGATTAGCTCATTACCTGCCAATTTTATTCAATGAAATGTTGATTGGAAAAATACTATACAAGAAGGTATGGATGGAACGATGAAGGGGCAGAAAATGGTTGTGGATTTAAGCTCCAATAGTACCGATCTTGTCCAGATTACCGACGTTCCTTCTACTAGCGATGGCATCGATGCAATGCTCCCTGGTCCAACATCGGTGAGCTGACCATTAATTTTTCTTGGCATGAGTGCATTTAAATTTCAGGATTATCTCAAAGGGAATTCTTCTGATAGTACACAATCACTCGTGATGAATTTTTCACTCAAGACCTTGATATTATTCTTCTATTCGCTTGGATTATTACTTATCTTTGTAGCCAACTTAGTGAGAGTGGTATTTCTCTGGCTCTTTATTATTGGTGCCCCACTCCTAATACTTCTCTATTTTTTCAAAAAAGAATCGAGTGACTCATGAACGGGATTGATGTCCTATCTCAATATCCAGACTATGTTGAAGCTAGTATTTAAGCCAGTCATGCTGATTGCCACGATGTCGTTTATTCTCATCTTCATTGTTGCATTGCAAAATATCATGCAATGATCAGAGCTTGCGTCTATCAATGGCGTCAGTATCACGACGACGACTACATCATCTACCTTAGCAGTCCAAGACCTTAGTTCTGTCAAAGTCAATAATGATATTTTTGGCAATCTCTGAAGTGCGAGCAAATCTATCTTTGCCAATCTCATTATATTCATCCTCGCTATTTTTCTCATATGGGAACTTGTGAAACAATCCTTGACGGGATCTGGTCCTGTATGAGCGGTGATGAAGCCTATTACCTGATGGCTCCAATGATTGGCCAAATCTACTCCGCTGATTGGCGGCTTCTCGTGGTGATCGGCGACGGGAACATTTAGATGATTGGGAGACAAAACAAGAGCAGGTATTGGTATCAACAAGGAATGACAGTTCCAGAAAAATACTGATGAATACAAGGATAGACTCGATACATTCTTCAACACGAGAAAATCGCGATGACATGAACAGTACGAAGCACTCAAACATGCCGTACAGAAGCATGAGAATTTCTTTAGTACTGCAAGAGAGCTTGGGAAAGGCAGAGGTGGAGTGACCCTTAATGATCCACAAATTAAATCTTTACTCATAGAATCACTCATAGATCAGAAACGGAGATCTACTACTGATGGTACAGAGTATACTGCAAGTACTGACTTTGATGCATTCTTTGGAGGTAAAGAATGAACGGACTCTGATATTACTAGAAAGAGACGTCAAGAATTACATGACTTGCTGTGATGAAATGCTAATGACGAGAAAGTAGAGACTCGAGAATATCCTGGTAGGGTTATCCCATACAAAGACCTCATAAGCAACATCTATTATAAGAACGCTGAATAATTTCCTTTCGCCTTGCAACGTTTACAGAGAACAATATATTGATGGATGGAATTTTAGCCTCTCCTTTGGAATGAGATGAAGAAATTTTTAGTTGTGGTATTTATCTGGATGCTATTTACCGTATGGACTTCTGCCCATGCGTATACTCCTTCGACGAATATCTTGCTTATGACACAGACATTAAAGTCTCAACTTAACGCTATCACAAGTGGTAATTACAAAGATAAGTGGGACTATTATGCTCAGATCAAAGCTCTTATGAGCCAATTTTCTGGTGATGAAAGTCTGACATATGTACTTAAGGAATTATCGAGTTCCTTATATCTACCAATATTAACGGAGAAGGTTAAGGTCAAACAAACTTCCAAACAGTTTAAGCAGAATTTTGTAGCGACCTATATGACCTGAATCAAAGACATTACCTGAAATGAAAACTGTACAGGACGATATAATTTGCTCGACACCATCAGTTTTGCGAATAATTTCCCTACAGCATTAACAATTGCAACTCGATATAGAGAAGCAAGTTGTGGCTATTATTTACCGAGCAATGGTGATGGTCCATTTCAGATCTTGAGCAAGGAGTATGGTACGGGACAAATCGATGAAAATCTGTTTACTCAAACGGTACAAGACTTTATAGATTTCTCCAAAGCTAAACGACAACAATACAAAACAAAACTCTGAATCTCTCTCACATATACCTGATTTGACTGGACAGGACTTATCAATCACGCATCGTTGTATAACGGCGGAATAATTTCTGGAGCCATTGTAAATCCTATTGCACCCAAGTATGTATATGATGGATATGGAGATGCTTACTCTGGAGCTATCAGATATGGTGTTGTGCCAAAGTTTTTGAAGACGCTAGAATGGGAAATACAAAATACGTATTAACCCACCAAGATATTTAGCAAACCCCTCCCAACCTCCCCTTATCAGGGGCGGAGCTTGGCTCAGTTCATTCCCCTCCCTGATTTATCCACGACAGTGGGCAAGGGAGGGGTTAGGGGTGGGTTTGAAAACTAAAATAAATTAAAAAATAAATCCGCAATTCGTAATCCAGCAATCATTTAATTCTCTTTTTGAATAAACATGCAGCTCTGAAAATATCGTCACTACAAATGAAAGGAATACGAAGTAATCTGAGTCGCAAGGCATAGTGAGACGCTTGAAGAATTAGTCGTGTACAAAGCATTATATACGTCACCAGAATTCTGAACAGATGCACTTCGAGTCAGACCGTTGACGATGTTTCAGGAAAATGTTTTGGTTAACGGTAAAGAAGTAGCGAGGTTTATGTATATAGGAGAATAATTTTTATTATTTTTCCAATCACATGTTATCTTCCAAAGAGTTTCAAGCACTACAGCAATGACAGAAGCTTACTACATTGGAAAGCATACTCAAAGAGCATTATCACGAGTCGCCTATCCTGGAGAAGATCTATGCGTATGTGACGAGTGAATTACCCAAAGATGATACTATTCTGGGTCAGATGTATGCTTGATTAGTTTCAGCGAGTAATGAGAAGAATGAAAATGATGCATGAGAGCGTGCTCAGCACAATAAGCAATTGGCAGATGCCGATCAGGAACAATTTGATGAAAAATATTTTGATGATTTACTTGCTAAAGTATAAGATGCCATTAGAGAATGTTAACCAAGAGGAACTAGCTAAGCAGCTTGAGACCAAGGGGATTGATCTCAAAGATATTCCCGAAAATCTCATCCAGAAACATTTGGATGAGGTAAAAAATACCATCGAAGATCCAGAAAAATTAGTAGAAAATATTACTGCATTTATTGATGCCACTTGGCAAGACCATGACAATTACGCCTAAAGATGAGCTCCTCATCGAGTCAAAATTTATCCAAGAATTAATGGACTCCACTGACGCAGTGGAAGATGATTTTGTCGTCACTGCATGATCGGTAGTGAAATCTTTTTTCAATTTTTTGATCAACAAAAAAACTATTACCAGAATAGAATGAATAGATTTCTGAGCATTTGATGATATCGACAAGCTCCATCGTTTGAAGGAACTTTTGCAAGAACGTCATGCCCATTGTCATCACAAGTATAAAAAGCTACATTATTTGTACGTAATTTCTAGAGTCATGGATAGAATCTATGAGCTACAATATGCTTTCGGAGTAGCAATTCCTGCCGAGCAGAAATTGGAATATATTATCCAACCTGCTGATGTCACCTTGATCGAATATGCCTCAGAGAAAGTTTCTTTACCAGCGATTGGAAGTGCCATAGCTAGTGAGGCATTGAAATATTTTTCGCATTCTATTTTTTCACATGTGGGGCTTATCTGACATAAAGATCCCAACACATGATTTGATCGGTTGCAATCTACAGGACACAAATATTACAAAAGAAGCTGAGCATGGAAATTACCTTTTGCGAGATACTTACAGAGAATAGGCCCATGTGAACTCTTAGTCACGAGATATCAAGATATCACTATCGATGATGAAGAGAAAATTATCCAGAAATGAACAGAACTATTTGAAGAGAAGGCAAAATATGATACAGGAGATGCACTGGCTGATGTCACTGGGCTTAATCTCCTGAGGAGCGAGAGTAAAATGAACTGTGGTGAATTTGTATACGATTGCCTCAAAGTTATCGATGAAAGTATATCTCCCAAGGGCAGAGCAATACCAGAAACGTATGCTCAGAATAAGAAGCTACAACAAATATATCTTACCCGCATTGTATAAAATTTTTAATCTATATATACTTATTTTATGGCCAAGAAATCCGTCGAACAAACAATGATGCAATCATTAGGCAATCAGATTACCTTTCAATGAGTGAGGACACACAACCTCAAAAATATTGATCTGGAATTACCCAAAAACAAACTGATCACCATCACGGGAGTCTCCGGAAGTGGGAAGTCTTCCCTTGCCTTTGATACTATCTACAAGGAAGGTCAATTTAGATACATTGAGTCTTTGAGTAGTTATCTCAGACAATTTTTTAATTTGTGAGAAAGGCCTGAGATTGACTACTGTAGTGGATTATCGCCGGCGATAGCCATCGAACAGAATAAAAGGATCTGAAATTCTAGAAGTTCAGTCTGAACATTGACTGAAATAGATGACTATCTCAGACTGCTCTTCGCAAAGCTTGGCGATACCTATTGTTATAGCTGTGGGAAAATAATCAAGCCGCAGACGATCGATCAGATCATGAAAAGTATAGAGGACGATTATGGCAATCAGAAAATATATTTGTTGCAAGAATCTGGTATGCTAGAGACCAAAGAAGATTTGAACGAGTTTGTGAAAAAAAATAGAAATAAAGTAGAGAAAGGAAAATGATTTACGCGTTATCTCTTAGTCGCTGGAAGGAAAGCAGAAAGCCCAGAAGCGAAAACGATAGGCGGAGAAAAAGGTAAGAAGATGCCTAAACAATCCAGCGCAAGCAATTTGGAACCCATAGAATACTTCTATTTAGAAACTCCAAATGTCCCAGATGAGTATTATCCATTAAACATTTTCTGAATCTATGATCGTGTCACCGTAGAAGAACAAAAAATCGGAAGATTGAAAGAAGATATTATAAAGATTCTTGGAGAAGCGAAAAAATTTTGAATATATATAACTGAATCTATTTGAAAAAAACCAAAAGGAAAAAGTAAAACAACATGAGACATGCAACATGAAACATGAAACTCCTGAGCAATCAGGCGGTTTACCGATAAAATGTACTGCGCCGAATGTAATGTCACCTATCCTGAATTTACCCCTCAACATTTCTCTCCCAATAGACAGGAATGAGCTTGTCCCGTCTGTCATGGTATCGGAGAAATTTTGCAGGTAGATTTTGATAAGATATTGGATCCATTTAGTCCGTACTTGAAGGCAATTGTCCCTTGGAGAGATTCCAATCTTGGACAGTGATTACTGACAAAATTAGCACAAAAATATAGTGTCGGTATGGAACAGCTATGGAAAGATTTGCCAGAGCGATTTCAGCATGTCGTCCTTTTTGGTGATGAAGAATTGATTAGAGTAAATTATGGAGGAAAATTTATCAGCATGTATTACAAAGGCATAGAAGAAATTATTAAGGATCAATATGCAAAGTGATTATTGACCGTTGATTTTCAAGTCATGCTCGATATGAAAGTCTGTCCAGAGTGTAATGGTGCAAGACTCAAGAAAGAAAGTCTTAACGTGTTTTTAACTCTTGGTGAAAAACCCGCCAGCAAAAAAACGAGTCAGACTAAAGTAAATATAGCTAATCTTCAGCAGATGAAGCTCAATGATCTCGTTGCCTTCTTAGATGAGTTTAATGGCAATTCGAGGAAAGATAAAATTTTGACCAATAGGATTCTCAATCCATTGATCGATAGAGCCAAGACGATTCAAGAATTATGACTTGGATATTTGAGTCTGCATAGATGAATGGATACCTTATCATGATGAGAAATACAGAGACTGAGACTAGCAAAACAGCTGGGAAATAAATTGACCTGAATCGTATATGTCTTGGATGAGCCAACGATTGGATTGGATGAAAGAGAAATCAAGAGAGCAATTGTTGCGATTAGAAAATTACAAGAAATGGGAAATACGATTATTGTCGTCGAGCATAATGAAGAATTTATTAGAGCATCGGATCGAGTCGTAGAAATCGGCCCCGGAGCTGGTGACTTCGGAGGTAAAGTAATGTTTAATGGACCATATAGTGAATTCTTAAAATCCGATTGTCTCACTGCACAATACTTGATGGGCAAGAAAAAAGTAAAAATTAATTTCGAACATAAACCAAGTAACAAATATGTGACGATCAGAAAAGCTGCAAAATATAATCTCCAGAATATTGATGTGAAGATCAGACTAGGAAGCTTTACGATCATTACTTGACCCTCCGGAGCTGGTAAAACAACGCTGATGTATACTACCCTCTTTAGATTTTTGCAAGAGAGAGATAAATTTATCCAGAGTTACATTAGATTACAATTATTGAAAAAATGATGGAGTCGACAAGATATTTTGGCGGCGCCCGTCATGCAAAAACAAGAATACGATAGCCTAAAAAATATTGCACTCCAAGAATTTTACAAAGATCTAGCAATTGATACGATCCAATGACATGAAGACATCAAAAACGTGATCTATGTAGACCAGACGAGCATTGGCAAGACTCCGAGATCCTGTCCAGCCACCTTTATTTGAACCTTCGATCATATTAGAACTCTGTTTGCAGGGACAAGCGAGAGTAAATATTTATGATTTTCATCAAGCTTTTTTAGTTTTAATTCTAAGAAGTGATCCTGTCCTGCCTGTGATGGGTATGGATATAAAAAAGTAGAATTGCAATTTTTGCCCGATACCTACATCCCTTGTGATTTGTGTCATGGACTGAGATATAAGCCAGAGATTCTCGCGATCAAATGGAGAGGAAAAACGATTACAGAAATTTTGGAAATGTATATTTCCGATGCATTAGAACTCTTTAGTGAAATAGATCATATCAAAGAAGACTTACAACTGATGTGCGACATCTGACTATGATACCTCAGAATGGGACAACCAGCTCACACACTTTCCGGCTGAGAAAGCCAGAGATTGAAGCTTGTGAAGCATCTTTTGAAGAGTTATAAATGACACACCATGTACTTCTTGGATGAGCCAACGGTTGGTTTGCATTTCGAAGATATAGAAAAATTATTGAGAGTAATGAAAGAATTCCTCGACAAGGGAGATACCATTTTAATGATTGAGCACGATCAGAACATCTTACAATTTGCTGATGAAATTATCAGATTGGAAGATGGGAAAGTAGTAGAGAAATAAAAAATCCACCCATATTTATGTAAAGACGCATTGCATGCGTCTCCGTTTTTTTGTTGCCAAATTGAGCCACATGCAATGTGGCTTTACAGTGGGCTACTTGTGGGTGGATTTTCCAAAAACAAGAAAAAACTATGCCCCAGTGCAATCATATGTAGTATATTTTTTCGTTATGAGTTATGCTTTCTTACCACTCTACTCCTTCTTAAGTTCCTCCTGGACTCTCGTGAAGAATTTCTCCCTTGGTCGTCCTATTTCTTTTGCCTGTGTGTTTAGTATATCTGCTTCAAGCTCTGCTGCATAGTCTTTTAGAACTTTCAGCATACCTGGTAAACGCTCTTGGAACTTCTTTTCCATAATGAGTTCCACACCATTCAATAACTCTGCCTGTTGAGCATCTCACATATTTTGCGATCCTATATCCTCACCTACAAGGACTTGTCCAATCGCCTCTTTTGCTTTTGAGGAGCTAGTTGTCTCATATATTGCTTCTTCTGCTTTTTTTTGATTAAAAAGAGCTACAAGACCATTGTTCACGCCGGCTCTTTCTGTTATTTTATTTTCGAGCTGGTCCCAAAAGTCTTTACTCTTCACCGGATCAGACATGCAGTCCCTTATCTCCCCTGGCTTGATGCCCATTATTCTACTACATCCCTCAGCTATTCTTTGATCTAGTGCTGTTAGTTCGATTCTCTTTTTGTCCATGATGGTAATGATGAAAAAGGATAAAAATTATATACGGTGTAAAGAAACGATCTCATGTGCATTAAAGTACAATCTTTATGTAATATAATGAGTAAAAATAGATTTATTCTGTAGATCTAGTATGCCTTCCCTTGTCTGCATTCAAAGCATCTAGCTTTTTGACGCTCCCTAACCATCCCTCTGATAGAAAGTGTCTTTTGAGTGTAGCCAACGCTTCTTGTATAGCCAGGTTTGCTTCCCATTTCTGAGTCAAAAAAGGGAAGGTGTTGGTCAAACATCGAATATTAATGAAGTTATGATCCATAGCATACTCATGTGTATATTTAGCTATATCCAATACATTGACTACTCCATCAATGCCCGCCTGTATCAACTCTGGTGTCGGTTCCGCGACACATTGTTTTATGCATTGGTATCGATCTTTCCAAATCGGTATTCTTGCTTCTCTGCATCCTTGTAGGAATACATTCATTATTTCTTTATTCACTTCTTCTGGACTCAGAGGAAAATATGTATCGTTGCATAGTGATGCTATAGTCTCGTCACTATGAAATTCATTAGCGTATGAATTGTCAGAGATCTTATGACGTGTCCATTTGCGTAATATTCATTTTACTTCTGGCGTATTGAGTTGTTTTTTTAGATTTTTTTTATCTTTGCACATCTCAGATAAGTGGTTGATAGATGTGCTTATAAGATTACTACGAAGTAGCTTTCCTTGTGTTTCGACTTCTTGGATAGTTGCTGCTCGTCCATCTATGAAGTTCCTAATGCATATGTTATCTCTCTCTATCGATGTTAATTTTTCCCTGGTCGCTGCATAGAAGAAATCAGCGTGCTGAGGCTCTTTGGGAATGCGTACAATCAATTTTTGCTTGATCTCATCCTTTTGGTAGAGCTCAGTAAAATCATATCCAGGGAAATATTTTAATATGCCTGGTAGCTTATCTAGATGAGTGGTGATATAGGTCTCAGCTTCTTCTTGGGAAAGATGAAATTGTCTTACTAGCTCCGCTTTGTCTGTATGTTTATCTCCCTCTACATTATGCAGATATGCATCAAGTCATGTCGATATACCAGCCACTATCTCTGCTCTCGGAATGGCAGCTCTGATAGCAGGGAACTGATTTTCCAATTCTTTCGCATGTTTACCTTTTGCTAGAGATAAGTGTTTTTTTATTCCTCTGGTGATCGCATTGATAAAGTCTGTGGTATCTGGAGTATGCTCCTTTTGATTGAGAATGATGTCTTGTATTTCTTTCACTTTGTCGTCGATAAAGAGGTAGGCTGAGAGGAATGGTTGGACATGAGTACTATCTCATCCAGCTAAACGTTCCATTCGATACTGCCAGACATCTTTTTGTACGTCTTTGTTAGCAAGCTCCTCTAGTGGGAATCATGGAAATTGCAACAACGAGACATCAAACCTACCTATTTGAACGTTTACATTGCTTCTATTGTGTTGATTTCGAGCCCGATATGCCGCCTCCCCCATCTCTTCTTCGGTTGCCCCAGACTTTTTTACCAATGCATACACCCTTTCATATCGCACTCCTCATCTCCTCTTGGCTATCCATGGCCCAAAAGCTTTGACTAATCATTCAACTTGTGCTTGCTGCACCTCTTCACTTATTATGGGATTATCAAAAAATTTCTCCAATCACAAGAGTCATGACACTCTATCTGTTAGGAAAGCAGTACATTCACTATCTGGATACTCTACACTGCGTGCCAATGAGCTGATATACTCCTCTGCCGATTTGGTCAACTCTTTTTGGAGTTCTTCATTGTCTAATGTCATCTGCACCAGAAATGGGAAATCGTGGCAATATGATTTTATATATCCATCATAATTGTAGATATTTTTCAAAAATTTTTTGTATTCATCAAACACTTTTTTCTGGAATTCTGGATCCTTAAATTTCTCTTCTTTGAGTGATGGATAATTGGTAAATATCTCCATAATTTTTTGCTTTTGCACAACGTTTACTCCTTGATCCAGGAGTTTATTTAATCATGTTCCAATGAGTGCTAATTCTTCTGCCCCTGGGAGAGTTATGCTCATGTGTACATTATAGTAAATGGATAAACATTTTTATGTCAAATTTTATACTCATTTACTCATATAAGTCAATCTCTTTTACCTATAATATTGTTTTTGGTATTTGAGCTTAAGTATATCTTTTCCATAATTTGCAAAAGGATGAGAAAGCCATTACAATTGGGTATATGATTTTTACTCGATATCTTATATAATGAACAAAATTAATTCTAGCGACACCCCACCCTTCAAGAAATTTGGATTTGATGGAGACAAGTATATCAGGCTCCAGAAGGAAAAAATCCTAGATAGGATCAGTAATTTTTCCGGTGGAAGACTGTATTTGGAGATCTGAGGAAAATTTATGTCTGATGCTCACGCATCGAGAGTCCTTCCGTGATTCAACGTCGAATCAAAAAAGTTGATTTTTGCGTCGTTGAAAGATCAGGCAGAAATTCTTTTTTGTGTCAAAGCCAGTGATATTATAGAGAATAGACAGTTGAGTAACCAATCCACTGACTTCCAAACTTATATCTGGCATATGATGAGAAATATTGAAACGAATATCGGTATTAGACCACACCTTGTAATCAATGCTATCGATGTGGAATATATGTTTGACGTAGTGTTGGATTTTGAAAAAGAGTTTCAGAGAAAAAATTATAAAGTCTGGGAAAGGTACAAAATTAATGGCTATCCCTATAATGTAGATACTGTCTTGAGTGAAGATGGATTTGGTAAAGATGATCACATACCTTTAACAAAAAATCTGATCTTGGTCACGTGAGCGGCTTCCAACAGCGGCAAAATGTCTACCTGTCTTGGACAGATCTACCTCGACCACGAAATAGATGTGAAATCTGGCTATGCGAAATATGAAACATTTCCTATCTGGAATCTGCCTTTACATCATCCAGTAAACTTAGCTTATGAAGCTGCTACTGCCGATATTGGTGACTTTAATGCTATGGATGAATTACATAAAAAAGCATATAAAATGGATGCAGTAAATTACAATAGAGATATCGAAGCGTTTCCTATCGTCATGAGCATTGCAAAAAAAATTGTCACTCACAAAAATTATATGGTGAAATATCAATCCCCTACTGATATGGGAATCAACTGTGCATGAATGGCGATCATTCATGATGACATAGTTAGCATTGCTTCGCTACAGGAAATCCAGAGAAGAAAAGAGCGATATCAAGAAATGCTCAATAGAAAAGAAGGCAAGCAAGAACGAGTAACGAGATGCGAGGAATTGGAAGCGAAGTGTATGGAATATTGTAAAGCGAAGAAATATAATACTGGTATGATTCTCTACTAAGCAACCAATAAACAAAAATAAAAAAAATCTCTCGTTATCGGGAGATTTTTCTGAAATGTAGTATATAGTGTAGAGTGTAGAGTGTAAAGTGTAGAGTATTGGAAATTTCAACTATAAACTATACACTATGAACTATACACTCATTTTTAAGCCATCTTCGCCTCTGAGCTATGAATCAATGGATTGTAGCAACGAAAAAGTAATGCGATAATATCTGCAGTACCTATTTTTTCTATACCAATACCCATAGATCCCAATCATTCTACGATCAGTGAGCATCTAGATTCCAAGGCTTTTTTCCCCTTGATGAAAAATCTATATCTTGCTACGATTTTTTCTACACTATCTTTTGCGCTTAGCACACTTAGTAATTTTTCTCGCCATGATTTTTTGATTTGTTTCGTATCGTTTTCAGATTCATAGTATGGCACGATAATATAAAATTCTTTGGTATAAATGAGTCACTGCTGCATATCGATATCTTGCAGGAATTTGTAATATGCTTCTCCCTGCTTCTGTAGCGTGGTATTTTCGATCTGAGCTATATTATTTTTGACGTAACTGAGATAGTCAGCCAAGTCGAGATAGGTATTGCGGACAAGAATCTGGAGAGGAAACTCCAATCCATTCAGAAATTTTTTGTACTGTTCTAGGACAATTTGTTGTTCGTCAAAATTTTTGAGATCTAGGTTGAGACCAGAGACTTTGAGTATAGCCCTGAGTCATCCATCTTTGAGAATGATGGTATCGTTTTTGATTTCAGAAATAGATAGCATGGTTTCGGTGTTGAACATATTTGCCTGCTTAGACTTCTGAATTTTTGTTTTGGAAGTGAAATCAAATGCCATTTCTTATGTTACTGTAGTAAAGACGTTGAAAAAGAAGCTCACGATAAACCACGACAATCACATGATAGCCAGTGCGATCGCGACTCCTGTCAGTATTTTTTTTGCTTTCTTGATAGCCTCATCTTCTTTGCCAAAAAAGATTAGATAAAATGCAAAGATAATCAACACTAATGCGATGAGACTCACGAGACCTAGTAATAGATTGACGATTCGTTTCACATACTCGATAGCTGGGCTACCTGCATTGTCTGGGTTATATGCAGTACCTGACACTCTAAAGAAACTTGCGATCCTACTCATAATGCTTTGATTTGTCCCTGGTTGCAGTGCATCTTGTTTGATGACTTGAGCGATATTTGTATCGACGGTATTTAATGGTGTCTGAGAAACGATATCATAAGGAAATGGCTCATCTTCACCTACTGCTCGTACAGGAGAAAGACTTACCGTCAATCACAGACAGAAGCATCAGCCAAGAAGAACTATTTTGATCAGTTTGGTCATCGTCTTATGGTGAAATAATTAAATTGAGCAGTCGTAGGATTAGGCTTACCAGAAGCCGACTTGCACCGATACCAGCAATTGCCATCACAGCATACTGGAGTGATTTGATACCTTTCTTGTATTGCGTTTCATCGCCTGCTGCTGTCAGGATCAGGAATCCATTGAAGATCAGATAGATCAATGCAACTAATGCCAAGAAGCTAAGTACATAATTGAGTACATTTTTCACTATCCCCAATGTAGCATTTTCTGCTGTGCTATGATTGGAAATCTGGTTCCCAGGGCCAAGAATGCCTATGAGTTCGTCACCGCTTCATCCGCCATTATTTGCATTCGTATCTACAATTTTGTATGCTCCATCTCTGATAGGATCATTGATACCATCAGTATTGAGGACTTGCTGTGGATCTTCGGTCAATATGTAATTCTCGGTCTCAGGGATTTGTAGTGCCCGAGTGTAAGAGAATCAGCATAGAAGTATAGCGAGTAGTATAATTTTTTTCATTCAGTTGGTCTATAGAGAGCTAAAATCTTCTCCCTTTAATTGTACTGTTTTTTGTGATTTTTGCAAATATTTGCATTATCTGACATATCTGACAAATTATCTGAAATATCTGATAAAATTGCCCCTTTTTTTTCTTCATATTCGTTTTTCAGATTTTTCAGGTATCTTTCAGCTTTTTGCTACTTTTCGCTTGAAAATTGTCCACATTTGTCTATATAGGGCGTATCATTTTTTACCTTCTTCCCAATTCTGATGAAGAAAAATCTATTTGTATTGTTTTCTATCTACTTTTTTGTTGTCCAACCTATATTTGTCTGGTTGCTTCGACAAGAGCCAAATATGCTTATCTTAGCCGTTATCAACCTAGTAGCTATCCTTATCATCCTTTTGCTTTCCAAAGCTATGGACGGAGGCAAAGCAGAGAAACCAGTGAAAGAAGCACATCAGCACAAAGAAGCTATACATGAGGAAAAGGAAACGCTTTTCCAACCACATCATCATGAGCCTATCGTCAAAAAGGGTAAAAAAGGCGGAGCTTGGAAAGGAATGCTTGGAGTGATTCTCGGTATCATATGCTATATTCTCTTTATGGGAAGTGCTATAGGGTTTAAACTTATTGGAGCATCAATTATTGCACTTGTGCTCTTGTTTTTGGTTTGCTTGTTTACCAGAAGTTTGAGGAAATTTTTCTCACTAGCAGGGACTAAAATATTGTTGGCATTCTTAGCACTTGGTATCATTGTCTTCATCTACCAGTTTGCTTTCTTTACGACAAGCACTTCACTCAAAGGATATATTATACAAAATGTTACTTCTTCTCGTGTGTTATTTGGATCGACAGCTACTTCTGATGCTTATATGCTCTCTGGAGAAGGTAGCGTGATCGGTAGTGGCATCACTAGTTGAGACACGGCTAGCAACGATATTATCAACCTCTTTAGTGGTATGCAGGATGGAAATAGTGATGTAGTAACGGGCAACACCACAACAGACGTCTGAAACACAACTACGACAAATACTACGACTACGACCGTTAGTCCAACAGGGACATCTTTGCATATGGGCGAAATGATCAAAGCTCTTGTAACGAAATATAGTATTCCTCTTGTCACGAAGAAGGATGTAAAATTTGCTAACGTCAGTTATACAAATGAATTATATCCATATTTCAGAACGGCGTATGCGAGTACACTTATTGGAACTACCACGAGTCCTGTAAAATTAGCACTTTGTAACACGCTTATCGTAATGAAAGGTATCTTGGAGAAATGGCCAGTCACGTATACTACAGCTAATGTTATGCAGAAATATCGAGATTACGCTGTAGCAAATGATAAGCTCAACGGTTGTGTCAAAGGTGCAGTAGTGAAAGATACAAATTTATAGCATTCTTACCACTTATATACGGGAAGACCTAGCTTTCGAGCTGGGTTTTTTCTATTTAATGTTACCTTAAGGTTGATGAGTATACTCCTGGCGTCACGCGGAACTTTTTATTCTCTAATGAAACAACCGATGAAAAAAAATGTAATCTTAATCGCAAGCGCAGCTTGAATTGTCTTACTTACTTCTGCAGTTACCTTTGCTAGTACTGATGGGATTAAATGATTATCTGGACATTGAGCTGGCAGGGCTATGATGCAACAGAATTGGTCTGGACAAGGATTTAATGGAGATGAATTTGAAGATATTATGATGGGAAACAATGGAGATCATTGAAGAAGATGATGATTTAAATGATGAATGTGATTAGGTTCATGAGCGTGAATGCGAATGAATCAGAATATGCAGGCAATCAAAACTGCTATAGAAAAGAATGATTACACTGCTTATCTAACTGCTTACGAGTCAGGTAAACTTACTCAGACACAGTTTGCTACTTTGGTAAAGTGAGCTCAAGCGAAGACAGCTATCGATGCTGCCATCACTAAATGAGACTTTGTAGCTTATACAACAGCGGTGAAATGAACTGAGATGGAGGGGAAAACTACTGAGACACAATTTAAGGACATGGTAGCCAAACATACTCAGAGAACGGCAGAGCGTGATGCTGTCCTCAAAGATGATTACACTGCTTTCATAGCTGCCATCAAAGGCACACCTATGGAAGGTAAGGTAACCAAAGAACAGTTTGCTACCATGGTTCAACACGAAAAAGAGATGGAACAAACTCAATCTACTACCAAGTAGAAGTGAACTTTCATTATGACATGAAATGCTTACAATGAAGCCCCACCCGGGGCTTTTTATTCTTAGAATTGTATTATGCAACTCACTACGTCTAAGCGTATTAGTCTAAAATTTACGCTCTATACGATTTGTATCGTATTCTTTTTCTGATTTTTGACGAACTTGTTGTTTTTCCAACAGTGGTATAGATCTGAGAATATGAGACTCAATGGGCCAAGGATGATGCAAAATATGTGAGCTCAGCCACGCTTCAAACCTGCTGAAATAGATGAACTAGCTTATGATGATACTGGTGTCGCTGAATTAAGTACGCATACCATCATTTCCAATATTACCAAAGTAGATAATCAATATATTATGTTTTCTCGCGTAGGAGATACCATTAGAGCATCGAATGTGACACGTTTGGTGGACGCACAAGAAAAAATGCTTCTGATTTTTGTCATCTTGTTGATTGTCTTCTCTGTATGAACCTACCTAATCTCGTTGGTATTTGTTAAGTCGTCTTTGAAAAATATTAAACAGCTGGTCGACTACGTACAGGATATAGATATTCACAATTTGGATAAACCAGTACCACTTACCGGACCAGAAAACGATGAAATACACATCATTGAGGCGACGTTACAGAAGACGTTGAATACAATCAAGGAGCAGACCGATAGTCTGAAAGATTTTGTTTCTCATGCCTCACATGAGCTCAAAACTCCGTTGATGTCGCTAAGTTCCATAATTGACGTCGGAGAAAAAACCGGAGAACATAGTAAAACCTATATCGGAGCCAAGAGAGTGCTTCATGGGATTAATAGATTGTTCGAAACATTATTATCCATTACCAAACGAGAATATCATAAGATAGAAAAAGCCGATATTAATATCGTGCCCCTCATTACTGCCATCAAGGATGAAGTAGAACAAAATTATGCAGACAAAAATATCACCTGTTCGTTGAGTCTCCCTAAATCATTTATCGTCAGTTCTAATGAGGAGATATTTCATATCATTTTCTTTAATCTCCTGCAAAATGCATTTAAATATACGAATGCCTGATGAACGATCCATGTCAAACTACATAGAGATACGCTCTCTATCAGTAACTCTGGAGAGGGAATTAGTCTAGATCATATCAAGCATATCCGAGATAAGTTTTGGAAAAATCACAGTGAGCAATCTAGTAAAGAATGATTTGGACTAGGACTTTATCTAGTGAAATTACTTGTGCATAAACAAGATTGGAAGATCGACGTAGAGAGTATTCCTAATGAATCTACCAGCTTTACTCTCTGATTTATCAAGTAATGCATATTCTTATCGTAGAAGATACTCAGGATATCGGCAACGCTATGACAGAATATTTACAAGCGTGCTGATTTTCCGTCACCTGGGTAAAGACATTGAAAGAATGTTACGCTACGTTGAAAAAGGAGCACATCGATTGCGTAGTTCTCGATCGAATGTTGCCTGATGGCTCAGGCATTCAAGCTTGTCATGAAATCAAAGCATATAAGAATATTCCCATCATTATGGAAACGGCGAAGTCACAACTAGAAGATAAAGTGGAATGATTTACTTGCGGTGCTGATGATTATCTCACGAAGCCATTTGATTTGAAAGAACTTGAACTTCGCATCAGATCAATTACTAAAAGGAACGAACCTGGCGATATTATGTATCGGCAAGATGTGACAATCGACTTAGATAAGAAGCAAATTTTCAAAAAAGATAAGCTCGTCCATGTAACGAGCAAAGAATTTGTCATCATTGGAGTACTTTTACTCAATCATGGGAATGCTATTTCTAGATCAGATCTTATGGAGGAAGTACGATGAGAAGATGGCGTATGGAGCAAAGAAAACAAGCTTGATGTCTATATTTCTACGATTAGGAAGAAACTAGGGAAAGAGTTTATCCAGACAGAGAAGTGATTTGGGTATAGAATCAGTATGTAATTAGAAATTATTTCAATATAAAAAATCCCGCACGTGCAGGATTTTTTCAGATGTATAATATAGTTTTATTCTGTTGCTTGTGATATTTTTATTCTATCATTATGTTTGATAGTAAGATAGATAACCATTCCAATGATTGCTATGAGGAAAATCGGGCTTATTCGTGTCGTAGATATCCCTAATCCTCAATCCTTTACAGGTTGCGTAAGAAAGTCGCCAAGAGATGCACCAAGAGGACGAGTCAGAATATATGCCATCCAAAAAGCCCAGATTGCGCTCATGTTGAAGCGCTTTTGCCTCAGTGAATAATATATGATGGCGATAATAGCAATTGCTCCAGCAAAGATTAACCCAGCTTGCACGTAGCCGATACCAAGTCATTCTGATAATAAATCTCCAGCCGCAGTTCACAATGCAAATGTAAATAATATCGCTAGCCAATAAAATGCCTCTCTCCTAGCAGTGAATATGGAATGAATCGATAAGGTCTTTTCTCTTAGATACCAAGCAATAAATACAGCGATCAAGGCAACTCCAAATACAATAGTCGTCGTAACCAGACTGATGCCAAATCCTTCGACCATTTGATCAGTAATCAATGTACCGACAATACTAATCATCACCACTGCAAGCCAATATACTCCTGGGACATATCTTTTGAGTCTAAACTGGATAAATAGGACTACGGCGAGTAAGCCACTCATGATATAGGAGGTATTTACTAGACCAAAATGGAGATTAAAAGAAAGGAAATCAGCAGCAGTTTCCCCAATAGTGGTGCCGAGAATTTTGATAATCCAAAAAAAGATAGTCACTTCTGGCACTCTACTGAGCACCTTGCCGAGAAATTTGGTGGTAGGAGATGTTTCCATGAGAGTAAAACAAAATAAAAAAAGCATTATTTATATAATGAACTTGTGTCAAAATATCGTCAAATTGTGTGACTTTTTGAGAAAGAAGGTAGATTTCTCCACCTTCCCTATTCATTATCTATTGTGTTGATTATTTATCACCTCCTACATCACTACCTCCGTCCTCTATTTCTCCTGTGCCTTCTGTATGACTTTTGTTGTAATGTTCTGTTCATTCCTTTTCAGTTTTTGTGATTGTTCACTTTACCACATCTACTTTGACTTCTGTTTTATTGTCCAATACGATACTATACACAATTGTACCATCTTCATCATCTGTAGATATTCATGTTACTTTAGTCCCTGCATTTGCTTGTAATGCAATCTGAGAAGCTTGTACCTCACTAATAGCATTGGTAGGCAAGGTAACATTGTCGTCTTTTGTTTCTCCAGCTTGTTCATCATTTGTATTAATTTGATTAGCGTCATTCACTTCAGTTCATGTAGTTTCTGCAATATTTGCATCACCTGATTGTGCAACGGTCGTTGTAGTGGCATCTGTATTGGATGCTGAACTTATACCAAATACTGCCATAGTGCCTAATGCTCCTAATCCTACTAGTCATACGAGTAAAAGTTTTGATTTGTTTTTCTTCATTGTTGTTTGTTATAATATAAAATGTTCTTCAACAGAACATGCGTGACTATACAAATCTTGCGTCAAGGTAGTGTCAGTTTTTGTGCCTATTTATGTCAAAAAAATGTCCATATCATAATATGGGAAGTCATATTTTTTAATTCTTTTTACAAAAAAATATATATAGCTGAATGAAATGAACGAACGTTTTCTCATTTTAGGATTACCTTTCCTTGTCGGTTTTGTCTGTAAAACATACTTTTATCATTGTTCCTTTTTCTTGCTCGGAGGTAATATCAATTTTCCAACCATAAATTTGTGCTATTTTGTAAACGATAGACAATCCTAATCCAACACCTTCATAATTAACTTTAGTTGCCTTATCTTCTCTTATAAATCTTTCCCCAATTCTGGTAATAAAGGATTTACTCATACCGATACCGGTATCTTGGATAGAAAACATGCCATCTTGGAGAACAATAGTAATTGTTCATCAATTTGGTGTATATTTGATGGCATTATCGATAAGATTGGAAAAAACTTTTTGTACATGTATTTGTGATGCGTGAATTATGTAGGTCGTATCTAGATTAGAAATAAGATTAATATTCTTTTGCTTTAGCAGTTCTTCATATCCATCTATAATAACTTGAATTTCTTTTCAAATATAAATATTTTCGTCTAGATTTGCATTAATTTCTCATCTTGTCAGAAAGAGTAACTCATTTGTTATCCTTTTTAATTTACTACTTAATAGTTGAATAACATCAATTTTCTGCTGTTGTGGCAGTGTGAGATTTTCAGTTTGTAATAATTCTATAGAAGAACTAATTCACATTAGTGGAGTTCTTAACTCATGGCTTGCATCCTGGAGAAATTCCTTTTCTTTCTGTAAAGATTGTTGGGTATAATGGATTGCTGTATCAAATGCTTTGGTAAGTATACTTATTTCAAAAGGCTGCCCCTCTTGATAGAGTTGCTCTGACTCTTTGTTATCAAATCTGTATCATAAAAGATAATTGGACAATTTTGTAATTGGCTTGAGTATTTTTTTGGAAAGTATTAATGAAAGAAGGATAAGAATGACAATGAACAGACTATTTATAATGATAAGAGTAGTAATATACCCTGTTTTAGTCTTTTCAAAATCATCCATTTTTTTACCCAAAAAAATATTATCTCATTTGATACTGGCAGTATAAAATAGTATGGTATCTTTCGTGTCTGAATCCTTTCATCATCGCATATAAAATCATTTATCAATGAACGGAATAGTTTGTTCGTGATAGGTGTATGATGAACCAGTACGAATAGAAACGATATATCATTCGTTAGTTAGGGTTGGTAATTGCTCCTCTAGAGAACTTTTGGATTTGTCACTTATTATTTCATCTTGTAGTGTTTGGAATTGATTGATAAGTGAAGTTTTGATATTTTTCGTATACTGGGAAGAAAGAAATATATACGATATCCCGCTCAGCAATAGCAATGTCAGCAAGCTCATAAGAGAAAAAGAGAATGCTATTCTGTATATAATACTATTCCTCAGACTATTTTTCATCATATGTTTTGCTTGTTGTAAGAATAAATCACATTCATCTGACGGTTTTTATTAATTTTTTCTTAAAAGGATTATCAATCTTTTCACGCAACATTTGCATATGAGATCTAATAACATCTGATCGACGATCTTCGTTTATTCACCAAATATTTTCTATCATTTCTTGTTTGGACACTACATTATTTTCATTTCTGATGAGATATTCTAGTATCTGAAACTGCTTTTTGGTGAGATGTATGAGCTTCCCTTGTCTAGATACTTGTTTTGTCTGTAAATTTACTGTCAGATCATCTACAGTAATCTCTTGTATATTTTGGTTGTCGTATTGAGCTCTACGAATGAGTGCATTTATTCTCGCTAGAATTTCTTTGAGGGCAAATGGTTTGACCACATAATCATCAGCTCCACTTTCTAATCATTTAACTTTATCTTCAATACTATCTCTTGCTGTTAGCATTATGATTGGTGTGGATATACCTATACTTCTAAGTTCTTTACACACCTGTAATCAATCTTTTTTGGGTAACATGATATCTAAGATGATAAGATCATATTTTTTTATCTTTGCAAGATGATATCCACTTTCTCCATCATCACTAACATCAACAGTAAAAAAATTTTGTTCAAGATATTCCTTGATATTTTTGGATATATATTTGTCATCTTCTACTAGCAGAATCTTCATATCTATATATATATAAAAGTAGATAAAAAATTTGTTGCTTATACATATCTAGTGTCAATTTTTCGTCAAGATATATCTATAGTCGCTTGATGGTATCAAGTATAATGATTTTCTTAATGAGATACAGAATAAATTAAGATGCCTATTATTGATCCTATTCCAAAAAAACCCGCTTATCCATATATCTTATATGGTGTAGGCAGGTCTTTATAAATATTTAGTGATTATAGATATTATTTTTGCTCTAGAGTTTGTAATGTAGGCAATTTCGGCAAATCAATCTTCAACTGATTTAATTCCTTGATTACTACATCAATTCTTGCCATTGCATTAGTCATGTCACCTCTTTGGATAAATTTTTGCATACTCATATAATCATCTTGTAGAGCAGCCATTTTAGTCGCTTGCTCTCTATAAATCGTCATGTTTGCTTGTGCTGTAGCTAGTTCTCCTGTAGATAATTTCTTGAGATCTTTTTTATCATAATCAAATCCTTTCATCATGCCAAATTTTCCATTTTCCATTTTCAATCATCCATTTTCAAAACCTCTACCCTCTCTACCATGACCTCCGATAGCACATCAGATAGCGATACCTACAAGCAGGATAATAAGTTTAACGAGCATTCGTTTCCAATGTTTCTTCATACCTGTGCAGCAAGATTGTCCCCCACAACAAGTTTTTTCCTGATTTTCCATTTTTGAGAAAAATTAAAATTTAAAAGCGCGTGATGGGATTATTATAGTAGCATTGATCAGCTTTACAAGGGAAAGTATTTATACAATTAGTGAAAAGAGTAAACAACAGTGAAAGTCATGAAATGTTCCTGGTCTGTTTTTACCCATTTTACCCGTTTCACCCATTTTACTGATTTCTATTCGAACATTCTTTTGAGGTCTTCATCTTTGATCATATCGTAGGTCCACATGGGGTCGAATGTTATCTCAATGCTTACTTTGAAATCTGGCACCACTTCAATAATGGCATTGGTGATCATTTCTTGTATCATTTCTGCCATAGGACAGGCAGGAGTAGTAAACGTCATCAAAATCTGAACCGTCCTCTTTTTTTCATCTGCCGTGACCTTGTAGATCAATCACAAGGTAAAAATATCTACCATCGGGAATTCTGGATCGTAGACGGTCTTAAGCTTATTTTCTAGCTGTGTCACTAGACTATGTTTAGAATTCTTCTTGGTGACCATGATTATTTTTGGAGTCTGAGAATAAAGATACCTGCAATGCTATAAATCCAGCAAGCAAGATAATGCCGAGCAACTTACTCCGCCATCCAAGCAAGAGCAAGAGGCCGTTGACGATAACAAAAAATCCAAAAAGTAATGATAATTTGTAACTATCTTTTACCAAGCGTTCACTATCTACATGACGATACCATTTCTGGATTCAGAGGAAGAGGAAAAAACTAGCTCCTCGTGCGGCGATGAACAGTCCTAGAAATCCTAGTCCGATAGCGATAGCTGGATCTTCATAGACATTGAGTGTCGTATAATCCATAATGAGAATAATCGCTCAAAGGATGAACTTGGATAATGAAGCTATGTAATATAATTGCATTTGCCTGTAGCTAATTGATTAAAGGTGACTAGCTGATGTCCTTTGTTGATAAACGTTGCGCGATAAAAGTTCGCTGTGGCGAACGATAAATGTGGTAGAAAGCACGATAAAGTTTCCTAGTGATAACTGGTTATTTTATCGCGATCCGCCTAGGCGGAGAGCTTTTATCACGAACTATAGTGAGTTTTTATCGTGAAGTCGAAGACGAGCTTTTATCTTTTTAATTTTCTACATTCACTTCTTCCGTTTGCTTGTCGTAACTATCATCTTCTTCGTCTTGTCCTTCTCCTGGAGACGGAATGTAAAATCCATTATTTCCTAGTTCATAAAATTTGTAATAAATCTTTTCCCAGATACCTGATCCAAGCGGGACGAGTGTATATGCTAATAATGGTGGGATGATCATAAACAAGTAAATCTTCTGCTGAGGTGCTGAGCCTCCATTCAATTTGTAAATCAAGCCGTAGATGAGGAGTGCAAACGCAAATCCAAGGATGTTTCCCATCAATGAAGAACCAGAATAATTTGGGTTAGACGTAAACTCAATCTGACAAGCAGATGCAAAAACGGAGAATACTACGTGAAATCCTAAGATGACAAATAATGTCTCTATCTGTGAGCCAAATAAGATATATACTGGTGCTAAGATGAAGAACAAAATTCCATTTGTCAGAAATAATAATCCGAACATTTTGGTCACGTCATAATATTTTTTGCTGTAAAATAAGCTATAGACACCGGCCACGGCGATATTGCCGATAAAGGTAGAGATAAATCCGATGAAGAGTAAAATCAGTGGTAACAATGGATTGGTCGTAGCAAACTCTGCTGTCTGTCCAAGTGCAGTAGTAAACATACTGCCGATAAACGTAACTACGATAAAGAGTAACGCTGCGATAATACCTCCGATAGCAAGTCACATCACGACCTTGGCTACGAGTTGTCGACCGGAAAGATTGCTTGGTGCATTAAATGCATTTTTCTCTGGACTAAGATTGAGATTTGCCATGGAATGAATGATAAAATGATAAAGTGATGAAATGATAAATCGTTTTAGATATGTAGATGGTAGATAGTCACACGGTCTAAGCCTGCCTGCCGGTAGACAGGTTCTAAGTACTAAGTACTCCCATCTATATTATTTGCAGACAATATTTTTGAAGCTTTTTTCTATCGCAACAATATCTTTGCTTGTGACAGACTGGAATGAGATGACATAGATTGAGTCCTTTGCTCAGAAGAAGTATTGCGCATCATAGAACTTTTGCTCCTTGGTGAAATCAAAAGAGAAGCTAATCCAATATCACGTCAAACGAGCATTACCACATTTTACATTCAACGCTTTGGGTGTAATCCCTTTATAGTTCACCAGTTTAGCTTGAAGTTGTTTCACATTCATATCTATCATATCTTTTACAAGCATTCCACTCTGCACAGGGATTTTGCTGACGAGAAGTGAATTTGTCGTGCCCGTACCTATTTCTTTAGCTTGATAGAGAATCGGTGTAATGACAGGTATTTGGTCTTTGACGACTTCATACATTTTGTTATTGGTATATCGTTTCATCGTATAGGTATCAAATTGCACTTGAGTGATTGGTCATTTTACACAACCACTGAGCAATAATATTCCTGATACAGCGATACTAAGAAATATAATTTTTTTCATATACAGTAAGTCTAAATAAAGATATACATGACTGCCAAAAATATGCCTATGCTGATACCTATAATGAATGATCTAATATAGATCTTAGTCTTTTGTGGATGTTCCTCTTCGTAGCCCAGCCACAAACGTGCAATGATATAGCCAAACATCATCCCACAGAAAATAAGATATCCTGGTAAGAGCAACTGCTTGACGATAGGATAATATGCTGGAGAGATAAGAATCGCTCCTCTCAAGAAAAAGAGTCCCACGACTATAGTAAGGAAGAAGAATATTCATTTGATAAATTCAAAGAAAGTACTCATACCTAGCTTTAAAAAATAAAATTTCCAAATATTTACGTTATGTACTTGCCGATAAAATGAATGGATTTCCAAACTTGGGTATTTATTTCCCTATACTTTCAAGCTTCTGGATAACTTTGTCCATGAGCTCAATATCATCCTCAGTTAATTTATTAGGATCTTTTGCTTTGGTGGCTCTTGCTTTAATCAGATTAGCAACATCATTAGACACAGTCTTCACACTTGTTGCTGTATTGCCACTCGTTGCTCCAGTGGCTACTTGTCCTGTTACACTGAGTGAACCATTTGTATTGTCTCCTGTTACCTCTTCCCGTAAATTACTATTTTGACCAGAAATAATATCTCCTGACATCATTCACGTCAATACTTGCTCTCACGAAAATAGACTTCCTGTGTCTATTGTTTGTGCAGTCCCGGACTTAGATCCACAGCCAACCAATACTAAGCAAGACAATCCAAACATAAGGATCAGAGATTTTTTTTGCATATTTTTTATTTCGATAAAATAAAGAGATATTCATATGTAATTTTTTGATACACGAAATCAAATCGATTTATAGATTGCAAGCTCAGAAAACTTCAGTATAGTGTCGCCACAAATTCCTTATTTTTTGACCATCGTTGTATGTTGTTATTCGTCGATAAACCAGCACGAATCACGAGTTTTGATGTCATCCGCATCTTTAGACGTCATTTTCCTAAGCAAAAAATGGGACATAGTGGCACACTTGATCCCATGGCTACTGGGCTGATGATCCTTGCATTGGACAAAGATACCAAGAAATTAACTGAATTGATTTGACTGGATAAAACGTATGTTGCCACAATTGATTTCTCTAAATCGACCGATACGCGAGACATGGAATTCTGGGAAAGAATTACCAATTATGAATTGAGCATAAAGGATGGGAAGAAAGTTGGCGTAGAAATGGAAAACGGAACGGTCTATGCTCCGGTCATCGCAGAGATCACAAGAAAACTCGATCAATTAATTCCTTCCTGTGAATTACCACTCCCCGCCTTCTCTGCGAAAAAAACTGCAGGTAAAAAATCCTATACAGCGGCCAGAGCTGGAGATATTATCGTAGAAAATAAAATCATGAAAGTACATGGATATGAAATAGTGAACTATGATTTTCCTCTGTTACAGCTTAAACTGGATGTTGGTTCTGGCACCTATATCAGATCGATTGCCTATCGACTTGGGCAACAGTTTGGCATGTGATGAACATTAATTCAACTCAGAAGGACAAGTATCGGCGACTGGGATATTGAGAAAATAGCAAATCGAGAAGAATTACACAATACCTACAAAGAGAAAGAAGAAATTATCAGATTTGCAAAAGTATAAATAACAATATGCATTAAACAGCAATTGGTGCTTTGATAGCTGGCCGTGGATCATATCATTCTATCGTGAAATCTTCATATTTGAATGCGAATAAATCTTTTACGTCTGGATTTATCTTCATCACTGGTGCTGCTTTTGGTTCTCTCGACAATTGCTCCTTTACTTGATCAAAGTGATTAAGATAAATATGAGCATCTCCGATGGTGTGGATAAATTCTCCCACCTGCAATCCACATACCTGTGCAATCATCATCGTTAATAACGCATACGATGCGATGTTAAATGGCACTCCAAGAAAAGTATCTGCCGATCTCTGATATAACTGACAAGAAAGTCTGCCATCTATAATATGAAATTGGAATAAAGTATGACAAGGTGGTGGAGCAAAATCATGATCGTGAATCAATTCTTGAATTTCACCGACATTTCGTCCACTAACAATAATTCTTCTGGAACTAGGATCGTTCTTAATCAGGTCGAGCACAACTTGTATCTGGTCTACTGATTTACCTGATTTTGTGTCCCACGCTCTCCGTTGTTTCCCGTATACTGGGCCAAGATCTCATCGTTTCTGAGCGAATTCATCATCATTGATGATCTGATCTATAAAATTAGCCATAGTCTCATCTCGCTCGGGTGAATATCTTTCGAGTTTATCGTCCAATTTATTATGTCTAATATATTTCGTAAATGCTCGTTCATTTCGGATTTTGACGCCATTTTTTACTAGATACTGAATATTTGTATCACCGGTCAGAAACCATAATAATTCGTGAATAATTGCCTTCGTAAAAACTTTTTTTGTCGTCACTAGTGGGAATCCTTTGGATAAATCATATCTAGCTTGTGCTCAAAACAAGCTTCTGGTACCTATTCCCGTTCTTTCTTTTCTATCTACTCATTCATTCATTATTCTTTGCAAGAGATCGAGATATTGTTTCATGAGAGAAAAAATACAAAATAAAAATTTTTTATGATGTTTTTCTTTCGTAGACCAAGAAATCCATTTCTTCATGTTCTTCCTTCCCGACTTGGGTAAACTGGTCTTCGAACACGGGGAAATACGTGTCACCGATATATGCGTGTTTGATTTCAGTCAGATAAATAAAGTTTGTGTGAGGCAGAAACTGTTGGTAGATACTGGAACCTCAAATAATCCAAATTTCTGATACCTGATCTGCGTTGAGTTTGTCCATCATCGCATCGATTGATGTGAAGGTTTCGACTCATTCAACGGTTTTGGATGTCAAAATAATATTTCTTCTATTGGGTAATGGTTTACCAATTGAAACAAACGTATTGTATCACATCACGACAACCTTACCAGTCGTCAGCTCTTTGAAATGCTTAAAATCTTCAGCAAAATGCCGAGGCAAGGTGTTGTTGTTGCCAATTACTCTATTGGAAGACATCGCTGCTATCATGTTTATCTGCATCTCTCTTGGGCAAGGAATAAATTTATCTGAGCATAGTTTTTTGCCGGCAAATTTCAAAGCTATTATTCCTATCTTTTTCTTTCTTATTGAAATTTTGTCCGAGATTTTTATAGTATCGATATGATTTTTAGTCGTTAGATAATTCGTATGTCACAGCAAAAAAAAGATCCCCTTCTGGAGAAATATGCCGATATCATCAAGGAAGAAGTGAATGTCAAAGAGATTAGCTGATTTGCTAAGGATATTTCTATTACCAAAATTTTTAAACCACTCGGAAATAAATTGTCTGAGAAATTTGGCAAAGATACAGGGAAGATTATCCAGTTTGGCAAACAAGGAAATATGAAAGAGCTCGATGATTGACGTATCACTATTTTTGATGATGATAAAAATGAACGAACTTTGGAAAAAGATGATTATGAAATCGCTTATGAATGACTAGATAGCGATGATATCGCAATCGATGGGAATATAATCGCAAAGCTCGATCTCGAGATGACTCCAGAGTTGCAAAGAGAAGGAGTGGCTCGTGAAATTTCTAGATTTTTGAATCAAATGAGAAAGGAAGCTGACTTTAATATCGACGATAGAGTGCATCTCACGTTTGTCACTACAGATGGAGCATTGACTGGCATCATGAAAGATTTCGCAGAATTTTTTATGCATGAGGCATTGATTACTGATATCAAAGAAAATAAAAAGAAGCTTGACGGAACGATTGTCTCATTATTTACGAGTGATGAGAAACAAATAGAATTTGCAATGAAAAAATAATGTTGGGCTGAGGTGGCAAACCCACCCTTTAGTAGTCAAGCAAACCCCCTAAATCCCCCTTATCAGGGGGACTTAAAGGAAATCGATTCCCCTCCTTGATAAGGGAGGGGTTAGGGGGTGGGTTTGTCCGCGTTCCGAGAAAATCATTTATATTATGACTGTTCCATGATGAAATCTTGCTACGATTATGCATTAGAATATATTTCTCGCTATCCCAAGACGGAGAAAGAACTGAGAATCAAGTTGTACCAGAAATGACGTAGTAGCGAAGAAGTCGATAGTGCGATAGCTTTGCTGAAGAAGCAAAAATATGTCGATGATGCGATGTTTGCGAGAATGTATATCAGAAGTGATGTAATCAATAAAGGGAAACCATCTCTTGTGCTCAGGAAGAAACTAGAAATGAGAGGCATCGATCGCAACATTCTAGATGAAGTTTTTCGTGACAATCAGGATGAAATGCAAGAATGAATAGAAAGTAGGATCAAAAAAGATATTGCGCAGTATAAGAAAAAGGATGTCGATGGATTTGATATTATCCAGAAGCTTATGAGGAAATGATACAAACTAGATGATATCAAAAGAGTGATACAGAATAAATAATAATATAATTTTATTTTTTTACTGATGATAATGGCAATCCCAAATTGCTTTTATAGAGTTTCTATCAAGGCAGTCATCCGTAATGTGGATGGCAAAATATTGCTAGCCAAAGAACATGATGGCAGACGAGATTTGCCTGGTGGCTGATGGGATCATGGAGAAACCATTGCACAGACGATACAGAGAGAAATCCAAGAAGAACTTGGGGTGCACTGAGAGATCACTCAGCATACGCCTCTGGGGATACGAACGATTGTGAGACCACCAGAATGATGAGAAGATGAAGATATCCATGTCCTCATCATGGCATATGAGACCAAGATAAGCTCATCCTTTTTCACTCCATCGTCGGAATGTGAAGAAGTGCGTTTCTTTTCTCTCTCGGAATTAAAGGATTTGAATCTCCATGCAAATGCCAAATGACTTATTGATGAATTTTAAAGTATCTATGCTTACACAGATCAGATATATTATTGGAGTAAGACAATCTGACTACGCTATTGATACTTGACAAATTAGCTTCATTATATATAATTATTCTTCCGGTTTTATTCTGTATCAAACCAAGAATGAATAATAGCTCCACCCAAAGAAGAACTATGGAAGGGATGGCAGATAAAGTAGGATGAGGATTAGGTGCCGTCATGAGACATCATACGAAACAGCATACCGAAGAAAATCTTGCCAAGCTTTCACAATTGTGAGTACCTACATATAAAGTACTTACCCAGAATTTAGATATTAGTGATTATCACAAAGATCACACTGTCCTGGATGAGCTTTATCCTGCCGATAGATACCGAATATCCATTATTAGAAATGATGGCAAGAAGTTAACGGTAAAATGAACTAAGGAAGAAATACATAATAAGATAGCAGAAGAAATACATGTTCCGGGGAATATAAAAGATGGATGGGGACGAAGAAATGCGAAGATGATCGTAAGGGAAATTTTTCCTGAAGCGTATGGATGAAATATTCTATTTACTGGGACAAACTCATATATTATGGAACTCAATCTGAACGGGACTGATTGGGAGCTTGCCGAATGAAGATCTGGGACATTACTTATTATGGAAAAAACCTCCTGAGTTAAGGATCCTAAGATATATCTTTCTACAGATAATGAACACGAGGCTACCGATGAAGATATTCAACATGCGTTGCAAGAGTTTGCAAACAAGCGAGAGAAATCTACCATTCCCGATGACAAAATAAGACAGCAAACGTATAAGGGGATCACTAGAGACTTTTTGGAGAACAAGGTCTTTAAGACGTTACCTACTATCACCAAAGGCTCCACCTCATTATTCCCTGAACTCGGTAATAGCACAAGTGCTGAGTGATTACCTTGCCGAGGGTATTATGAATTCGTTTTGTGTCAAAATATGGACAACTGATTGCGTCCTATTATTACAGATTACAACCCCAACTATACTGCAGCGATGGTTTCTGAACAATCTGATAAATGAAGATACTTGCGAGATTTATGGAATACACTTAATCAAAATCAAAAAGAATGAAATAATGAAGACGGACTCTTGTAACATTTATTTTTATTCATTACATATTTTTTGATGTGAAGACGACATAGTATTGCTGCCAGAAAGGCCAGCTGAGATGCTGCCAAATCTAGAACTTATAGTATTATATGAAAAAAGATTCAAATGGCTGCGAAGCTCGGAGCTGATCCAAGGATGAATCCAGCATTGGAAATGATGTTGGATAAAGCTAGATATTATGGACTACCAAGAGAAGTTATCGATAGAGCGATTTTGAAATGATCTGGACAACTCGAAGGTGAACATTTGGAGGAAGTAATGTATGAATGATATGGTCCAGCAGGGACTGCTCTCTTGATCAAAACAGTTACGGGGAATACCAATAGAACTGCATCCACGATGAAAACATTGCTCGGTAAACATAGCTGAAGTCTATGATTACCCAACTCTGTGGCACGACAGTTTAAAGAGACAGGAATAATTATACTGGATGGTATCACGCATACCGAGAATAAAGGAGGAAAGATTGTCGACAGCGTTTTGCCTCGAGATCAAAATAAACTTGAAGAAGATCTGCTTAATTTACCGATAGAAGATTTTAGTGAAGAAAGTGGAAAAGTTGTTGTCCAAACAAGTGTAGTCAATTTCATTCCAGTAAAAAAAGATATTGAAAAATTGGGATATCATATCACCGAAGCAGATTTACAATATCTCGCCGATAACATGGTAAAGCTAAATGATGAAGATATGCAAAGATTTACGAAATTATTGGATGCAATAGAATGAGATGAAGATGTAGATTGTGTCTGGCATAATGTCGAACTCTAATTGAAAATTGAGAATGGAAGATGGAAGATTTTGGAATAATTTTCTCCTTACAGGACTTTCTTTGGTGGCATTTTCAATCTTCAACTTTCCATTTTATTTACATAAGCCTGCTTCATTAATCATTCTGTACACCTCAAAGAGTTTGATGGTTTTTTTGTAAGGAGAAAGTTTGGTATATTCTTCTTGTACTTTTTCTAAGGTGTTTTTGAGTTCCCATAAATTATCACTTTGTGCTTTATCTATTCTATTGAGATTGGAAAGCTGTGTGATATCAGTAGCAACGGTAGTAATTGCTTTTTCTACTGATATTGCTTGGCCATCAGAGAAGCATGAAGCTCCTAAAACTCCAGCTATTTCTTTGATCTCACTATCTTTGACTCCCTTACCGTATACTTCTATAGTAATCTTTCACTGATATTTAGCATTTGTAGCATTGGCGAATAATGATTTTACTTTGTCGAAGGTAAATTCTTTGATAGAGAAGATAGGTGGCATATTGAGCATAAACGTTTTGAGGTTCTGTGCTGGGTCTGAACTAAAGTCTGTACCGATGAGATACCCGAAGGTTGGTATCCCTTTGTATTTCTCTCTAAATTGATAGTAGCATGATTCATCACTTTGATTGTTGCATGCAATGATACTCTTTACTGTCTTGTCGATAACGTTTCTATCTACCAAGGTATTTGCCTGATTATTAAATATCCAATTATATAATTGGTATGCGATGACTTTGTCATCCGTACTATCTGTCGCAAATCCTGTAATGGCTGCATACTGAGTCGTAAGGCTTTTTATTTCATCTGACTTATCTTTCTTGATCTCTTGTCGGAGGTAGTAAAAGAATTCGTTGATGAGGGAAATATTTTCTCTATTGGATGTCATAGATAGTTTATCTACAAGCAAAAGGAATGCACGCTTGGAATTGGCGACGAAGGAAACGCTGATAGGCATACTAAAGTAGCCACTTGCATTTTCGACGATATCACCGATCTGAATATCTGTGATATCATTTGATTCATTATTATCTCCCACGTGTTTGAAAAAATCACTTCGACGTTGGAGCAAGGTAATATCATTGTAAGGATTCTTTTGGAGAAATTTTAATCCAATTACACTCTGATCTATCACCTGTGTATATGGGTCTTTCCATATATTCAAAGAGGGCAAATACATGTATTGCAGCAAATAGGTGTAAGGCAACTGCAGTTGATAGAGATAATCCGAATACGTCTTCACGTCTTTTTCCGTACTTACGTTTTCTGTAATCAGATCCTGAAGCGTATCCATATTTTTCACGTCATTAGCAGTCAGCTCGTTGTTTTGAAGGACACGTGTATCGTAAGAATCCAAATTTACTAACTGAGGTACTTTGTTTTTGAGGTCCTGTAAAGTACCGATGACCTGTACCAGAAAGTAGATAGCGAGGACAAATGTGATGGTAGCCAATCCTATCATTACCCTGCTGTCATTTTTTTTGCTCTGAAAAAATGAGAACACTTTTTTCCATGCATTTTGAATAGCTACTCACACTTGCTGTAAGTTTTGTAACGCTTTTTGATTTTCTATACTATTCAATCTCATGCTTATTGGGAAGTATTTAAAAGATCACTTTGTGTATAATCAGTAATTTCTCTCTCTGTAGATTTCTGGATAGGCAGTATAAAGTTCATCGTAGAATTATTGACGGTAAAGACGGTAGATCATATCTTGATGACCTTTGGCGTAATCTTTAACTGTTTTGCATCTACATTTTCAGAAATAACGAATAAGCTCTGTTTGATGAGATTGAGCAAATTGGTTACAATGAAAATATGTGGATTGATGATTCACTTCTTCGTAAGTGCTGCTTCATCTTGCTGGAAGGTGTTGACGTCAACCTTGAAGCTAATCTGTTTCTGTGTAGGATCAAACTTCTGGAAGGTAATAGCAAAACTTGGTAACTCTGTCTGCTCAAGTTTGATATCGATGTATTGCATGAGCTTCTTGAAGAATGGTCTATCGATTGGCTGTGTCTTATCTATGAGTGCATAATATCTATCGAAATCGCCTACTAAATTACAATCGTAATCTACTTCATAGGGGTTGAGATAACAGTTATTGAGATATACGGAAATATCTTTTTCCCCACGAGCGGTGAGCGCATTCATCTTGACTGCCACTTCCGTCTGTGACATATTGAGCACATTGGCCAAGCTGGAGATGAATGTATCGAGATAAGAGAATACTTTCATAGCACTACTAAATTTGATCATCTCTAATGAGAGTAATGAATCTTTGATAGAAGTGACGTATTCTTCGTTGGTAAGGAGGTCAAACAGTTCTTTGGAAAAAAATCCGTATTTCGTAGTCTCCTGTTTGAGGTCTTCCAGTTTTTGTTTATTTGAAATATATACGGGTGAAAAGTTGGTCAACGCAGTCTGGAGTACATCTTTTTTCTGAATATAATTGATCGTTGTGGCTCTGAGAATGGTGTTTACATTGTCTGTCGCACTGGTACCTAGCATTCACAGATTCACATAGGTAGCATAATCACTAATGTGTAATACATCATCCAAAATTCTACTTACCGACTTATATCCAGCCACATATCCGGAATATTGGGTATCCATCACTGGCTGTGCTGCGAAGTGAAGATAGCTATTGTAGGTACGTAATACAATTAAGGCAATCAAGGATATAATACTTATGATCAATGAGATCACGACGATTCTTCGATAGCGGATAGTAAATCTCTTTTGATTCATATTAAAATGGATGCCACTATCTCCTAAGATAATATCTGCATGTACAGGAGCTACTCCTGGCACCTGAAGATCTTCCAATTTGATAGTATCTTCTTGTTTTACCTGATGTTCCTCTTCTTTGTTGATACGAGAGATGACGCTTTCTTCTGGAGTGGCGCCAACATCTGATTGTGCAAAATTAGGGTTCATCAGTGAATCCAAATTGGTTGTAGTTGTATTCGTCGTTTCTTCTGGTTTTGTTAGATTTTCTTCCATATCGAATGTTAAAGTGTTGAAATCCTGCCCACCTACAAATTCTCCAATGATGGCAGGCGGGGATAAAGTGATAAACCGGGCGCATTTTATCCTTTTATCGGCCAAAGGCCTTTTATCAATTTATCATACTTCAAGTATACGCCAAATGGGCTTAATTACAAAGAAACTGGCTGATTCTTGGCTACTTAAGGTTGACTTTACTGTCTATTTGTATATAAAATCGTAAATTTAAAGCAAAAACTTATGAAAATAATCCATTTACTTATTAGGACCAATCGTGCCATTTGTTTGATTGATGTTACAAAACTTGAGACTGATGACCCATCAGGAGCGGGTATCGAGGAGGATGTTCTCTTGGCATCTATGAAAGAGAACAATGTTTTTGAATCGTCTTGTAATGCTAAGATTTTAGCACAAGTTGTTGCAACAGAGCCAAATCAATTTAAGGTTACGGCACTTTACAACCATCAATTGCAAGAGATTGACCACCTCTGTATCAATCAACACATTGCGAGACTGTATCCTGGTGCTATTGTGAATTAGTGTCCGACCATGTTGAAAGTATTATTACGAGGAGTCTGCTCCTGTATGCGTAATGATACTTTTTTCTTTTACAAAAAAATCTGGTCTTGAAAGCCAGTTTTGCTTGGATTGTTATCGTTGTAGTAGGGGGACGTTCGCCAATGTCCCTTACGGAGCTTGTGAACTCTATTTCCTCAGTTTATGATACCATTTAAACAAACGATACAAGATAGGGTTTAAGACGAGGTCGTAGGAGCCATACTGTTCGATTTTGATTCAGCCTAAAGATTCTTTGAAAGCACTCACGCTAGCAAGGTGGTGTTTGGGGAATCCGGTAGGCGCTCCTCCCATTAGGTCGCAATAGAGAAATCCATTGTCTCTCGCTCGAGAAAACATTCTGTATTTGAGGTAATGATGTGAGCCGATGTTTCAGAATTTTCTATTGGTAAATCCATACATGTAGATAATGTATTTCTCGTCATACAGACAGATACTGCCAGATACTAGTTCTCATCATATGTTTGTGACGAAAAGATTGCCACGACCGTTTTGTGTGATATATCTAATCAAACGCTCAAATTGATCATAAGGAATGATGTTAAACTTTTTGTCGCCAGAGGTCTCGAGCCATTTATCATAGAATAATTTGTACTGATCTGGAGCGGCCATTCAAAATTCTATTTGTTTGCCAAGTGCCTTCTTGATGCGAGACTTGGAGCCTGAATTCATCTCATTAAGTAATTGCTCGTCTGATTTGGTGATGTCTAGGATGATATCACTTGCTGGCATATTTTCTCTAAATGCCACCTGGAGCCCATAGTTTTTGCAGATAAACTTCTGTAAATTTAATCTCATGTGTTTCATATCATCCTGAAAACTCTCTGATCTATGAGAGACATTTTCGAAGCTAATCATCTCGTTGACAATGCCGAGCTGAAGCATGATGACTTTATTATTTCTGCTTAATTCCTTCTTGACCCTTCTCAATTCCTCTCTCACATATTCTTTGTCTTTGGGTAATTCTACTCACATAATCTGTATCCACTCTGCCTTGATTGGTCAGAATGCTTTGGGTTTGCGTATAGCAAAATGATCTTTACCAAAAATATTGATCGTCATATATGGTCTCTCGTATACGATGGTCTGGATGTCTTTTCGGAGCTGAGATTGGTACAGGTTGTACATGTTGCGTGCAAAATTTTAAGAATGCATAGAGGCATAGTTGGCTTTTGTTTGTTATGCTCTCTATAGTCATTTATCAAGAAATATCAATACAGAGATGTTGTGATGCCGAGCCGTCACAATGTATTGACTTTTTCTTCCATTTATATATAAAATGAATCAGATTTTATATTTTTTGCCGTATGGAAGCACTCAAACACCTATCTTGAGATGACATCAAAATCCGCCTTATCGAGCTTACTTCCTATATTAGTACTCATATTTTTGATGATATAAAGAGAATGGATTTTGATAGAGAATGGAATGCCGACACCATCCAGAAGAAACCTCTGGGCACCTTAGTAGATAGTTTGGATGGATGGGGAATGGAAGAAATTTTCCCCTACGATACCATACAAGAAGACCAAGCATCTTTGTATGGAGATATTCAACATGCAGAAGCCCAGCTTCGTAAAGTGGTATGTAAGCATTTACAAGCACTGAGAGATGCACTCGACAAAAAGAGTGGTAGCATCCCAGCAGATATGCAGACGACTACTTTCCAATCCCATAAGCCACATACCCATATAGACGATTTACCGCTTACCCAAGAAATACGCAATCTTCTGTATGACTTCCTATTTCACAACACCATCTATAAAGGGAAAGTCCCTGTGTACCAAGATCTTGTACAATTGGCTGTGAGATACGAGCAGGACATTTTCTGGAAGACAGGTCTACCTGAAATACATTGGCCAGAATTGCGTCAGTTCCTTGTAAAAAATGCTATTCTCCCCCCCTTTCTTGTCATCCGTTGAGGTCGTGGAATATAGGATATACTCGATACATTTATTTTGTTACTTATAGCTATCATGAATACAGCATTTCTTGACAATTTATCTTACGCTGCGCTAAAATTACGTAAAAGTGCTATCGAGCAGGATATTCTTAGGATCAAAACTGAACTACTCAGTAACGTTAATAAATCACTCCTTGAATCCATGTCTCTGCTCCCCAAAGATGGTGATTTTTTTACCTATATGCAAGATAAGAGCACCAGCTTCTGGACTGCTATACAGCAGACAGAATGAGCAATCGTCTTAGGTCAAGCGATAGAAGAATTAGCAATTCTCAAGGAGGTTATTTCCAATAAGCAACAGAAAAAATTTTCTATAGACAACATATCTGAATTGCAAATGATCAGAATCGATGATGAGACTTCGCTTGCTGGCTTAAAAAGCTTTTTACCTATCGAAGCTAGAGTAGCTTTGGGAGCTGCTCGCATCTCTTGTTATGGCGAGCTAGTTTTTGCTTACAAGGCACACGTCAAAAAGGTACAACAAGGATGTCCTCAGGAGTCTCCGCTGATACATTTAGAAGATACTGAGCTTACCCCAGTACTCAACCTTTTGACACTTCATGGAGACATATCGAGAGACAACAGTGATATACCCACATCAGCACCTATAGTACCAGACAATCCTGTTATTGAAATCATCCAAGAGATTGCACCTCAGAGTAGTGATACCACTAGATGTAGATGATATCACTGATGATACTCCCCTACTAGATATTACTGAATATATGAATATCAACAAAAGAGCTAGGCTTGCTCTATTGGCAACCAGAATTACTACGTATCAACAGTTAGCCGATCTTTACCTATCTTACGATAGGAGAAAATGTAATCAATGGTTTCTATCACACATCAAGACAGAGCGATGGATGGATATTTGTAAGTTTTTGGAGTGAAACAAAAGCATTACAAAGCAAGCTTAGTATTTGTGTCTCCTTATTTACGTTTACTCTCAACTTTTATTCGGCATGATCAAAGAACTTAAAGAACTAGATGAAAATGTCCTTATACAACGCATCGGCACTTACACTACCATGATAGAAGATATCCAAAAAAATATCGTCGCTTTGTGGGAGAAATATTTTGCTGAAGCCAAAACACATCTCATTACCGAAGCACGCCAAGGAAATTATTTTGTAGATCAAATCTGAATATATACTCATGATATCTTTGACAATCTCAAATCGCACAAACTAGTGGCTGATCTTGCCAGAGTCAATGAACAACTATTTCCCCTACTCCAAGAATTGAGACGTAGAGACAAGGGGAAAGCATATCATGCCCTACGTAAATCCAAAGTCTGCAAATTACCTAAATGACGAACACCAAAATATCGATATGATGAATTTCCCCTACTCCCGATAGAACACATCAATGATGATACCTTTGTTTATCAGCTCAAACCCTATTTAGGGGCCCAAACCACTACTGCGATACGTAAATATATTATCCAACAGACCAAAGAAGAACCCAAGTATCCTGATTTGCTACCCTTTTATAAAGCGTATAGTCAGTGAGACATCTTGTGTAAACAATGTAAGGGACTTGGAGACTGATGACTTCTTAAGCTCAAAGAGCTTCTTGTCATGTGCTGAGATCTTAAGGCATAAATAACAAAAAAAACATCCTCAGCTACGAAGATGTTTTTTTCTATGGTTCAAATTTTAATCTACTTCGATTTCTACCTTCTCACCTGGCAAGAAGCTAAGCTCCGCGGCTCTCGTTACGGACTTGATATCATCAGCGAATTGCTGTAATTCTTCTTTTCCTGTAATTTCCAATCCTGCTAATTCGGTCCCAAGTCATAATTGTTTCTCTGTCTTGTATCAGCGAACTTTTTCTATGATAGTTAATAAATCTTCTATCAGTAAATCTACGTTTTCCATGCCCTGCTCGATCGTGAAGATGTCTCCGTTTGGATATTTCAACACGTGAAGTGAGTCCGTTTGAATATTTTCTTTGTAATACGTTTGATATAATTCTTCAGTGACGAAAGGCAGGTAAGGAGCTATTAATTTGATGATAGCCAATAAGGTGTGATACAAAGCAAACTGTGCCGAAATTTTTTGTTTATCTCCATTCGCGTATTTTTCTGGTTTGTAGATTTTGTCTTTTACGATTTCTAAATAGTTATCACAGAAATCATGTCGGAAAAATTTTTCAAATTCGATCTTCGCTAATCCATATTCATAATTATTTAAATACTCCGTCATTGCTTTAGAAGTTTTATTGATCTGATTGAGAATTCGTAAATCGATTTGGTAGAGATTATTTTCTTCTATCTTGGTAGTGCGATCAAAATCTTCTAGATTCATGAAGACAAAATTTGCTGCGTTTCGAAGTTTGGTAATTAATTTTTGTCCGATCTTAAATTCATTTTCGTCGAAAAGAATATCCTTCCCTAACTGCCCTCCCGAAGCTCGATATCTGACTGCATCGGCTCATCGCGTAGCGATCACTTGCTCTGGATCAAATTTTGCGTTTCCCTTGGATTTGGAAAATTTTTCTCACTTTTCTGCGAGACAAAATCCTGACATCATGACATCTTTGAATGATACATCTCCTGATGCGAAATAACTATGTAGCGTCGTATAGAGCAACCAGGTACGAATAATATCATGTGCCTGAGGTCTGAGATCCATAGGCAAAATATTCTGTGTAAATCCATCTCTAGTCAAAAATAATTGATTAATTTGTGGCGTAAGTCATGACGTGAATCGCGTATCGAGGACCATCGTCTCTGGCACAACATCTGCTGCTGTATATCATTCAGGGACATCAACAGTTGGATCGACTAATCACTTGGATAATTGATTTTCACTCGGAAGAATAATTTCTCCTGACTTAGAATATCGTACGGGAATTGGTATTCCGTATTTTCTTGTACGAGAAATATTTCGATCTCGTTGAAGATTTTCTATC
>CAZDFH010000003.1:0-84900 GCA_964504915.1 uncultured Candidatus Peribacteria bacterium
CTTGCAAATGGTCCAGGAAAGGATATACTCTTTTCATAAGACTGAAAAATAAAAATAAACTAATATATATTTGTATGACTAAAGTAGAAAGAAATCCTGAATCCATCCTCGGATGGTACAGAAACCTCCCTGGTGAGGAGAAAAAAATGATCCTGGCACTTTCTGTGCCGGTGATCTCACTGATTATTATTCTCGGGGCACATTATCTGCCCTTAGTATTAACTGGACTCGGTCGCCTATGGTGACCTTTTCTTTTTCTAGAAAAAAAGCCCTTCTTACGGAGCTTTCTTTTTTGAGACGCATTCATATATGATGCTATTATTTCACGGAAATAGTGCATGACATTTTTTCTGATAATTCTTTAATTTTAGATCATCATTTCCCAATTACAATTCCCTTGTATTCGTCTGGTACCTGAATTTTTACATAAGATTTCCCTTCGAAGAGCCTTTTATTTATTAACACAACCTCATAGGTGTGACTCATATTCCTTCTATGATCTTGAGTATTCGCAATCCTTCTTTCGTTGACCACTAGATAATCCTCTGGTATTTCCCCAAATGAAAACTCTTCTGGTCATCATCATACAGATATTACAGAGATGTCTCCATTTTTATGCTCTTGTATATATGCATACATTTTCTTCGCTTTTCTTTCTTTACATTCTTCTTTCGCAGATTGTATACCCTCTTTTGCTGCTTGTATATCTCATTCGTCCAACAGTTCTCCTTCGTGGAGCGTTCACGTCCAGACAACTTCGGTTCATACAACGATCAGTGGGGCAGATTTATTTTCTTTTTTCCCTTCTTTGGTTATGAGGTAGTGGTTTCTGCTGTCAAATCCAGATCTTCATTCATGGATCAATCCAAATCATTGTTCACGGAGTACCTCAGCCATTTCTGTTTCATCACCTCTAATATGTGGCCGTTCTGGTTCTAGTGATTCTATTTGTGGCTCATTATTATATGAGCTGATTCATGTGATCTTGCAATAAGATTTTTCTCCATAGAGCTCTACTCGAAATATTCCTCAGATTAGCTTCTCTTTTTCTTCTCTGGTAAGTATTTTCTCTGTCGTGCCGAATACTAGCGTGGTCGTTAAATTATTATTGGTTACTGATGTTTCATGCTGCAATCAGTCTACACTTCCTTCAGGCGTTCCCAAATCTTCTGATTCTCTTGAAATTGGATCTTTCTCGTCTGCCATGGTTGTTATAGTAATAAGATAAAAGATTCCATTCATAAGATCATTTCAGCCTATCGAATGACCTTTACTAAATCGTTTATTATTATATATATTTAAATATTAAAGTCAAGTCTGATTGTTGTTTAGAAAAAAAGCCCTTTTGACGGAGCTTTCTTTTTTATTTAGGAAAAATTATGCTTCGATTCCGATTTGTTCATTAAGTTGTCCTATATATCCAATATCCATTTCACTGGTATTAGTTATTCTGCTTCCATCTCTAATTACACAGTCTTGTGGTATACAACTTCCTACTGTATCGATCCCCTTCTCATGTCATAGCATACGAGTAGATTTTCCTACATTAGTATCATCCATGCGTACTCAGACCAGTGTTGCTCGTGAACCTACTGTTCCATTCTTAGCTGTGACATTATGCATGACAATATTATCTTGGAGATTCATATTATCCAACGTCGTTGCTCCATGAATGATACACCATCTATTGATGACACTGTTTTCTATTTTCTTTGCTCCCTTCGCATGGGAAACTACTCCGTGACTTATGTCGGAATCTATAATTTCTAGACTACCTCATTCATCTCCACTTCTATTGATGACAAGTCATTTGATTTTAGTGGATCATTTTTTTGTAGCCTTTATCTTAGTCTCCCCGATATTGTACATGATGGCACCATCAGCCATTTCTACATTTTCGTCGATTTCTACTTTGGTGAACTCTCCTGGATATGGTTTGATTTCATAGTTTTTGTCTTCCTTCGCCTTCAATGATTCCAAGTAATAGTGGTGAAGAAATTCATCTTTTCCTAGAGATCCATTTTCCCCTTTGGGTAGATCGACATTTACAAATTCTCATCCGCCGTGTTTCACAACATTGTTATGTTCTGGGTGATATTTTTTTATCAGACGATACATGGTTGGGAATGCTTGATTATCCTCTAATACATGATCATTAAATCTATTGAGGAATGAAAGAGATGGTCACACTTTTTTCAATTTATTTCTATTTTCTGTTTCAATATCCCTTGTCCCGAGGTCGAGAAGCCCTCTAAATGCTTGTTGTTCCTTAAGATCTTTTGTTAGGAAGTCTGTCATACTTTTGGTTTCTCTGTCGCCGTCTACCATGTTTTGATCCACATGTGTACCTGGCAGGACTACCGTATTTTTTGGTATTTCTACGCCTTCATATATGATAGAGCCATCTCAGATGATGCAGCCACTTCCTATCTTACATCATGCGTTGAGTTGACAACCAAATCATACTGTTGTATAGTTTCCATTTTCTCCCGATTCTATGACAATATTTTCTTTGAGCGTAGAATTGATTCCTATGAAAACATTGGAACCTATAGTAAATTCTGCAGGCTCGCTGTCTTTTACATTGTCAGATACAAATCATACATTGTGAGCGCAAGAACTATTATCTCCTATGGTAATTTTCACTTTCTTTTCTTTGTTGAAACATTGGAATGCTCTAATTTCTTGGACATTTGATCCATTTCCGATAGAGACCTCTATATTGGAGTATTGATATACGTCGTTAGGTTTTGACATCTTTCTATTATTGAAGATCCTATAGAGACTAAGTGGCGCGATATATGAATGTTCTCAGAATTTAAATTCATTTTTGTGCTCCTTGTACATTTGATTGGAGATTCAGAAAAAGAAATCATCTTTGGGTTCGAGTGTCCCTTCTTCCACCATGTCTAGAAGCTCAAATCTTCTTCATTCTTTACCTTTCTTCAAAGTTTCGGAAAATTCTTCTAATGACAGCTCTTTTGCGCTGTCTAGTTTTTTTTGTTCCATGTTTAGACTATTAAGTAATAAACCAGGTAAAATAGTATTTTCAGTAACTTGTTTTACTCCCTCGTCTACTTTTCACGACTTATTGATCTTATTCATGATAAATGCTCCTTCAATATAATCTAAAATTACGATTGCTCTTATACCGAAGCAACTAGCAATTGCAATACATTTTTATAGCTATATCTCAAATATCGTATATTGGTTGCTCTTTTCCCCTATCAACCCTTGAAAATGGGAGACATATTTATATATGTACATCAACCACGTTCGGTTACCTTTTTTAATTTGACAGGAAATAGTGTATGGAAGCGATTAGTTTCTTACCTCATTATATAGATATCTGGTGACTGCAGATATCACAGACATTGATCGCCTCATTGATAGGGACGGCCATTTTCATTATCTTTATCCTTATCTATGCCTTACTCAAGAAAGCGAAACCTCACAATGGCTTCGTCAATCTGATCGATATGGGGATAGAATGAATTATGAAATTTTTCCAAGATATTGGTTGACATGATATTCCATTCAGTCTTATCAAAATAGTGGTGTTTATCTTCCTCTATATTCTCTGGTCAAATATCTGGGGGCTGATGGGAGATCTCTTTGTACTTGTGACGCCTTCTTTGGAAGGATGGTTCAGACCTGTGTCTACGGATTTGTTTTTCAATCTCACGTTGGCTATTGTCTGTGTGGTTGGTTCGATTGCTTTCGGATTCCAGAGAAATGGTCGACATTATATAGAGAAGTACGTCTGATATAAATGAATAGGTATCGTACCCAAGGTAAATAGTATTGGTACTTTTGTCGGTAAAATATTTGATGTCATCGTCGGGCTCTTTATTGGGCTGATTGAATTTGTCGGTGAATTAGCTAGAATGCTTTCGTTATCACTCAGGTTATTCTGAAATATTCTTGCTGGTATGGTCTTGCTTGGCTTGATCGTCTCAGCGACTATGCACTTTATCAAAGTGCCAGCATTATTGCCATTGCTTGTCGTCTTCTTCGAATTGTTCGTAGGATTTCTCCAGGCATTTGTCTTTAGTATGTTGGTCTTAGTGTATTTCAAAATGGCAGGAGAAAGTCACCATTAGTATTTTTTTATCCTTTATTATCTTATACACGATGAATTTATGAACAATTGGAGCTGGTATTGCTCTTGGATTAGCTGGACTTGGTGCAGCACTTGGACTAGGACTTATTGGTAAAGCTTGGTTAGAATCATTAGGAAGAAATCCTGAATGAGCTAAAGCTTATTTCGTACCTGCAATCTTGGCTCTTGCCTTGACTGAAGCCGTAGCTATCTATGGATTCGTTGTTGCCTTCATGTCTTTAAGTAAATAATCTTAACTCATTATGGAAGAAACACTCTCTACTTCGACAGTTCTCTTGAATGTCGGTATCCAGATTCTCAATTTGGTAATATTTTTCTTACTCTTCAAATTCTTGCTTGGCGATACGGTTGCCAAGGGATTGGAAGAAAGAGAAGTCTTGCTGAAGAAAATTAAAAATGCTGAATCTGAGTACAATGATATTCTCCAACAAGCCGAAGTCGCCAAAGAAGGCATCATGGCCGATGCATTAGACAAGCAAAAATCCATTCTCAAAGAATGAGAACTGCTCAACAAGAAGTTGAGTCAGGAAATTTTGGACGATGCCAAAAAAAAGGCCGAAGATATTATCCAGCACGCGACTACTGAGACTCAGAGAGTGCAAGAAGAACTAGCGAACAGCTGGGAATCGGCAGTCAAGAGTACGACCAAATCAGTCGTGAAAAAATTATTGAAAGAGAAGAAAGATTTGCAAGATGATTATCTCAAGACATTGATTGACGATCTAAAAGATAATTAAAAAGAATTGTAACGTTATGGTAACATATCCGCCTAGGCGGCTGTAACATATTGTATTGCCTCTTGTGGCAACCTGTTACTATTCGTCACAACCTGTTACTATTCGTCACAACCTGTTACCATCTGTTACGTCCGCAGGACACATTACTATCGATGTAAATAAATTTAATTAATACAATTAGCCCATGAAAAGGTTCATATCAAACGAAGATCTCGTACGCAAGTTTTTTGTACAGGCGCTGGAAGAGAAGGAAGTTCTCCGCTATCTTTTGGTGATTTCTTCGTTAGTTAAATCATATGGTCATAAGCTAGATATCTCAGAGGGTTATCTGCAAGCTATTGCTAAAAAAAATCCTGAAATTGCAAAGCTCTATGGATTTTTGCATACCTTGGGTAAGACCAATAGCAAAGATCTCAATGATATTATCAAGATTTGTAAAAAGATATATGCACAGTACAGGAAGGAATTTACTATCAGCTCCGGCAAATCTAGTCAGAAGGTGTTGGATACATTTCTTCATAAGACCTTTGATAATGCCGATGTGGATTTTGTAGAAGCACCAGTGCTTGGGGTAGATTTGAGAGGTGAAGGCTACCGCTATCATAGGAATCTGGACAAAGATTTGGATACTATACTTTGAAGTTAACGGGTTCAAGAGTTAAAGGGTTAACGAGTTATATTAAGTGAACACGCAAACACGTTAACATGTTAACTCGTAAACAAATTATACACTAGATCAAATTTTATTCTATTAATACTAATCCATGCAAATTGTGAAAGAAATTTTGGAAAAGATTGAGAAGGATATACAAGCATCCGACCTCAATGACGCTTTCTCCAAGAAATGAGAAATCTTGGAACTGAAAGATGGTGTGGCTATTGTCGTAGGATTGGACGATGCGATGTTTTCCGAGATTGTTGAATTTGAAAATGGCACTAAATGATTGGTTCTTGATCTTTCCAATGACACTGTCGGTGTCTTGATTTTGGGAGATTATAGTGGACTTAATCAATGAGATACAGTTACCGCTATGGGCAGAGTCTTGAGTATCGGTGTAGGAGATGACTATTTATGAAGAGTCTTAAATGGTATTGGTGAACCTATCGATGGATTGGGTGCTATCAAAGCTACCAAAATGGCTCCGGTAGAAAAGATTGCTCCATGAGTTATTACTAGGCAATCCGTCAATACCCCACTAGAGACTGGTATCAAGGCGATTGATAGTATGGTCCCTATCGGTAGAGGGCAGAGAGAATTGATCATCGGAAATAGGCAAACAGGTAAGACTACTATCGCTGTCGATACGATCCTACATCAAAAAGGTAAAGATGTGAAGTGTATTTATGTCGCTATCGGACAGAAAGAATCTAAGGTCAGAAGAATAGTCGAGCTCTTGAGAGAAAAGGGCGCATTAGATTATACGATTGTCATTACTGCTCCAGCAAATGCTCCTTCCGTGCTACAATATATCTCTCCTTACGTAGGATGTGCACTTGGAGAATATTTTATGGAACAAGGTCAAGATGCACTGATTATCTATGATGATCTGTCTAAACATGCCGTAGCTTACAGAGAAGTATCATTGCTTCTGAGAAGACCTCCTGGTAGAGAAGCATATCCTGGTGATGTGTTTTATCTGCATTCCAAATTATTGGAAAGGGCTGCAAAGCTAAATAAAGATTTCTGAGGAGGAAGTCTGACTGCCTTGCCATTGATCGAAACCCTTGATAGTGACGTATCGGCCTATATCCCGACTAATGTGATCTCTATTACTGATGGACAAATATTCCTTGAGACTGAACTCTTCAACTCTGGTATCAGACCTGCTATCGATGTAGGATTGTCTGTTTCTCGTGTATGATGAGATGCTCAGACCAAGATCATGAAGAAGGTCTCTGGTAAACTAAGATTGGAGTTGGCTTCATTTAGAGAGTTAGCAAGTTTTGCTCAGTTTGCTTCAGAATTGGATGTCTCTACTCAGAAAAAAATTGAGAAAGGAAAAAGATTAGTAGAAATGTTGAAACAACCCAATAATGCTCCTATCCCCTTCTACAAACAAGCGGTCCTAATTTATGCTGGTATCAACTGATATATAGATGAATTGGCTATTGATAAAGTCTTGGATTTTGAGAAACTATTATACCAGAAGATGGATACCACTCATGCGTCTTTGACCAAACTGATTCTCAAAGAACAAGCATTGACTGAAGAGGTAGAAAAAAATATTAAGAAACTGATCGAAGAAGCATATGAAGAAATTAGTTTATAGTTTATAGTGTAGAGTTTATAGTTTCGGACTTTTAAAAAAAATACCAAAATTCCTAATTCCTAATTCTTAATTCCTAATTTATTTGTTGATGATATTAAAAATCATTTCTCCTAGCGCAATTATCTATCAGGGCGAAGTACTCAAAGTACAGGTGCCTACTGCTGCATGAGAAATTGGCATCTTGCCTCATCATATTCCTTTGACGAGTATCGTGGTTCCTTGACTGGTAAGATTTTTGCCAAAAGAAAAACCTACGCAATCGTTTGTAGAGTGAACAAACTTCTTATTTGAAGATGATATGATTACTTTGTCTGTCGGGAAAGGATTGATCTATCTCGATGGAGATAGTGTAGAGTTGTTAATCAATTCAGCGACAACTGATGTGACTTCTGATACAGCATTACTTGAAAAGATGAAAAAAGATTTAGAGAAGGAAATAGAAGAAGTGAAACTCAAATGAGATGTAAATGAAGTCGAGAAAGCATATTTCTCATTGCAGAAAATTACTGCCGATTTGAAATTACAGAAACTCAAACATAAGAAACACTGAATGCCTAGTTCGGATTAACTCTCCGACCTTCCAACTTTAAACTAACATTCAAAACCTGTAATCTTCCCAACCTTTTAACTTAAGTGTACTATATGGCCAATACCAAGCTCATCAGATCCAAGATTAAATCCGTAGGTAATCTCCAGAAGATTATCAAAGCATTGGAAATTGTTTCTACGATTAAGCTCCAGAAGCTCAAAGCCAAGACAAATAACTTCAAGGCGTTTATGCTCGATTTTTTGCGTGTATTGGATTCTCTGAAGGATCATGTAAATATTTTTGATTTTGATCGCCAGTCATGGAATGAAGAAGGCAAGAATTTAATTATCGTCGTTACCTCTGATAAAGGACTTTGTGGAGGTATCAATACCAAACTTTTGAAGCACATTAGTCAGAAATATCAGCATGCCAAAGATAATGTAGATATTATCGCTATCGGAAAGAAAGGATCGGAATTCTTCATCAGAGACAATCGAAATGTCGTAGCTTCTTTGCCTTTGAAGGATGACTTCAATGAGAGTGATTTGATGACTATCAACGCATATATTAGGCAAGCTATCGAGAAGAAGACCTATGCCAAGATTAAGATTTATTTCAACTTTTTTAAGAATATCGTGGTACAAGTTCCTTTAAGGTTTAAACTGTATCCACTGGATCAAAACAGTTTCCAAGCATTTCTCAAAGATTTGGATATCCCTGAAGGTACTACGCTTTCCTTCCAACAACGTGCTGATTTGGTGATTGAACCAGATGTGGAACAATTTAAGAAAAATTTGGTGCAAGAGTTGACGGAGATGATTATTTATCATGCATCGTTACATAATAAGACAGGTGAACATGCTGCACGTATGCTCGCTATGAAAAATGCTAAAGATAACTGTGGAGATATTATTGGCTGATTACAATTGGTCTACAACAAGACCCGTCAGTCCAAGATTACTAATGAGATATCTGAGATCGTGAGTGCCAAAATTGCTATCGAGCAGAACTAGATTGAAGAGTGCTGGTAAAAAAACGTTGTTTTATTTGCTTGTTGAAAATAACTATGGATATAAAAAAAATATGGGATGATTGTTTTCGTTCTCTTGAAGCAGAAGAAAGAGTTGTTTCACCCGAAGAAGATATTAACGAAATTATAAAGATCCTTATGGATGATAAAATTGATCCAATAAAGTTTGCTATCAATCTCAAAGCTTTATTAGAAACAGGAGTAGCTTATGATTATAACGGAAACGAGGATGCACATAAACAGCCAACGGATTCAATACAATATTATCTATCTGTGCTTGATAGACCATCCGCTTGACGATGGTTTTTGGCTGGGTATCCAGATGTTATGCATCGAATTAATAAAAAAGAAAGAGAATATTCTGAAAATCATAACGGGGGTAGTTATGATAATGAGGAAATAATGAAGTTGATGGGACTAGATATCAATGAAGATGAAAATCAGGCTATAAACAGTACTATTGTAAAATCACACCTTATCTACAAGAATTTAATAAAACATTATAAGGATGAAACAAACAGAACTCTTGAGGTATCTGTTGATGAGCATTCTCAAAACGATATTTATTTGGGTGCGGAATTGCTTAACTCAGTATGAACCGAGAATAATCTTACTTTTATCGCAGAGAATACTACTAAGTATTATTTAGAGTTGGTAAAGAATCATAAACCAAGGTTCAATAATGAAGTTTCAATATTGGCTACTGCTGGAGTACTGGATGCACAAGCTTATGTTTTTATGGATCCTCCTATTATTATGCCGATGGATCTAATGTACATGGCTAATGATTCAGTGGATTCAGGACAAGATCCTTTAATTGATTTTATTATGAAACTTGAGGTAATATTACTCCAAATTGATAATCCAGGTATGGGAGTCTCTGAAATAGAGGATGTTTGCTATGAACAAAGCGAGGCAATAGTTAATGCTATTGAGAAGACTAAAGAGCAATATACTAATGAACAACGTTTTGTTTCAAATACAGCCATATTTATGAATTCTACTAAATTTAAGCCTTATAGAAAGTTATTGGGAATTAAGAATAAATTTTTGTGGTTTTAATCTTTTGAGCATCCATTTATCTTATAATATGTATTAATGAAAACAGCCAATGGAAAAATTACTGCCATCAAGTGAGTGGTCGTAGAGGTAAAATTTACTTCAGATGTCCCTAGAATCTACGATGCATTACTTGTAGAGAATAAAAATGGAAATGGCGATGAAGTCGTGATAGAAGTCTTACAGCTCTTGGAAGATGGTATCGTGAGAGGTATCGCTATGGATTCTACGGATGGACTCAAAAGATGAGATACGGTTGTCTCTACAGGATGACCAATTAATGTGCCTGTCGGTGAATGAGTACTTGGCCATATGTTTAATGTCCTAGGAAAACCCATCGATGGCGCGAAGGAGAAGGATATCAAAACCAAAGAACGCCGAGCTATTCATAGGGATTCTCCTGCGTTTACTTCGCTTTCTATCAAAGCTGAACCTTTGGAAACCGGCATCAAAGTCATTGACCTCTTGGCTCCTATCTTGAGGTGAGGAAAGGTTGGATTGTTTGGATGAGCGTGAGTTGGGAAGACAGTCGTGATGATGGAGTTGATCCACAATATTGGAACCGAACATAGTGGTGTGTCAGTAGTTTGTGGTGTGTGAGAAAGAACAAGAGAAGGAAACGACTTATATAATGAGATGAAGGATTCCGGAGTTCTGTCCAAGACTGCGATGGTGTATGGACAGATGAATGAAACGCCTGGACCTAGATCCAGAGTGGCTTTAAGCTGACTTACTATGGCTGAATACTTTAGAGATGTAGAAGGCAAAGATGTGCTCGTCTTCATCGACAATATCTTTAGGTTTACACAGGCGTGATCTGAGATTTCAGCGTTGCTGGGAAGAATCCCTTCTGCAGTAGGATATCAGCCAACGCTAGCCAGCGATATGGGAATCTTGCAAGAAAGAATTACTTCCACAGATAAATGATCTATTACCTCTGTCCAAGCGGTCTATGTGCCAGCTGATGATCTGACTGATCCTGCTCCAGCGACAACTTTTACGCATCTGGATTCGACTATTGTGTTGAGTAGAGCTATTACGGAAAAAGGAATTTATCCTGCAGTGGATCCATTGGATAGTACCTCAACTATCTTGACTCCAGATATCGTAGGTGCGAAGCACTATGCTGTAGCCAAAGAAGTACAGAGAATTTTGCAAAAATATAAAGAACTTCAGGATATTATCGCAATCTTGGGAATGGAAGAACTTTCGTATGAAGATAAGATGACGGTCTATAGAGCGAGAAAAATTGAAAAATTCTTTTCTCAACCATTCTCTGTAGCAGAAAAATTTACTGATATGCAAGGAAGATATGTAAAGCTTGCTGATACGATAGCAGGATTTGAGAAGATTATGAAAGGAGAACTTGATCATATCGGAGAAGAATTCTTTATGTACAAGGGAACTGTCCAAGAAGTGGTAGAAGCTTCTGAGGCTGCTGAGAAGAAAGGGAAGAAATAGATGGGAGTAATGAGTCCTGAGTGGTGAGACCAAACTTTATCATTTTAACATTTTATCACTTCAACCTTTTTATATGGAAAACAAAAAAATACTCTGAATAAGTGTCTTGGTAAGCGTGGTGGTCACGTTTTTGGGCTGTCTTATTCTCGGACGAATCGTTATGCAGGCCAATACACCTACACCTATGGTAGTTCCTAACACTTCTAGCTCAGATACTTTCCAGCAAACTGTTTTGACTACACTTTCTTCTGCATCTACTTCTGTGGTCAGTATTTCTATCAATAAGGACATCAAGGCATATATACAAGATCCTTCACAGACCGTTAGTCCCTGAGCTATTCAAGATACTAAACTTGGTTGAGCAAGTGGTATATTGATTAGTAAGGAAGGGTATGTGTTGACCAGTAAGCATGTATTTTCTAATACGGGAGTAACGTATCAGGTGACTTTATCTGATGGTAAAACCTATGCTGTGGATAAAGTACGGTTTGATGATGCATTAGATTTAGCAGTCCTCAAAATTGCTGGTAGTGGAGATAATTTTCCTGTAGCTCATTTCATCTCTTTTACTCAACCAGCACAGATAGGTCAGTTTGTCCTTGCACTTGGTAGTCCAGCTTCTGAGGCATTGAGTGTAACCTTTGGTATCTTGTCATCTACCAACAAAACATTCACTATCAATACCACGAATACTTATGTGGGACTGTATCAGACGGATGCGCTTTTGGTCGCTGGTAATAGTGGAGGTCCATTATTAGATTTGCAAGGCCAGGTATTGGGTATCAATACTGCGGTAGATACGAGTCAAGGGCGTGCTTTTGCCTTGCCAGTCAGCCAAGAATTTATTGCTACGACGCTTGCTTCATTAGCTACCTATAGCCAAATAGTCAGACCATTGCTAGGATTGCAGTACAAAGATATTACTCCTACTTTACAAAAAGATAAAAACCTGCCTGTCTCTGCAGGAGTCATTGTTACGGATGTACTAGCTTGATTGCCAGCAGAACAAGCTGGATTGCAAGCTGGAGATATCATCACTGCTATTAATGACAAAGCCATTACTTCTCAGTTACCATTCTTATATCATATATATACCTATTTACCAGGGACGACACTTACCCTAGATGTACTGAGAAATGGTACGGCTATAAAAGTCCAGGTTGTCTTAGGAGAAAATTGAGGGTAAATACTAGTTCTTGGCTTGCAGATCACATATTTTGTCTATATAAACCGTTTCCTATTCTGCTATATAATTATTTTCTTAAATGTAAACCCTTAAATAGCGTGATTTAGAGGCTAAATTTGAAATTGGGTCCCTTTTCGACTACAATTGAATATATGTATTTCTTGATCTTTTTATCTTCTCTTGAACGTCATGCCAGTATACATTCCCGAATCTCTTATTACTGAGATAGAAGAACTCAAAGAACTTGGTAAATTTGATGAGGCTATTAAGAAGGTAAACGCTATCCTTTTTAAGGATCCTCACAATGAAGATGCACTGTTGCAGATCACTGATATCCAGTATAGAAAAGGTGATATCGGCAAAGCTGCTAAGGCTATCGACTTTCTCAATAGTAATAAGAATAATAATGATCCCCTTGGTCTCTATATTAAATGAGTCCTTGAGATGGAAAAAAATCATTGGCTTGAGGCTAAGAAATTTTTGCAGAAAGCATTGGAATTGACTAAAGCGGAAAATCATGAGATTGTGAGATGTTATGGATTATGTGAATATCGGTATGGGAATAGAGAAAAATGACTGAATCTCGTGAGAGATGCGTTTGCGATGAATAATAAGGATGCAGAAATAGTCTATAATCTTATTGAAATTTACATCCTAGAACATAAATATAAGAAAGCAAAAGATATGATTAGATATTTCTACAAACATCGTGATGATTTGGAGCTGATAGATAAGAAGCTTGATTTCTATGATCATAAAATCGGGCTATTTGAGAAGTTTATTACGATTCAGTGAGTCTTTCAGAAAAATAAAGATGCGTAGTCTTTTATTACCTTATATCTTATAATGTTGGGATTTCATGTATCCAAGTTCGTCAAGCAAGACTTTCAAGCCATCCTCAAACATTTTCGAGGCAGACTGCTCGGGATTAGTCTTCTGATAGGTTGTTTGTTATTTTTGTTGAACATATTTCTCGGTGTAGGACTCTATGCCCACAACTTCTCAGGTGAACTCAAAGATAAACTCGGTATGTACTTCTATATCAAAGATACTCCAGGGCAAGAAGATCAGATCTATAATGAAGTCATCTTGATGAAAGATGAATTGCAAGCCCAGGGACTCAAAGTGATGTTTGCATCCAAAGATGATGCTCTAGCATTCTTACAGAAAAAAATTCCTGATGTGGTAAATAATTTCCAGAAATTTGGCATTACCAATCCCCTTCCAGCGACGCTGTATGTAATGTTTAGTAGCGATGACCAATATTCTGCACTCAAAACTATAGTTCTCAAGCACAAAGATATCATCCTCAATACTAAAGATGTCGATGATGGTACGACGATTAGGCAACAAGAAAATAGGATCCTAACTGCGATCAATTTAAGCAACTTTGTACTTTTTGCATCGTATGCTGTGATTGCTCTGATTCTCCTTATTGTATTCGCCTTTCTTGGCTTCTTACTCAACAACATCTTCTCTGCATTACATAAAGAGTTTGAAGTGAAGAAGTTATTGTGAGCAAGCCATACAGATGTCACTAGATCATTTGTTATGGTGACGTTGGATATTATTATTCTGGCGTTCATTGTTTGTTTTGTCTTGCTTTTGCTGAGTGGTATTACATTGGACATCTACCTCAATAGTCTCTTTGGCACTGGCTTATTGACGATGTTGAGCAACGCATGAGTCGTTATTATCGCACTTGTCGGTGAGGTTATCGTCATCGGATGAGTAAGTATCGGATTGGCGTATTTCTTTACTAATGCGTTACATAAGAAGCTTGTATTGGAGAAGTAAGTAATATATTTTCATTGTAAAAAAGTAGCCACTTGGCTACTTTTTTATAACAGTTCAATTGGTCATATTCATTATTACTATATCTCAGTTCTTCAGAATTTTTGTTGCATCTTTTGTTCCCATGATGGTCGGTATCCCGTATTCCCTAGCGAGATTCCCCGCATGGCAAAGTATAGATCATTCATCTGTTATTACACCTGCGATATTTTTCTGCTTTGCCATAAGGTCTGGCGTTGTCATTGCAGATACCACTATATTTCATGGTTCTATTCTCTGATAATCTTGCTTTGTGCGAATGATGATTACTTTTCATGTAAGGGTGTTTAGCTTTCTCGTATCTATGGATATTCAGCTTACTATTCCTTTGTCCGTTCTTGTATCTGGCTTAGGAATCTTGTTTTCATCGAAGCCAGTTCTAATCTTATATTTGCCATCATAAAATGTATAGAGAGACTTTGATTTTCTCTTCTTGGAAAGTGTAGTTAGTTTGGATACATAAGAAGGATTTTCTATGTATTGTTGTATCTCTGTTGGCAATAAAAATGCAATGTCTTTTCATCATGTAACTTTATTTTTTATTCTTTCCCATAGTGGCATATACATATCATCGATGATGGTCCTTCTTGACTCGTTAACCTTGTTGAATAACGCCAAAGTTTCTTTCTTCTTGTAGCACACGTTATATTTTTCATATACCATTCATATTATTCTAGGGATAATCAGAGATATACTAAGTTTTTCGAAGATTGTCTGCATTTGTGATACGACACTCTTCAATTTTATTTTAGAGTCAGATATCTTTTTTATCTCTTTGCTTGCGGTATCACAATCATGCTTACATTTCTTTCATAATGGTATGAGCTGATCATTACATATAAGGGTAAAGATATAATCCATCAATAGTTTTTGGTCTTCCATATCCACATAGATGTCTGCGATTCATTCGTTTACTATTAACATCCTTTTCATTATCTTTTTCCCCAATACTTCATTGGTGAAATTACATCGTCATTCATGCATGCACTGTTCTGTAAAGAAATCAATTGGACGAGTAATGTACTTTTCATATCATATTGAGGACGTTTTTTGCTTTTTATATTGTTTGTAAACAATTGGTCTCGATTGTAATATCTGCAATTCTCACGTAGTATCAATGCATCGTTCTATATCCATTGGGCATCAGAATATGTTGTATACTTTTCTCAGTTGTTCAAGAATATTGTTTATTTGTTTTTTATTCAAGATATTTGATGTGCCACTTATAATAGCTCCAGTGTCTCTTTGTACAATATAGGGATTGCCAGATATTTCTCCACCTACGAGCTTTTCTCAGGTTCATTTGGTGGCTGTGATAATCGACATAGGTAATGATATAGCAATTGGATCATGTGTGAAAGCTATTCATGAAATGGATACATCTATCATGGGTTGGATGACTGTGGATATATAAGTTTTTTTTTGTGCCATGACATATTTCAAAGCTTGTTTAATGGCTTTCGAGCTACTGGAATTCACATCGAGACGTGTATTGTATATACCGGAAAAACTAGCTTCTCATGAGTCTTCTCCGATTCAACTACTTCTGATAGCTATTTTTTTTCATGCAAACTCTTGTGAAATGATACACGCTATGTTATCAAGCCAATCCGTATTTTTTGTTATCATATAAGATATAGCCAGACCATCAGGAGTGGAAAATCAGGCTTGTATAAGTTTGGATAAACCCATTGCTTTTCATCCATAGAGTGAAGTATCATTTGGTGTGAGCTCACTTATTTTTTTGATATATGTGGTGGGGTTCATGGTGTCGCATGGTTTAGGGTTAGATAAAATTGGGTATGGTCACTTGTAAATTTGGATATTTTTTCATTAGGTTTTTGATAGACTGGATGGCTCCTCTGTTTCCTGCTCTTGCCCTTCTTGCTAATCAATTAACAACATCTCGGAATAACATATTTTCGATTATATCATCTAGTTCTTCATTTCCGTCGAGTACGAGACCAAATCAGCCATTTATTACTTCTCCTCGTCCTACTCATCCACCGTTGTGAAGAGATACCCATGTAGCTCATCTGATTGCTCATCATATGACATTTTGTATAGCCATATCGGCTGTCTTATTGGATCCGTCTTTGATATTAGAAGTTTCCCTATACGGGGAATCAGTTCCTCAGGTATCATGATGGTCTCTTCATATAACTATTGGCTTGGAAATGATTCATTCTCTAATGGCTTTATTAAATGCTTTAGCTATCGCTATTCTTCACTCTGCATCGGCATATAAAATTCTTGCTTGAGATCATACAACCAGCTTATTTTCTCTTGCTCACTGCATCCACTGGATGTTATCTAAAAATTGTTGTTGTGTCTCTGGTAAAGCATTACTATTTAACATCTTCATAACCTCTATGGCGATTTCATCGGTTTTCTCTAAATCGGTATTATTTCACGAGGTGCAAACTCGTCTAAATGGGCCGAATCCATAGTCAAAACAGAGAGGTCACATAATATCTTCTACATAAGAAGGATATTTATATTCCCATTCATCTTTAAAGATATCTGCTTGTGCTCTTCATGCTTCGAGTAAAAATGCGTTTCCATAATCTCGGAAATACATTCATCTTTCCGTGAGTGTGTTAATTGCTTTTATCTGTTTTTTTAGAGATTCTTGCACGAGTGTTTTAAATTGCTTTGGATTCTCTGTCATTATTTTGTTTGCTGTCTCAAAATTTAATCAAGCAGGATAGTATCCTCCCCCATATGGATTATGTAGAGATGTTTGATCGGTTCCAAGATCAACCTTGATATCTTCTTGAACAAGCTTCTCTCGAAGATCTACAATATTTCATTCATATCCTAAGGAAATTGATTTATTTTGAAGTTGAACTTCTTTGATTCTTGAAATTAATTGATTGAGGTTCTTGTATGATTCATCCAATCGTCACTGCTCCATCCTTTTTTTTATTACTTGCGGATTGATTTCTGCGATTACGCCGATAAGTCAGGCAATTACTGATGCTTTGGCTTGTGCACCAGACATTCCTCATAATCAGGAAGAAACGAATAATTTTCTTTGTGTAGTGGATTTCTCTTTCGAAATAATTCTGCAAGCATTGAGCAAGGTAATGGTAGTTCCATGGACGATCCCCTGTGGTCATATGTACATTCGAGAACCTGCTGTCATTTGGCCATATTGCGTGTATCACAAAGCATATCATCTTTCATATTCACTTGTGGTGGAATAATTTGGTATCATCATACCGTTGGTGATAACTACTTTTGCTGCATCTTTTGTACTAGGGAATAATCCCATGGGATAACCAGAATACATCGCAAGTTGTTGATTGTCTGTCATAGTGGCTAGATACTTCATGGTAAGCAAGTACTGTACCCAGTTTTGGAAAACACTCCCATTTCATCCATAGACCACCAGTTCATCTGGAAACTGTGCCACTTTGGGATCTAGATTATTCTGTATCATTAGCATCATAGCTGCAGCTTTCTGTATCTGGCAGGGATATTCATCGATTGGTCTCGCATAGATTTTATAGTCTGGTTTGAAACGATACATATAGATATGTCCAAAATCATCGAGCTCTTTAGCAAATTCTCATCTAAGAACATCTCGCCACGTACTAGGAAAATAACTTAATGCATTTTGCACGGCTTGTTGTTTTTCTTTGTTATTTAACACCTCTTTTCTCTTGGGTGCATGAGAAGATTGAGGATTTCGTATTTTATATGCTGGTAATTCTTTGGGGATACCTTGAATGATCGCTTGCTTGAAGTCTAGCATTTCTTGTCGGTAAGAAAGATAAATATGATTTATTTTTGGATGAAAGCTAAAATTGCATGAACGGTTTCATCTACCGCTTCTTTATGTCTGAAGTCGTGTCAGCATTCGTATTCTATAGTCACGGAAGTGACAGGTATATTATTGTTTTGGGCAAGTTGTACTCGTCTATTAAGCTGGGTATATGGTACTTTTGTATCGTCTTTTGCTTGGACTATGAGAAGATCTGGTTTCCTGCTCCTTTTACTGACTTCTACAAATGTAGACTCGATAGCTTGTTTTTTTGTTAGTAACTCTTGTACATACTCCTCAGTTTGACAGTACAATCTCTGCCCATTAGCTGTTGCTATTACTCATGCTTGGATGTGTTCCTGTAATCAGCCGAAACCATAGAATATTTTTCAGCTCATGCTAACTACAGGATGTTCATCAGGTTTATTCATTACCTCATTATAGAGCTCTTGTGTATCTAGTCTTCATGCTACGATAATGAACTTATCGAAGTCTTTAATTCCCAGTGATGCCCCTACTAGTGTTCATCATACACTCCTTCATACAAGATATTTTTTTATCTTATTATATCATACCATCTGTCTCTGAATTATTTGGAGTGAACTCATTAGACTTTGTTCGAGTAATTTCATCGTTCTTTGCTCTATGTATCATATTCATGCTGTTCCTGGTGATGCTAATACAATAACTGTTATTCCATTTTCTATAGCTTGTTTGACAAATGTTTGTAATAATGGATTTTTTTCATCAGCAAAGGGGGAGTCACTCATTCACGGCAATCGTATGATAAGACCTTTAGGATTCTTTGCTTTATAGATGTTCATGATTATGTGTGTAGGTAACATAAAGAATTATATATCGGTATCGGTTATTCGTAGCGATTTGTTATTCCTTTAGGTGCAACCCCTCGTATTCAGTCTAATTTCTTACTAACTGTTGTCTCTGGGAGAGGCTCGATCTTTTTTCTGTATTTTAATAAATTTAGATTATTCATGATGACAGATCTAAACTTATCTATTAATAGTCGTCTATCCTGTCACTCGATTAAACTATCCCATTTTTCTTTTTCCATTAGGTGGTTTGTAATTAAATAAAATTCATTACTTCAATTTTCCCACTACTTTCTCTACTACTTCAAGCATTTGGTACTTCCTTACTAGAGGCACAATAATCTCTATATCTTTGTAGAATGCTCTGTCCTTCTCTATTGCTGGACTAACCGTTCTTACGAGATTATAGACTGCTTGAAATGTGGGTGATGGTTTAAGGTTTTTTTTGAATTCATAAGCCTGACATACTACTAAGAATTGTATGGCAACTACGGCCTCTGTATTTTTGATAATTTCTCTTGCTTGTCTGGCTGCTATTGTACCAAACGAAACGTGATCTTCCTGGTTGGCTGATACAGGGATTGAATCCACACTTGCTGGACTTGCCAAACTTTTGTTTTCGGATACTAAAGCCGCCTGGGTATATTGGCTTATCATAAGCCCAGAATCGAGCCCTGGTGTTTTCACTAGGAATGCTGGTAATCATCATGAACAAGCAGGATCCAATAAATTATTGGTCTGTCTTTCTGATAGATTTCATAGGTCGGTTATTATTATACCAAGGAGATCTTGTGTATATCCGATTGGCGCTCCATGAAAATTTGCTCAAGCTAAAGCCACTTTATCTTTGGTAATGAAAATTGGATTATCGGCCACGGAATTCATTTCCGTTTCTGTCATCTGGCGTATAAAATCTAATGAATCTTTCATCGCTCATAGAACCTGTGGTAATGCTCTCAAGGAATAGGCATTTTGTACATTCTCTTTTTTCTGTTGCATAATTTCGCTACCGACAAGCATTCTACGAATATTCTCTGCACAATTATTCTGTCATTTGTATGGTTTAAGCTCATTATATCTTGCATCAAATGCACTCTCTACACAATTTAATACGTCCAATGTCATACTACCACTGATTTCTGCCTGTTTGATTAATCTTTCTGCATCATAGATATTAAATGCAGAGATGGCTGACATAAATTGCGTGCCATTCATGATGGCTAGTCATTCTCTATAGGCAAGTGATATCAGTGGGATTTCTGCTCTCTTCATTGCTTCTTCCCCTGTCAGTATTTCTCATTGATAATATGCATTTCACTCTCCTATGATGACTAGTCCCATCTGCGATAAAGGGGCCAAATCTCATGAGGTACCTACAGATCATTTATCATAGAAGGTTGGTACAACTCCTTTGTTTAACATTTCTACAAAGGTCTCTAATAATTCTACTCTTACGCCAGAATATCCTTGGGCGAAGACGCTAAGTCTGAGAAATAAGGTTGCTCTTGCGATTTCTTCTTCTACGAAATTACCGTATCCAGAAGAATGGGCTCTGAGCATTCTTGTAGATAACTCTCCTGCTTGTTCTCTGGAGATAATGACGTTTCCGAATCATCATATCCCAGTGTTTAGGCCATACATCACATCTCCACGTTCTAGCATCTCTGCTATCGCATCTCGATTTTCTTGGACTCTGGTTAGGGTTTCTTTCGGAATAATAATTTTTGCTCTATCGCGTCACACAGAGATGACGTCTTCGATACTGATGTTTTTGCCTGTTAATAAAATTTCTTTGTTCATTGGAATAGGAATAAAATAATAAAAAATTTTATTGAATATTGTAATAACTAGTTCTTCTATCTTTCAAAAGGTCATTGAATTCATTATATACCTTATTTCTTGCCTTACTGATATCGATATCGACCACTTGGATATCTTCAGTGTTTTCTTCGCCTTGTGCTAAAGTTTCCATTCTTGGTCAGATGATCTCTGAACATCCACTAAACTGCACTCCTCTTTCTTCGCCTACCCTATTGACGGCGATGACGTATACTCAGTTGGAGAGAGCATTGGCTCTAGCTATAGTCATGACCTTACTTGGCGATGTTTTCAAACAGCAGGTTAAGCATAAGATCTCGGCTCATTGCAAAGTAAGTGTCCTATATACTTCAGGGAACATATAGTCGAAGCAGACCATAAGCCCTATGTTTCCTATCGGTGTTTGAAAGACTTCGTATTTGTTCTCTCCTTTATCAAAGATCAAATTTTCTTTGTAAAACAAATGTTTTTTCTGATTTTTCCCCACATATCAGTCTGGTCCCACCAGAATGGTGGTATCATAAAATTTGTCTTTTTCTACTTCGGGCATACCTACTACGAGATACACTTCATATTTTTGTGCTAATAAAATTAATTTTTTCACTGTTGGTCCGTTGGGAATAGGTTCACCATATTTTTGTAATTCTTCTTTGTCTTGAAACATATAGCCAGTTGTAAAAAGTTCAGGGAGAACCAATAAATCAGCATTTATGTTTTTTAACCTGTCTTCAAGTTTCTGTATATTGGCATTGATTGAACCAAAAGTAGAGTCGAGTTGTAAGAATGATACTTTCATAGTAATTGATTGGCATAAATAAAAAAACTCCCTGTTTTCCCAGAGAGTTATTGAAAAATTTCTGTTATTGGGAAAACTTATCTGCGATGGTAGACGTGATGGCGATGGAATGTTTTGTTTATAAATAGCAGCATATATCAAATGATATCTAAATAAATGGGGCGGTCGACGAGATTCGAACCCGCGCTATCTTGAGTCACAGTCAAGTGCTTTAACCAGCTAAGCTACGACCGCCAATACTTTACTCTAGTAAAGTAATAATGATTTTAAATTAAAATGCAAGACTTTATTGCAATAAAGTAAAGAATCCGTATAATGCCTCTATTTATCCCTTGAAACCACTATGCAGGACTCACATTTACAAGTACTTTCTTCTGATCTACAGAAGGCGTTCCTCTCTCTCAAAACCAAAAATGATGTCTTTGCTTTCCTGAGAGATTTACTTACGGCTGATGAAATAGCTGAATTTTCTCTGAGATTAGATATTGCCAAGAGATTGGATCAATGACAGCTCTATAAGGATATAGAGAAAGCAACCAAGGCTTCATCTACGACAGTAGCTAGAGTGGCTAAATTTCTTCACTGACCATTTGGCTGATATAAGAAAGTATTGAGATAACGGGTAACAGATAACGGATAAACGTAAAAAGTTTGTATACAAAAAAACAGGCCAATCCGTGAAGAAAGGTCTGTTTTTTTTAATGTCTTCTATTCTAGTCATTCCGGCGTTATATGTTGCAGCCGGAATCTCCATGATACATATTAATACAATAAGATTCCCTCTTCCAAAACTTGACCCGGGAATGACGATGAGGACTAGTGATTAATATGCTATGACGATACCAGGTCCCATAGTAGGAGCAATAACTACTCTTCTTACGAGTTTTGCTTTGATCCCTGTTGGTTTGTTATCTTCTACAGCTTTGAGGAAGGCAGTAATATTATCTTCCAATTTTTGTGCATCAAAAGATACTTTTCCTACGATACCATTAATATTGCCTGTCTTGTCGAGTTTAAATTCCATCTTACCTTTCTTAAATTCTTCTACAGTCTGTACTATATTTTGAGTGACTGTACCTGCTTTTGGAGAAGGCATCAATCCTTTTGGCCCAAGTTGTTTAGCTACTCCTGCAAGATCTCTGATGTGTTCTGCTGTAGTAATCAATACGTCGAAATCAAACTTCCCTGCTTTGATATCAGTCAGTAATGTTTCTGTACCGACTATGTCAGCTCCAGCAGCTTTAGCTTCAGCAGCCTTATCTTCACCAGCGAATACGGCGATTTTTACAGTTTTCCCAACTCCGTGAGGAAGGATCGTAGTAGCTCTAATCATCTGATCATTATACTTCGGATCAGCATTTGTCTTGATAGCGATCTCTACGCTACCATCAAACTTAGTGTAATTACTTTTTTTTACTAATTCTACTGCTTCAGCAATAGTGTAAGCTTTGTTACTGTCGACGTGTTTTGCTACTTCGACATACTTCTTTCCGTGTTTTGGCATCTTATTGATTTATAAAGAATAAAAGTGGTCCTATCGTCCCGCAGTACTGCGAGGACTCCCACATGAACATATAGTTAAGAAAGTTAAAAAGTTTTTAAGGTTTGGAATGTTTGTTGGAGGTTGCGAGTTAATCGTTACACTAATCTAACCTAACATAACCATAAAACATGTAACCAACCTTTTAACCTGTTAACTTGTTAACATTTTAACCAGTTATTTCTACTCCCATGTTTTTTGCAGTACCTGCAATGGCCTTGATCATAGCTTCTAGATCATCAGAGTTCATATCTCCTTTTTTCAATGCTGCGATTTCTTCTAGATCTTTTCTTGTGAGCTTACCAATTTTTGTCTTGTTTGGTTCTCCAGATCCTTTGGGTAATTGTAATTTCCAGAGGATAAGATTTGATGTCACAGGGCTTCCTATGACGAGATCAAAAGATCTATCAGCATAGATGGTTAATGTCGCTTTGACTTTTACGTCTACACCACCAAATTGTTTCATCATATCCATAGTTTTATCGTTGAATTCTTTGATGAATTGTCCGATGTTGACTCCATTAGCACCAAGCATTGGTCACAGTGGTGGAGATGGTTGTGCTTTACCTGCTGGTATTTCTAGATTGAGAATGTTAGTAATTTTTCCTGCCATTTGCGTAATTATTGAATAAATAAAGATTTGAGATATGCTTTTGATTTATGATAGAGTGCATAATCCATTTGTACAAGTCGTACTTCATCTCCTATATACAGAAGGAATAAGGTCGTCTTGTCTTTGTATTCGGGGATATTGATGAAGACAATTTTCTCTCCAAATAATTTGTTTTGGGCTATCTCTGTCTCTGTCTTGAGCTCAAAGAGATTGCCATTGAGTTTTCTAGCGATGCTTGCGAAGTCATATGTAGGACTTCATAGATTGACGTAATAAATATTTTTACTGTCAATCAGTGCATACGCATATCTGATTCCTAGTTTCTCTATCGATGAGATGCTACCGTAGAAGATGTTGGTCCCTGATAGTATCTTGATAGTGCCTGTACTTGTTATGGTCTTGCCTGTTGATTGTGTACTTATTCCTGTTGTGTCGTTAGTGAGTCCAGTAGTTGTGCCAGTCATTAGGTCTAATTCTTGCCAGCTATCGTTGCTTGGAGTCAGTGTCTGTTCTTCATCTCCACTCAAAATACTGATCTGGATGGACGAACCGGAAGTAGTGTTTGTCTGACTTCCTTTGAGCGTCTTACCTTTGACCTGGAATAAGAGCATGTAGACTATTATGATGGAGAGAAACAGTACAATCATAAAGAGTCTGATAATTTTTTGTTCTTTTTTGGTATGCATATACACCATAATTTCAGAGGGTAAAAGTGTAGAGAAGCGAGATTACATGAGTGTATAGTGTAGAGTTTGTAGTGTATAGTGATGGTGTTTTTCTATATAAACGTACCGCAACTATAAACTATTAACTATAAACTATTAACTCTTTTATCTCCTACCTTTTCCTTTTATATGAGATTAGCTCATAAGCTCGATCTTGTCTAGGTCAATAACGACGGGTGTCAGTCTGCCTAGCATTTCAATATTGACGATGGCTGTATTTTTGTCTGCGTCAATTGCTCTTACTGCTCATTTCATTCACTTAAAATCTCCTGTCTTAAGTAGTACAAGATCTCACTCTTTAAACGGTATCTTGAGCTCTGATCTTTCTTGTGATTTCACGATCTGGTCTAATATCTTAGCATATTCGTCATCTGTCAGTGGAATAGGGCGAGTTTCTGCACCCACAATCAGTCTTACTCATGGAGTATTTCTGACTACATATCGGATTTTGTCGTTCATCTTGGAACATACAAATACATATCATGGATATAGTTTTTTTTGCTTGATGACTTTTTCTCATTTCTTCAGAGAAGATTCATTGACCATAGGCGACATATAATCTTGTACAGCATCCTCTAAGTTTTGCTTTTTCATTCTTTCTCTGAGATTCTCTATCACGAGTTCCTCTTGTCCAGAGACGACACTTAGGACATACCATTTATAATTATTGTCCTCTATTTGTCTTTTGATCTCTCAGGTATTGGTGTCTGTAGTTTGCATGGATTGCTGTTATAGTATAAAATTTTTTTGTATGGATGGACTTGTGTTCTTGTTGTAACGCTTCCGCTAAATGCGGAAGTAACGGATGGTAACATATCCGCCTAGGCGGACGTAATAAAACTCCAACACGTTACAATATGTTACGCGAACGTAGTGAGTATGTTACATTTTTCTTATTTCATTACACTATAAAACCATTTGTAGAGGCCAGAAAACACGGTATCAGCAAAGATAAAGAAGATCCCTGCGATGATCACAAGTCCAAAGATTGCTAAGGTTAGATTGATAAAATCTTTCTTGGTAGGACGTTTTAATTTTTTAACAGTTTCCAAGCTGTCATAGATAAATTTCATCATGGTATATTTTTTTCCTATAATAAAAAAATTTAGACGAAATACTTGTAATCAAATCTGACCACATTTCAAGGGGTTTTTGTCTAATTGTGGGTTATCTACTATGAGTGGATTTTTTTGGGATTCTCGTCGTGTATTGGTGTATTTCGCCCTGCGGGCTGTGTATTACACTTTGTTGTTATTGATAGGTCAATATATGCGAGCATGGCCAAAATAACAAATAACCCACACTATGCTAAGATACAAGCATATCATGTAGTTTTCTTGGCCTTGGGGCTTCAGATGCTCGTATATGCTATTATTTCCGGCTTTCTACCTATCTTTTTGGCTACAGATTGGAAGCTTTGGATGACGCCCAATCCTGGTGTCGCTGCCAACATAAGTAAATCTGGTGCTTGCTCTTTAAAATTTGTCGTGAAATTACTCAGAAATACGATATTCGTGGTGGGTAGGCAATTCGTGAGATAGGTGGTCAGTTTTTTTTGTTTAGCTAGAGTAAGTGTATCTCCTATAGCTAAGCAGCTTATCGTCTCTGTCTGGGTAGTCGTATGTAGAAATGCTAGGTGCTGTAGTATCGTTCCCAAGTCCTCTATGTCTGGTTGATATGTTGTATTCCATTCGCTGGTCTCATGGAAATCCCGCGATCTGCCGAGTATCGGTCCGATAGTTCCTGTCAACTGGTATACTTCGTTGGCTTTCGTCTGCTGAGGAATCAGAAATAGTACGGATTTTTTCTCTGGCAAAAGAAGATATCCGCTAGATTGTAATATCCCAGTATAAAAGTGTGGCCCGTATGGTAAGAGTGCTAATCCATAGTTTTGACCAATCTTTTGGGCAATGTCGGGGATCATTTCACTTGCCCCTATAGTATATCCCATGATTTGTTCTAAGAGTACTTCTGGTTGCACTTGGCCTCTGAAAAATTTGATAAAAAATTCTGATACATCTGAAAGACTTTCGACTTTACGACCTGATTGACTATATTATTCTGGATGGTGTCTCATGATCTGGAGGACGAATCTATCTGCCAATCTGTAACGTTTTTGCCACTCCTCTATCGACATAAATACAACGGACACTGTCTCGATAAAATATCATCTAAACACTTCGTTAATATTCCCTTTGATGGTATCTATCTGTGGTTTTTCACAATTTTTGTAAATAATGACTAAGTCTGATTCTATATCGCTACCAAATTTTTTGCCGAAATAGTATTTGTCGATCATGATCTCATAAGTTTTGAAAAGATCCATAAGCTCACTTCTCAGCCCATAGAAAAAGATATTCTTGATATTGATCTGAAATTCTGGTTTGATGGTGATCGATCGTCATTGTCCTTCTTTGTTGATGTCTACGACCTGAGCTTCTAGTAGAGAATCAACCTGTTTTTTGATTGCGGGAAAAGTCCAAGACAATTCGCTCTCCAATGCTCTCATAGAGACGCCCTGTCTTCTAAACAATAGATATTTAAGTATATCGACCTTGGTTTTGCTTCAGAATAGTTTCTCTAGATTCATAGAAAAGAAGACCAAGTAAAATGATCTTCTTTAAGATATGGATTTAGTCTTTGATTACAAGTGGAGGCATAATTTAAAAAATAACGCTTCCTATCGATTATTAACTCAATTGAGCTAGTAGTCTATTATATTTAGCTACGTCCCTTTGTATGGAAGCCAGAACGAGTTCTGGGTATACATTTCTAGTCCCATCAAAAGGTCACTCAAGATCATTCCTCATATATGTTATAAGTTCTTCATCTGTGGGATACAATTGACTGAATTTTTGTTTCACAAGCTCTAAATAATAAATAGGTAACTTTTGTAATCTCTCTTTTGCGAATACTCTATCCAATACTTCATTTTTTGTCCCTGCTCATTCCATAGCTCTATATAGGAAGGCTGCATCTCTCCGAGGGTTTGGTTCATTTATGATTCGAGATTCTAATTGTGGGTTAACGAACAGCGTGTATGCATATGATTCTAATCCAAATTTATCGGTTGGCATAGTTTGAAAAGTTGCTTTTTCTCGTAATTCTTTTAGGTTTGTTTGTTCTTTTTTATTTAAACTTTTCCACATATCTTCTGATAATGTAATTTCTGGACCTTCGCCTTCTTTCATACTTGTATTTATCGCTATTTCTAGTGCCTTTTTTACTTTATTTTTATCTACTGTTTCAGGGGATAATGATTTTCGCTCCCATCCGCTATTGTCTTTGTTTCTTTTAATAACATCCGTCCAACTGGATAACCCTTTCCGGCTAGTGCTCGCCACTCTTCAATTGTTGTAAAATGAGTAACTCTCATTATCCTTCCAAATTTGATATACTATGGCTGTGGTCCGTTTTTCGTTTGGTAAATCTGATATGTCTCACAAAGAGATGATTTCGTTTTTGAAAACGTCATATTCTTTTTTGCCTGTATTTATGGGACTCTGTTTTTTAGGAGTCGGTGTAGGTTTTACTCTATTTTTGTCTATTGTCTTTTTTGGTGTCTTTGGCGTTTCGTTTATTTTGTATGTACTCAGATTATCTACATTATTTGGATATATCCAGTCATATCCTGGCATTGGCGTATATGTCCATCTACCAGTAGTTGCATTTTTAGTGCTACTTCTTGTTAGGTGATAGGTAGCTAATTCTGTGTTGTCAATTATCTGATCTATAATTGCTCTGCTTGTGATTTTGCTTTCATTTGTTTTGTCCGCTGGATCATAATCTGTATTTACAAATGTAATGTCTGATTCGTCTTCTACTGGGGTTTCTTTGATAGATTTTTGCCCTGTGCTTGCTGTTCCTCCGTCCTCTACTATTCATCCTGCAGCTAAATTGGCTAATGTTCTTTTGCCAAATAGTCCATCTGCTTTCTTATCTAGTGTGGTAGCATCTGGTGTCATACCCAATGCTTCTTGTATTTTCACGACATCTTCTCTACTTCCCGATTTGAGAAGGTTGATGATGTCGCCTACACTTTTCCCACTCTCTAATGTTTGTTTATTATCGGCTTTTAGCTTGGACTGCAATGTAGTTATAGCAGAAACTACCTGATCTGCAGTTATTCCATTTTTAAAATCGCATTTAATGTCTGTTGCTACTATTTCAGCATTCGTATTCTTCTGATCTACTGATGCGTCTGTTTTCTCGATCTCTGTTTTTAGATTTTTCAATTCTGTTTTTACGCTAACATCAAATGTTTCACTCACGGTAGTGGCTTCGTCTAATAGCTTCTTATTTAGTGTAGTGATAAGATACGCTAGATCATTTCCCTTGCCGGTGATGATACGAGTAATCCATGTGGGTACAAGATCTGCCGTACCATCTCCATTTGTATCGAAAGCGTCATTTGTGCCATCTTTATCTGCATCCATGTTGAAATCTTTGATCTTCAATGTCGCATTTTTTTCCTCTACGAAATCATCAAAAATTTTAGCGATGTCTCAAAATTTTGTTGCAGTCCCATCTACTTTGATGGCTTCTGTCTGAAATGCTGTTTTGACATCTTCGGACTTGACCTCTGCTTCTAGTAATTTATTGATCGCAGTTTTCTCATCCTCTGCTAAGGTATCATTGATGTCTATTTTCTCTATGACATCTGTTTTGATTTCGACCATGTGTGTACGGTGAATAAGTAAAGATTTATTTTACACTGGATTTTAACTTTTGGAGAATTGTTTTTGCATTCCCTATACTTTCTTTGTCCTCCGTATTCTCGATCAAATTCATTATTACGTTGTACAAATATTCCAGTACATTATCTGCGATATCAGATTTTCTACTGAAATGCGTATAGAGGTCAGCGAATAGGTCTGACTTGCCTTTTAGGATAGACAAGATTTCTTTTACTTTAACCATCTTGGCATTATGAGATAATCTTGTAAATCCAAATCTTGCTTTTTTTGTATCAAACATTTCGTTAGCTGAAAGATTAAAGATGTGAGAGTAAAGAGATGGGATATTTCATATCGTCTCTTTAGTTCCCTCTAATTATATCTAGACTATTACATTTTGTCAAATTTTTGACCTCAAAATTGTGAAAGACGTTTATATCCTTCCTTACATGAGTAATTTTGTGCTTCTTACCTAACGTTATTTGTTATTTATGCCATTTTCTTATCAAGAAATTTGCTTTTTTGGAAATTCTGTATACAATTACAGTACATTTATTCAAAAAATGTTATCATGCATCGTCACATCAAAAGATTCTTTAATGAATTTATCGGCGAATATCCCGTCTTATTTTTTGCCGTATTGATTGTGATCATTGTGCTTATCTGAGTCTTTGCTTTCCATCTTACAGAATGACGACCTCTTTTTGAGTCTTTCTATTTTACTACTGTTACGATGTCTACGATAGGTTATGGGGATATGGCTCCCCTTACTCATGGAGGAAAAATCATTGCTATTATTTACTGATTTATGTGAGCGCCATTATTTATTGGACTGACGTGATTGCTCTTTCAGACAAGATTCCAGAAATTGATCAAACATAGCATCCACGCCTATCATAGAGAGGCTAAAGAAGCTGAAGAAATAGCAGCAACGTTACTCAAAGAAAATAAAAAACAAGAACAAGAAATTAAAAAAGAAGAAAAAGAGATAGAAGAAATTCATGATGAAGTTTGAATATAGATAGAGATCGTCCCGTTGGGACTTTTATCTTATTTTATATCCATTTGCTTTGGACTTCCATCCAAAGCTTTTGTTTTATTTTTTCGTCCCCACGCCAAAGGCGTGCAGGTTTGGGACTTTTCATTTTAGAAAATTTATTTCACTTTCATGGCGACGTATGCCAAGCCTAGCGCATCGGCCGCATCATTAAATTCAGGACATTCTTTCAAATGATATAACTTCATAATACATTGTTGAACAAGTCTTTTCTCGGCTTTAGCATTTCCTGTAATATATTTTTTGAGTTGTATCGGAGTGATCTCTTTGATTTTAATTTTATTCTTTAGACATAGGGTAATCAAAATTGCTCTAATACCGTAGACAAACTCTGCGTTGTTTTGGTTAAACTTCGTGAAGAAAAGTTGTTCCATACACATAGTCTGTATTTTATATTTTTTCAAAAGCTTGGTAAAGTACTCACCTATCTCCATCATTCTCTCAAACTGATCTTGCCTGCTGGGAGTTTTTTTTTCTAATAACAAAATACCTGAATCTACTATCTCCAGGTTGTCTTGAATGATTGCGTATCAAAGTTTTCTCACGCCAGGATCGATACCTAGTATCAAAATTTAGAATTTAGAATTTAAAATTTAGAATTATCTTAGAAGTCCTCTGTGATTCAAGACAATATCTCATATCCTGTATCTGTCACCAGCACTGTGTATTCTCGATGTGCTCAGATATCTCACTTCTTGGTGTATAGATTTCGATCATTTCATTTTCTTAGCTCAAAATCTTTGGATTGGATTGCTGTGATGGGTTCCAATGCGATTACCATGCCTGCCTGAAAGGTAACTGTTTTGACATCTTGATGATGTGTATGATTGTGAATATATGGTCTTTCATGGACTTTTACTCCCACCCCATGGCCAGTCAACTTTTCTATGATGGTAAACCCTCATCCTATGATATGTTGATATACGGCATGTGAGTAGTCATACATCTTTCTTCCTGGTCATATATTTTTGACTGCTATATCTAGTCATTCTTTTGTGACCTTCGCTAATTGATGACCAAGTGGATAGCTCGCCTTTCATCCAATGATAACTGTGATTGCAGAATCTGTGATACCTCATTGGTAATTTATTCAGCAGTCAATCTTAAGGACGTCACCATTTTTTAATGTATAATTATTGGGGATGCCATGTACCAAGCACTCGTCGACTGATAGACATAAATTTGCTGGGAACCCATTATAATTTTTGAATGCTCATTTCACTTTATTTTTTTTCATAAAGTCTTCTGCGATGAATTCCAGCTCGATAAGCTTCACCCCCGGCTTTGCTGCTTTTTGCAATTTTTGTAAAAGTTCTGTCAGATATTTCCCTGACTGTCTGATATTGGCAATCTGCTTCTTGTTTTTGATAATAATCTCGTCGGACATTGTATAGTATCAAGTATAAAGTATCAAGACCTAATATCTTATATCTTATATCTTATGTCTCATGTCTATCCTGTGCTTCATCGTCATCATATCCCTCTCTCACTCTCTGTCAATTCCTCTACTTCTTTTCGTGTGACGTCATGGCATTTTTCTATGATAAGTTGTGCAATCTTATCTCCTTCTTTGATAGCAAAATCTTCTTGTCATAAATTGATGACTATGATGCCAATATCTCCTCTATATCCTGTGTCGACCACGCCAGCTAGGACATCTATACCATGTTTGTATGCCAATCATGAGCGTGGTGCAATTCTTCCATAATAGCCATATGGGATTGCTATAGAAATATGAGTAGCGAATAATTTTCTCTCGCCTGGCTTGAGTATATAATTTTCTGTAGTAAAAAGATCGTAGCCAGCATCTCATGGAGTAGCCTGTGATGGAGTTATCGCTTTATCGTTTAACTTCTTGAATTGAATGGTAAGTTCTGTCATATCTAGTTGTAGAATAAAATGTATGCTTTGTCTATTCATATATAAGTTAGTGTTTTTTTCAACCAGTAAATTAAGTTAATGAAGTTTTTCTCTAGAACGCTTGAAGCTCCCGAATTCGGGAGCCTCTTACATATTACTGATCTTGGCATAAGCCAGTCTCCCTCAAGAGCTGGTTTACCTCGACTAACATTTCGAGGAATGGCTTGTTGTGTAAGAACCATTCCTTTGATATTATCAGTGTCGGCATTTGAAAATCGTTGGTAGTAAATATTTCCAACTTTTCTAAGGACCATGGTCCTTTTTTGTCGAGGCAAGATGAAGAATAAATCCTCACCTCTTCGATTGGTTCGTTTTCAAATTTTGTCATAATCGTTTTTACATAATTTTTTTGATTGTGATTATCCAGCTCTCTGGAAATCCCACTGTAAAGCAGGTTTCCTTTTGACAGTTGGAGGGAGTTCATGATGGCTACCGTATCGGTAGCTTGTGCGTATCCCGCTTGGGTAAGCAGAGAAATCGCGACAATAAAAAAAAGATTTTTCATATCGAACGTTTTTAGAGTTATTTTTTGTTTTACTGAAAAATATCATATATATTGGTTGCTTAAAGTCAATTCCTATATTTTTTACTCCTCCCTCGCCCCTCCTCTCCCACTGTGCGGGACCTTGTGCCATAGCAGAGGGGAATAAAACCGGAATGACGATGTAACAACTTCGTTTACTTTCCTGTTGCCCGATCTTTCGTGAATTGTGTGGTGAACTGTGAAATGATATTTTTGTCCGTGAGTAAGATTCAGATTTCTCTATTTTGATCTAGAGAGTTGGACGAGAGATTCATACTACCGAGCAAGAGTAATTTGTGATCGATGAGAATCATTTTTGCATGGAGATATGGCTTGGGAAATTTTTTGGTTACCTTGGGTAAATAATTTTGGATCATGTCATTGGTCGTAATATCAGAGACGAGAAGTTTCATCTCAGTAATCTTTTTTTGCTGTCTGCTGAGAATATCGGTGAGCGAAGGGTCATTAATGTATTGCGTTTCGATAATGATAGATGTCTTTGCACCACTCAATATATTTTCAATGACGCCTCTACAATTGATATTGCAGATGACGAGATTAGGATGTATGTCGTTGAGCGTGATCCTCTCCCCTACTCGATCTTTGGCAAAGATAGTTCTCAGACTTTGCAGCACTCATGTATTGGCGCTGAGAAACATATATTCACGATTGCTAAATAATGATGAGTGCGTAAAATTGGCTGTCTTAATAAGAAATGCATTGTCCATGATATCGACTTTGCTATGCACATATTCTGTCCTCATTTGATTGTCTGATTTGATCTCGAAGGTTTTGTATCCAGAAAACATATTGAGGATAGGCGTATACATGCTTTTGTACTGCTGGTACATATTATCTTCCAAGATGAGTTGGACGTGTACGTTTTTGGATAAAAGTTCTTGTATCTGGTTTTTGATCTTGGGCTCGGTGAATTCGTAGTTTCGCATTTGGAGTCAGGATGTGGTCTGTCATAGCGCGTTGACTACCTGAGGAAATCCTCCGGGGAAAACCAGTAAAGTCCCTGTGATATTTTGCAGGTTTTGCATATGCATCAATGCCTCTTGGTTGGTTACTCCAGCCTGTGGCAGAGCTACTTGTCCCCAATGGATCTTGATGTGTCCAGAGCCGATACCCAGCACTAGAACTATAGCTATGGCTATTCGGATGCTCTTTTTTATTCGTGATTTCATGATATTTGACAAAATCAAATAAATCGCTATAATTATAAAAATAATCTTTATCTTTTCAATACAAAATCATGGATACTACATCTAAAGGTTTTCAGTTATTCTTTAAGAATGGGAAAAACACTAACCTTAGACCAGATGCCAAAAGCGCATATCTTCAGGTTATGAATGTAGATCTCCCACAGATTACTGATATAATCCCCTCAGATCAAAAGTTTTGTGAATCATTATATAAATATACGGATGAGCATCTTATAGATAGCTTATGAACCTGACATGTTAATTCCTGTATCAAGATATTAGAAGACCCTATTCATAAATATCCGACTGATGAAGATAAGCTCAATGCCATTGCTAATATGCATTGAGTCAGGGGGCTGCTTCCCAATTTATCTGCAGAATCTGTGTGAATTGGTCTAGATGACGCTATTGTAGACCGTATGATTAAGATACAGCTTCAACTCTACAAGCTGAATACTCAACATTCATGACTATTAGTCGAAGCTCTACAAATGCAACCAGTGAATCCTAAGCTTGGTACTCAGCCGCATCTTGATATCTCAAAACAAGAACCCATGTTTCAAATACAGCCAGTACCTATATATCAGAAATTTATTGTGGGTAATCTGCAGATTCTCCTTGCTCTCAAAAATCAATATGACGAAGAAAAAAAAGCACGTGAACTGAGAGAGCGTGCTTGAGCTACAGTCTAATTTCTCCCTTTATTTATACTTCTATGAAGAAGCTATGGTAGAAATAATGCATAATGAAGAAGCCACTGAAGCTAGTGTGTTGAAAACCATAACTATGTCATTGTCTGATTTGAACAAAGAAGTAATGAATACACCTCCAAAAATAAATTTACGCAAACCGCCTATTGTCTTAGGATATAAAGAAATATATAAAGAAAAAGACGTAGCGATTAATCTGCCTAATGAATATTCTGTGCAAGGTAGAATTTTGAGATGCATGAGATGGAAGGCAGCTACTGATGCTGCTGAGGCAAAATATGATATTCCCTCATGATTACTACTCGCTATGATGGCACAAGAATGAATGTGAGATCCTACACAACCCAATGGTTCCGGAGATGGTTGATTGGGACTGATTCATATTCAGGCTAAGAATGCGGCAGATTTTGGATTAGATACTTTGCCAAGATTTACTGAAGGCATGCAGGATTTTAAACATGGGGCGCTGATTACAGATAAGCTGAAGAAGACAAAAGATGTGAAGCAACTTATCAGTTTTGATGAAAGGTTTCATCCTATTATGTCCATTGATTGTGCTGCAAGATTTCTTAGAAATTCGTATAATGCTATGCATGTTGGTAAGAATGGGGATGGGCGAATTAATGTCTTGAGAAGCTATTCATGAAGGTGATGGGACGATTACCTGTTACCCGTCTTGAAATATTGGGTTCTTGTTAATACGTATACTAACAAGTCCTTGCCTCTCAATGATTTTTCTGCAAATACTCTGAAAATAGTTACGCAAATGCAAACTAGCAAAATAGTGACCTTCACTTCCAAAGCCAAAAAGAAAGATGGGAAATTTGTGACGGTGACGAATAATATTCCCACCAATATTGTCCAGACTTCTGCCCAAAAACTTTCCATTTCCTTGGATGGTGTCCCTTGTACTTATGAACAATATTTATTATATAACACCTGACAGCTTGTTAATTATGGTCTAAATGAATATATCGCAGCCCAGCCTAAACTCATTGAGCCCAAAATAGTAAAGCTCAAAGCAAAAGAAGAGAATGTCGATGGGATTACTAATCTAAATTATATAGGTGAGGGCAAAGATAAAGATAATAAGCGAAAGGAGTATTCCTTCATACTTCCTTCTATAGATAAGATGTCTACCAGTTTACCAGAGTTTTTAACTAATATAAAATTGTTTGATAAATTTCATGACAAAAAAATAGATCTTACTGATGAAGATAGAAATATCCTTACCCCATTGACGTATCCTATCAAACCAGGAACTAGATTCCTCATTAGAGAATATCTTCCCAAAAAAACATAAAGTATGATTATTTGTTCTCATAGGCTCTCCCGTATTGGAGATTTTTTATTTTACAGTAAGAGTGGCTGGTTATGCCACTCTTAAAGAAAAAAATTAGTTTTAACCATCGAGCCCTTTCGCAAGATCTCTCAGTATGGGGAAGCCATTTTCCGACGCCGAGTTTAAGTCGGTGATGAACTGTTCCTTGGCCGTCTGCTCGTCTGAAATGATGAGACAAAATGGTCTTGCTCCCTCGTCGAGAGGTATATCCCCGTTGGGATATTTCTCTGTGAATTTTGCTAATTGGGCTTCCAATTCGCTGAAATTGGTTGTCCTTGAGGCCTTGATGAGGGCACTCAAGGTTTGTGCATTCATTGTTACGTTCATATGCTTTCAGTTTAATTACTATTTTCTTTATGTTAGATTGGCATCATATCTATATGCCGATTATTGTCAAGTTGACGTTTTTAATTTTTTATTCCTACGACAAATTCTCATTTGATGGTCATTTTCTTTTCTTTGATCATAAGCAATGCCTCCTCTACTGTTCACGTGAAGTGTTGTTCAAACATTTTACTCACTTCTCTCGCGATAGAGATCTGTCCGTGAAAGTCGTTCAGTTTGAGTTCTTCTAGAAGTTTTTCTATCCTGTGTACAGATTCATAGACGAAGACCGGTATTTCTGATGACATAATTTCTTTGATTTTTGTCTGTCTTCCCTTCTTGGTTGGTAAAAATCATAAATAGGTAAACTCCGATGTATCAAAACCTGCTGCGACGACTGCGGGAACTAATGCATTCGCACCTGGTAAAACTGTATAAGGAATCTGATATTGGTGGCAGAGTTTGATCATCATCTTGCCCGGATCTGAGAGTCATGGCGTGCCTGCTTCGGAGACGAGACCGATGTCACTCGCTTTGAGAATGTCGACATAACGAGCTAATTGTGCGTCCGATGTGAAGCTCGTGAGTGAGAAGAACGTTTTTTCTTTGTAGGGAATTTCATACATGCCCATGAGTTTCATGGTTGTCCTCGTATCTTCACAGACAAAGAATTCTAATGACTGAAACAGCTTGATTGCACGAAGCGTAATGTCGTCTTTGTTGCCAATTGGTGTTGGTATAAAATATAACATCGTATTGAAATAATATAAAGAATCCTTATATAAACAGTGGTCGTGAGCCACTCAAAGCAGTGGACGGAAAACCATCGAGTTCGCGTTTTGTGAACCTGCCGTCAGCTATATCCAAAGAATATATTTGGTGATTGCTTGGACGGTTTTTTTTATTCTGCTATTGTTAATATTCATTTCTTGATATGAATCAATCATTCTTCTTTCATTCACTTTAGAATGTTTTTTACATCTTTATGTGGGAAGTCTTTTTCCAACTCCTCCACCCTCAACTCTCAACTCTCAACAATGCGTTTCAACGCATTCCCGCGAACTTGACGATCTGATCATTCAAATTTAGATTGCTTAGAAACTGGCTTAATCTTTGTCTTCCTCGCCGTTAATTCTAACGCTCCGTAATCCATTAACGCATTGTGTCGATCGCGAGATTTTCATTTGGGAATAATTTTAGTGGCAAAATTTTCTAATGCTTGCATGGATATTTTCTCATCTAATTTGAATAAGAAAATTAATACCCTTCTGATATTAGTATCGATGACTGGTACTTCGAGATTCCAAGCAAATGCCATTATCGCAGCTGAAGTGTAAGGTCAAATGCCCGGTAATTTCATTAGTTCATTTCTATCGCGAGGCAATAGGCGTTTACTAAACGCCCCTACAACTTTGGCGCAAGCTTGTAATCTCAGTGCTCTGCTATTAAATCATAATCATGATCGATGTTTCAATAAATCAGTTTTTGATGCTTTGGCTAATGATGCATAATCAGGAAAATCTTTCATCCATTGATGAAAATAAGGAATCACTCTCTCTACTTGCGTTTGCTGGAGCATCACTTCAGAGACATGAATCGCATATGGATCTCTGGTTTTTCTTCGTGGTAAAATTCTACCCTTAGTTTCGTATCGAGTAAGAATATTTTTTTGGATGGCAGAAATATTTTTCATTAGATGAAATACATGAGTAAGAAAATCAAAATAATCCACGCTACTACAATTCCATAAAATCGAACCAGAAATTTTCCTTTGATCGTCTTGTGTCTAAAAAATGAGATTCATAGTATCGCTCCAAACATGCCTCCAAGCGCTGTCAAAATAAGAAGCGTCTTTTCTGGAATTCTTCGTAATTGTTTTTTCGCTTTGTATTTATCTACTCATCGTACGATGAAAGTTACGATGTTGATAAGGAGAAAATATCGCAAGAAAATGGTTCGGAACATTGGCTTATAGTTAGAAAGTAAAATAATGCTTGTTTGACATCTACAAACCCATCCCTGACCCCTCCCTTGTCAAGGAGGGGAATCGATTTTTTAAGTCCCCCTGACAAGGGGGATTTAGGGGGTTTGCTAAACCACTAATGGGTTTCTTATTTAATCTCTCGTCACCATCTTAATAAACACGTCCCCGGGGACATTAACATTTCCGAGTGCTTTCATCTTTTTCTTTCCTTCTTTTTGCTTCGCTAGTAGTTTTCTCTTTCTCGTTACATCTCAGCCATAACATTTTGCTATGACATCTTTGCGCATAGCAGGGATATTTTCGCGAGCAATGATTTTGGTGCCGATACCCGCCTGGATAGGGATGACAAACAGATGTCTGGGGATCAGAGTTTTTAGTTTTTCTGTGACTTCTCTACCGAGATAATAGACTTTGTCTGTGTGGACAATCCAGCTCAGCGCCTCTACTTTTTCGTTATTGATCCAGATATCCATTTTTACGAGATCTGCTTTTTGATAACGTTTGAATTCGTAATTCATCGTAGCATATCACTTGGTCGCTGATTTGAGTCTATCGTAGAAATCGATAATAATTTCTCAGAAAGGTAACTCGTATTTTCGTACTACTCTATTTTCATCGAGATAATCCATTGATTTTAAGCTGCCTCTATATTCATTGCAGAGTGCCATAATATTGCCAGCATATTCTTTGGGTCAGACAATTTCTACTTCAGCGATTGGCTCTAGAATTACATCAATAATTCATTGATCCATTAGATCAGATCATGATTTGACGACGAGCCATGGCTTGAGCACTGAGATAATTTCTCAGGAAATTTCTGATGGATCGATAGTATTGTCATTCACGATATCATCAATATCGTCACTAGAAAATTTGGTCGTATATTTTTCGTAGGCTAAGACATCTTTGTACAGTCAGGTCACAAAAAGATTCTGGATGTTGCTTCACGATTTGATTTCTTCGACACTGAGATTCTTGGACTTCACGAGATAGACTACGGTCGGGATGGTAAAAATGGTCTCTATCCCATATTCTCTTCGCATTCTTTCCTTGATAATATCCATATGGAGCATTCACAGAAATCCACAGCGAAAGCCAAATCACAATGCTTTACTGTCTTCCATAGTATATTCTACGGCGCTGTCGTTAAGCGACAGCTTTTCCAAACTATCTTTGAGCTTCTCGTAATCGTTGGTATCGACTGGATACATTCACGCATAGACATATGGTTTTACTTTTTTGAATCCTGGGACCGCATACGTTTTCATTTCTTGTTTATCCATATCTTTGGGTAATCCCAAAATCATAGTATCACCAATCTGTACATTTCTCACTGACTTTTCTCAGGTGACTACATATCAGATTTGTCCTTGAGTGATTTTTTTGTCCGTCGCATATTCTGGTGTGAAATGTCCTACCTCTACGACATCTACAAATTTCTGTGTATGGACAAGATAGAGTTTGTCTCCCGCTTTGAAGCTTCATTCTACCATTTTGATATAGGCGACCACACCTTTGTAGGTATCGTATACACAATCAAATATAAGTGCTTTGGATATTTGAGATGACATAAATCTTTATCAAAAAAATAAACATACCTGACTTGTATGGATGTGCGGAGTATTTTCAAGGGCTTACCTTGGTATTGACTTCTTGTATTAAATGTTTATAGTGCTTTCCCCACCAAAAATAAACCGTTATGACTATTCTCTTATTAATTATTGGCATTATTCTTGTTATCGTTGGTATTTATGGCTCCGCAAAATGGGGAGATGAAGGCCTGGGCTGGGCCATTTTTTTAATGGCTATTGGAATCCTTCTATTGGGATATGACTTTTATTTAGCATTCCCAAATGCATTCCCAAATGCATTCTAAGGGTTCTACCAACAACGATAAGCTGCATGATTCACATTGAGTCATGCTTTTTTTATTTCGGAGCTGGGATTTTATCATCTTTTTCTTTATCGATTTTTATAAATATACGAGCTGGTTTGGTATTGACTTATGTTTGTAAATAACTATCTTTTGGGTCTAATACTGATGTATATGAAAACAGTTAAAAAAATCCTGCTCATATTTTTGAAATTTTGGGCAGTTGTATTTGCTATTACTGCTGGCATCTTAGCCTTTGGTGGAACGGTGTTTGCTTCATCAGAGAATCCAGATGTACTTCCCCATATTTTGGTTTGTTTAGGGGGAATTCTTCTTTCTGGTGCGCTTTTCATGGTTGTTTGTTGGGCTATAGAAAAAATGAAAAAGCGGCTAAGGGCAGTGTAGTATTGACTGGTAACCTATGTGGGTGCTTATCTCCTATGTGCGTTGCCAGTTTTTTTTATTTTTATTTTTTTTGGCTTTGCTTCTGTCTTTACTCCCCCAACCCCTCTAAAATAGAAGAGAGAGAATTATTTATTTTTTTTAATTTAAATGACTGGTCTGCGGTAACAAACCCACCCGACCTCTCCCGCTGTGCGGGATTTCGTTTCACATCACCTTCACAGGGAGGCCAAAGGATGTTTTTTAAAAACTTTTTTTCCGCCAAGTCCCCTTGTTAAGGGGGATTTAGGGGGTTTGCTTAACTACTAATGGGTTTGTTATAAAAACTATTTCGGAGCTGGGACTCTTGCTATAATAGCATCTAATACCGCTTCTACTCACTCCCCTGTTTTTCACGATACGAGTAAAATATCTTCCTTAGGAATTCAGATCACATGCTCAATTTCTTTGGCTACTCTTTCTGGATGCGCTGCTGGTAAGTCAATCTTATTTAGTACAGGAATAATTTCTAATCACTGTTCTACTGCCATATACAAGACTGATAATGTCTGTGCTTGGATTCATTGACTAGAATCGATCAACAAAATTGCGCCTTCTACGGCAGCAAGTGAACGAGAGACTTCGTACTGGAAATCTACGTGTCATGGCGTATCGATCAGATTCAATTCATATCCTTTCCATTGCATTCTCGCTGGCGTGAGCTTGATGGTAATCCCTCTCTCTTGCTCTATATCCATGCGATCCAGCATTTGATTATGATCAATTTTTCTGACCGTTCAGGTCATCTCTAGCATTCTATCAGCTAGGGTAGATTTTCCGTGGTCGATATGTGCGATGATACAAAAGTTGCGTATATTCATATATAGTTAAAAAGTTAACAAGTTAAAAGGTTAAAAAGTTAGATATACCTTAGTTGGTTAAGGGGTTAGAGGTTTGGATAGTTAGATCTAACAAACCAATCAGCTTAACCATCTAATCATCTCTTTTCGTTGATTTTATCGAGGAAAACAATATAGAATGGCATAGAAAATGCAAGTTGGAATAACGAAATCAATTGATATGTCTTATGCAGATAATTTGACAAATTTACATAAACGATTATACTAATCTAGTACTTTATTCTGTTTCTAGACTTCTTGATATGGTAACCACTCCCTCATCTACACCATCTGATCCCAAAAAATCTCCTTGAAAGAAATCCAGTCTTGGAAATATATTTTTGTCAGATTATCATGATATCCATCAAAACTTGATAGATACATTTTTGAAGCAGGAAAAATATATTGGGAAAAAAAATAAAGGTAAGGTGTCGATACTGTCGGATGAAGAAAAATTGGTGCTCGATGCTCAGCAGGCCCTCGCTGATTCTAATCAAATAGCTAGATTATATGCGGATATAAAATCCCTGTTTATCCCCACTCAAGATGTTATTCATAATCTTCAAATGGGATATAAGATAGATACTCTTCTCTCGTCATATCATCAAGATGATGTCATGCGTGTTATTGGGGAAGCTGCTTTCTGTGATATGCTCTTAAAAAGGGGCACCCTTTTTCTCGACTTTAGTAATACGGCTGGGTTGAAGGAGATTATTAATTCTCTGACACCATATCTTGATGCTATGTCATGAAATAAAGAATTTATCTTTTTCTTTTTGCGACTCAAAGTAGAATACTTTTTGCGTGTTGGACAATATGAGAATGTTGTGAAATTATGCTCTGAGGATAGTGTATATGAAGATCCTCGGCATCAACCACATGTAAAGGTCCAACTACATTTGCGTGAAGATTATATTATGGCTCTTCAGATGCTCAGACGTCACGATGAAGCCTTGGCTTTGCTCAAGGACGTTTTCCACCATTTGTGAGATGCACTCTTAGATTATCCTGATGATGTGAAAAGGTTTACTGATCTAGAACAGGATGTCTTGAATTCTAAATGACTTATGCTATTTCAGAGTCGTGAATATGTAGCTGCGGAAAAAGTACTCTCTGAGGCATTGCAAAAAAATCCTAATAATTGAAGAGCAAAAGAGATTCTTGTACGTATGTATGCAACTGTGATGTCTCAGATAACTAGACCTCGTGTCTTGTTAGCAGATCGTTTGTTGCAAGGAAAAATTCTTTTTGATTTAGAGAAATATGAAGAAGCAAAAGCTGTGTTTGAACATATTATTGAACATGATTATACACAGGAGTACAAAGACCAGAAGGAGTATTACAGCGACTATACCCATACTATTGATCCAGCCATCAATGAGGCTGCAGAGTATCTTTCTCGTATTACCGCTATCCAGACGCCTCAATCACCTAGAGTTTTCTCTCCATCATCGTCTTAATTTTTCCTCGTGGATATCTTCTTATAAAAAACTTTACAACAGGGTGAGAATGACTATATAACGTATGTCCTTATTTTTATATTTTTTCGTTTCTTATGGCATTATCCAAAGATGTTATTCATTTTATTACTACATGATGAACTATAGATTCTGCATATGATGGTACCAAAGATACGGTCGTCCCTACTGCACATTCTGCTATACCTAGTTATATCCAGTCGTTAAAACTCTACTTAAATGCTAAATTTACTGAAGTGTGTCAAAAGGATAGTCGCTCTCTTACGATGAGTGATCTCAAGAAAATTTTACAGGTCATTGAAAAATCACCCAGCAAAAATGTCATCATTACCCATGGAACATATACAATGCCGGATACGGCAAGATTTCTAAAATCGCATATGAAGCGTAAGGATCAGAATATCCTTCTTGTCTGATCCATGATTCCATTGGTTGGTTTTTCTCCTAGCGATGCTGGGTTTGCCCTTGGATTTGCTGTCGCTAAAATACAAATGCTTAAACCATGAATCTATGTCTGTATGAATGGGAAAACGTTTGTTCCTGAGGAAGTAGCGAAACTTCTTAGTAGTGGAAAATTTGTCTCTATGTTTGGTAATAGAGAATTAAGATAACGTTTATATCCATCAATATATCTATGAAAAACATCAAAAGTCTCAAACCATGACTAGCTCTTGATATAGATGAAACGCTTGCTTGGACTATCGGATATCGAGTCAAAGAAACTCAGAGAATGTTTGGTAATCCAGAAAAATTGAGTGCCAAAGCAATCTGTAAAAAGTATCGTTTCGCCCAAGATATTCCCTATCGACAGAGTGAAGAAATCCAGCAACGATGGCATCATTGGATCCATTCAGATACGGTACAAGATGATCTGCCGGTGATTCCATGAGCTCTGACCTATGTTAAAAAGATTCTCAAGATATTTCCTATCACTGCGTATATCACTATTAGACCATCTTGTGTCATTCCATGAACGAGAAGACGACTAAAAAAACACGGATTCCCAGATCTGCCCATCATCCACAAACCAGACAATATAACCAAAGCTAAGGCCAATCTATGGAAAGCAAGATTACTAAAAAAATTATATCCGACGATTGTATGAATCGTAGATGATAATGTTTCTATCGTAGATAATCTTGGCTCGACCTACAAAGGAACCGTTTTCTTATTCACCCACACATCAGTTCCTGCGACATACAAAAATGTCATGCCCTGTGGCACCCGAAAAGATGTATATACTGCTGTGAAATGTATCTATGGCAAAAAATCTTAACAATTTTTGATGATTCGTTTAATCACTTCAGACATATTTTCTTTGCTTATTTCTCATTCATATTTCTGCAGTACATCTTTGACTTTGGAGCTATCGTATCCTAGATTTTTGAGTGATTTGATGATGTCTTTGTACAGTCTTTCGTCGATGTTCATCTTTGCGAAGTCGTCGAGCCCGACTGTTCATTTGAGTTCCAGAAGAATTTTTTTTGCAGATTTGGGACCGATACCCGGGATAGATTGGAAAAATTTTACGTCCACAGATTTGATAGCTTGTTCAAAATTTTCCTTGGGAAGTTGTACAATCTGGAATGCTGTCTTTGGCCCGATACCACTGACTTTGAGCATATTTTCAAATAATACTTTCTGATCTGCTGTGTCAAATGCGTAGTAGATAATCGTTTTTTTATTGTCGTCTAGATAGGGAAACAGGAAAAACAAACCTGCTGACTGTCTTCATAGGTAGTTTGCCTCGATGCCAAAGGACTCGTTTTGGATGTATGTCTTGTTTCAATGGGTAATGATCTTGCCAGTGAATAAGTGGAACATATTAAAATATAGTTTACGAGTTAAAGAGTTTGCGAGTTAAAGGGTTATTGAATCGAACGAGTTAAAGAGTTTGCGAGTTAAAGGGTTATTGAATCGAACGAGTTAACTCGTTAACCCATTAACCTTCTAACTTCAATTGTATAATCAATCCCGATAGCGTTTCCATACATTTTCTATTAATTAATTTTGTGTTGATATCCTCGCAAAAATTACTACTATATCCGTTGTGACATTTTTTTCTTTGTTTATAAATTATCTAATGCAGAGAAACAATAGTTCATCATATGTGTTTTGACTTAATGAAAAAGAACAACATCTCTAAGATTAGACATTGTTCCTTTTCTCTATTTAAGCATACGGTCACTACACCACTTATATTATATATATTTATACTAAATTGTCAAATATCAATATCCTATCGGAAATAGCTCTTATTTCCTAGCGTTTCTTTTACTCTTTCCGTGTATGTGCATATGCAAAAAATGAAAAAGCAGTTGTGGGAAAGTTTCCAAGATGATATTACGGAACTCAGTAAGCCATTACAGGATTTGCTTAGACAGGGCTTCGAAACTAGTATTATTAATGAAGAAGATGTAATCGCTGATGTGGATGATATGGATCTCAATATCAAGATTATTGAGAAATTTTATGATCTTGCAGAAAAGCTTGGTATCAAGATTATTACTATTGAAGAGATATTAGAAAAGGAGGCGGAAGAAGCCAAGAAAGAAACCAAGCTTGGGAAGCTGGAACTCTATGAGACAGATAAACGTAGTCAAGACCCACAGCACAAAGATTTCATTAAGCTATATTTCAATGAAATATCCAAGATACCACTCCTCTCCTCTGAAGAAGAAAGAGATGTCTCTAGACGTGTCAAGAAGTGAGATGAAGATGCCAAGAGAAGATTGATAGAATCCAATCTTAGATTGGTCATCAGTATTGCGAAGAGATTTTTTGGTTCTAGATTGAGTTTCTCCGATTTGATCCAAGAAGGGAATATAGGTCTCATCAAAGCCATTGAAAAATTTGATCCAGATAAAGAATTTAAATTTAGTACCTATGCTACTCGGTGGATCAAGCAAAGCATCACCAAAGCTATTGCAGATATGACGAAACATGTAAGGATACCAGTGCATCTGATCGATGAAATTAATTCATACAACAAAACGTATCAGCTTCTCTTCCAGAAATTATGAAGAGAACCAACATCCAAAGAAATAGGTCAGAAGCTATGATTCCCGATCAAGAAAATTAAAAAATTGGAAGAAGTGATCTTCTGAAATGTATCGTTAGATAGAGAAGTCGGTGATGAAGGAAGAGATACTTTGGCCGATTTGATTGAAGATGGAAACACCCTGAGACCAGATCAGTTCGCCGAAAAAAATGCACTGAGAAAAAATCTCGATATGATCTTGGGTATGCTTGATGATAGAGAGGCTAAGATTGTGAAGATGAGATATGGTATAGATGGACCTAAATATACGCTTGAACAAGTGGGAGAGGAATTTGACGTCACGAGAGAAAGAGTAAGACAAATTGAACAAAAAGTGATCCAAAAGCTCAAAGAACATGCTGGATTGCAAAAAATACTTGGAATCGAAGATGATATCGCTAAATTAGAGGCGAACGAAGGGAAAAAGAAAAAATGAAAGAGAGTCAAAAGAGCTAAAGATGATGACTTTGATAACGAAGATGAAGAGAAGGCGTATATGAGTAGATTTGATGATGATGAATTTGATATATCTGACTAAATGAGTACTGAGTATTTAGTATCTAGACAGATAACTCACTACTCAAGTCTCAATATCTAACAAATACATTTTTAATATTTAATATAGTGAATTATGTCACCAGTAGTAAATGCGAAACAATACGATGCATCGCATATCAAAGTATTGGAATGATTGGAACCTGTCAGACAGAGACCTGGAATGTATATCGGATCTACTGATGCTAAGGGACTTCATCATCTTATCCAAGAGATAGTGGATAATGCTGTGGATGAGGCTTTGGCTGGATACTGTACTACGATTACTACCACTATCAATGAAGATGGATCAGTTTCTATCCATGATAATGGAAGAGGTATCCCCGTAGATAGACATGAGAAGACTGGAAAGTCGGCTCTTGAGACAGTCTTTACTGTATTGCATGCGTGAGGTAAATTTGATAAGGATGTCTACAAAGTATCTGGAGGTCTTCACGGAGTAGGTGCTTCTGTGGTAAATGCATTGTCTGAATGGCTTGAAGTCACCGTATATAAAAATGGGAAAAAATACTTCCAGAGATTTGAGAGAGGTATCCCTTGTGGGGAGATTCAAGAAGTCTGAGAAAGTGACAAGGTGGGAACGAGTGTAAAATTCAAACCAGATCCTTTAATTTTTGAAACAGTTGAATTCTCTCAATCTATTGAAATCGCGAGAATGAAACAAAGTGCTTATCTAACTCCTGGTGTTACCTTCAATTTTGTAAATAAGACCACAGGATTTAAACAGAGATTCCTTTTCGAATGAGGTATCAAAACATGGTTAAAAAATCTTGTCGGAGAACAACAACCACTTTCTTCTGTGCATTATATCAATGTGGAAGGAAAGGATTGTTTAGCTGAGATTTCTTTTGAATTTGTAAATACCAATAACGATCATATGCTGTCATTCGTGAATAATATTCCTACTACGGATGGAGGTTCACACGTATTGTGATTCAGATCTGCTTTGTTGAATATCATCAATGAAGTAGCTAAGGAAAAAGATAAGATGAATAAGAAAATTGGTGAGTTCCAATATTCTGATGTCACTGATGGATTGTATTCTATCGTTACGGTCAAAATCCCCGAGCCACAATTTGAAGGACAGACAAAGGGAAGACTTGGGAATAGTTACGTCAGGACAGAGGTTGAAACCATTGTTTATAACTACTTAAAAGACTATTTCATCCAGCATGAAGATGAATTTGATAAGATATTTGAAAAGGTAGAATTGGCTGCAAGAGCAAGACTAGCTGCTAAATTTGCTAAAGAGACCGTCTTGAGAAAAAATATCCTTGCTTGATGAGTCTTGCCAGGAAAGTTAGCTGATTGTGCTCAGAAGAAAATGGAATGAACTGAGATGTACATCGTAGAGGGAGATTCTGCGTGAGGTAGTGCTAAACAAGGACGTGATAGTAACTTCCAAGCAATCTTACCACTTAGAGGAAAAATCCTTAATACAGAACAAGCTGTGATACAGAAAATTATGGCTAATAATGAGGTGAAGGCACTGATTACTGCCATCTGAACATGAGTAAAGGATAACTTTGATCTTGCATTACTGAGATATGAAAAGATTATCATCATGACGGATGCGGACGTGGATGGAGCGCATATTAGGACACTCTTACTGACCTTCTTCTTTAGATTTATGAGGCCACTTATTGAACATGGGCATGTCTATGCCGCTTGTCCTCCTATTTATAAATTTGCACAAGGGAAAAAAGAACAATATGTCTACGATGAAACTCATACTCCAGCTATGTATGGCTTTGACCCGGAGAAGACTGAAGTACAGAGATATAAAGGTCTTGGAGAAATGAACGCTGAGCAACTTCGAGATACTACCATGGATCCCAACAATAGGAAATTGAAACAAATTACTGTAGAAGACGCAGAAGAAACTGATAGATTATTCAGGATTCTTATGGGTGAAGATGTGCAGTCTAGAAAGCACTTTATTATGACCCATGCAAAAGCAGTTAAAGACCTAGATATCTAACCCATTCTACCATATATTTCTCATTCAAAAAAAGGGCACTAAAAAGTGCTCTTTTTTTTGCCCTTCTTTGCTTTATTTCAAAGGGAGAAGGGCTGCACGAGGTCCTGAGCTTGCTTGTCCGGTAGGCAGGTAAAACGAAGGATTTATCCTGAGTGAAACGAAGGGAAAAATATACCATTTTTTTTGACAAATTTACAAATCGGGGTATAATTATAAGAGGTAATTTATTCTCTTATCGTACCATCATGTCAAATGGCACTCCAGAACAACACTCTTTAGACCAGAAAGCTGGACTTTCTCTCGACGAACAGGCTTATGTCAAAGAACGTGGCATAGAAGGCGTCTATGAAGATATCTATAAAGATAGTAAAAGAGATGAGCATATCCTTCTCAATATAGTTATGAATAATTTTCATATGCAGAATATAAACAAAATTAATACTACCTTCCTACAGGGGATCTGATTAACCGTAAAAAAAATAGAGGACGTTTTTCCTAGGGAAAAAGATGGGAAAGATAGTATTTATGAGCGTTATCAGAAATATAATGTCTCCTCTTTGGATAATACAAGCAAGCTTCGCATGAGCGACAAAGGTATTGCATTAGTGCAGGCACTAGCTGAATCTTGTGTAGCTAATCTCCCTGACCACAGTGAGTCTAAGACTACGCTTGAAAAAATAGCTTATAAGTCTAAAAAAGATATTGATGGATATATGTGACCAAATACCACTCTACTATTGGAAAAGATTGCTCAAGCCGATCTCAATAATGGAACCCCTATCCTTTCTTTTGATGGCACAATCACTCCTGAGTTGATTCTAAAAATGTATAGCTCTTGTCATCCTGAGCAGATTACCAAGATCATATCTCCTTCCAAAGAGCGAAGTGAGAAGATTACCCCAGCGCAAAAGACAAAACAGTGAGAGAGTCTGCTCAAAGATATTGAAATAGGAGAAAAGGAGCTTCTCCAGCCGGGTGATAATGTTGCAACTCTTACAAATCTAAACTCTATGTATATTCAATATTTAGAAATTTCTACTCTAGAACAAATACAGACCAAACGTGAGGAGTTGGAAACCACAAAATCACAACTGGAGTTGCAATTATCAAGCGATCCTACCAATGGTATACTCAAGTCAAGAATAGCTCATATCGATAGTGTTCTTACTCTATTTATCGAGAAAGAGCAAAAATTGCAAGCAATTGAAAATCAAAAGAATGTGGATAAAGAAAAAGAAACGATGGAAAAGATTGGCTGATACACACTTGAGGTCTCAGAGAATAATGTAATTATCCCTCAATATATTTTTGATAGTACATCTCTTAGAAAGTTACCATCAGGCGAAGAAGATTGAGCTGTTTATGCGATGGGATTTTTTGATACCAATCGTCCATTCAAACAAACCATTTTTGAAGTTCGTTTTGATGATGCAGGGAATGCGATTCCAGCTGTACATAATGGTCAAGATATTAATGGAAAATCTGACTTTAGGTTCAACGTCAAACAATCTTCATGAACTATTCATGTAGATAGGAGTCCATCATCTGTCCAACAGGTCGAAACGAATACTAAAAATACATTTGAGAATCTGCTTAATAATCAGGATATTATTCTCTCTCATCAAAATTTCGAAGAACGACATGATAATGTGATTATGAGGGCTATGGAAGACCAATTTACTGGCCAGGAAGATGAGTTGGAAAAAAATAATCGAAAACCTTTCTTGACTGCATTTGCAGAAGAGAATAGGAATTTCTCTATCTCTTCAGATGATCGTATCTTATTGCCCAAGAAAATGAGAGAAGGAGACAAGGAATCTTTTGCTAGATCGTTAGCTGATTATTTCTCTGAGCACAAAAAAGCATACCCTAATTCAGATTATATTCTCTACAAGCTTGATGCTGTGTGGGATAACCGTAATGGATGATATGATCTTCCTTATCAGGAAAACCTTTTCTGATGACTGGACTACACTAAGTATCCCTCTGTCATAGATTACTTTACCCAAGCACGTGCGAAGGACTTATGATTGACGGCAGAGCAAAAGGAGCTTATCAAAACTCCAGCTAATGTCTTTGCTTTCTATAATGCACATACACAGAGGTATAATGTCTATGATAGCGACTATCAACACATTTCTGATGAAGAATCGAAACTTCGAGAACAATTCAAGTCATCTTTCAGAAGAAAATAATTATTATATATTTCTAACCATATACTCCCCTACTTTCTTATATCCAAGCTTTCTGTAATATGCTCTGACGCCAATGCCAGAGATGACGGAAAGCTTTTTGTATTTTGCTTGATGAGAAATTTTTTCTGCAATATCCATCAATTGTTTACCAAATCCTGAATGTTGGACCTTATCTCAACCTTTTAACTTTTTAACGTTTGAACTCTTTAACTGTTCCATATTCCCATAGACATGAAGTTCTCTAATTATTGCTGTGTCTTTGCCTAATCACTTTATCTCAACTATGTCTTCTGGATTTGGTAAGAGTAGCCTGGTAAATCCATAGAGATAGCCAAGCTCATCTTCGAAGGAAATAAAATATTCTTCTCCTACGCTACTGTCGTATTTTCTAATAATTAAATTAGCTTCGTGAGACGCATGCAATGCGTCTTTACTGACTGGTTTATTCCTAATTTCTCTACTTCTGGTGTCCAAACATACATAATTTCTGAGGCTGTTCGTGTCGGGTTTGCTACCGATGACGAAGGTCTGTGTTTTTCCTTTTTTGTTTTCTGTCAAAAAATCTTTAACTGTTTTACACAAGCTATATTTGCTATATAATCTATCATAAAATGCTTTGATATCAAATTTTCCTGTATCTGCATTTTTCTGTATTTCATTATGCATCAATTGAGATAAGTTTGTAATCTTACTTCCAGCGACAATTTCATTAGCTGGAATATCTCTAATGAGACGCTTAATTCTCGTGTATGGTGGAATGACATGGAGAAATGTTTCTGTAATGAGTTTCTGAATATCTTTGGATTCTAATGGTTTGTATTTCCCTTGTTTATACAGTTTACAGAGCTCGGTATTTGGAATAACCGACGTTGGATAAAATTTAATCTCATCAGGTTTCAAGAATGGATCAGTATATAAATCTTGGAAAGTCTTTAAATCCTTAGCATATGTAGATGTGTATAAGCCGGGCATGATATGTACGGAGAATTTGAATCAATACTGTCTGAGCCTATGACATGCCCGGCGGATTTGCTCGACCGTTAGGCCTCTTTTGTTTGCCTTGAGGACTCCATTATCTAGGCTTTGTATTCACATCTCTATTCTTGTTACTCAGAGTTCACGTCGCTTTTGACAATTTTTATCTGTTACATATTCTGGTCTTGTCTCGATTGTTAATCCTATCACTCTGTGCTTCGCGTTTTCATTTCTCTTCATGGCTTCTTGGATAGTTTTGGAAGTTTTTATTTTTTCTTTTCCTTCCAAACGGAAACCAAATTTGTTTCATTTATGTTCATCGACCTTCTGGATTATTTTCAACTGCGAAAAACTATTACACGCATCATATAATGATTTAATGAATCCTACTTTATACTTTTCGGTGTAAACATCTCGTGTTCCACCAAGAACGATCATTTCAATTTTATCCGTGTCATGTCAGGTGAGCGTGAGAGAGGTCAGTCTGTTTCGTACCTGTTTGGTGGGGTTAAAATGATTGAGTAATGCTCTCATAGCGCCCGGTTCTGATTTGATATAACTCTTGGGCATGGTCGGGTCGTTGGGACAAAAAATACATCTCCCCGGGCAAGGGAAAGGCTTTGTGAGAACTTGTATAGCCACGATTCACGAACTCGATCTAATTGCTCTTTTTTTGAGTATTTTTTCTAACTCTGGATTCTTCTTTATTTTTTTCTGTTCCAAGAGTTTACGATATTCTTGAAGAAGTTGAATATTTGATGGTAAGTCCTTTAACTTCATCTCATTAGCAAAATGTCTCTTGGCGTTTCTTAGTGCGTCAAGATCTTTGATTCCAGTAGCTAATAATTTGAGGATCAGATTTTTCATATCCTATATATAGGGAATCACTCTACTTTTTCTATCGGAAAATGTAAAAAACGCCCTTACTAGAAAGGACGTTCTTGTGTGGTATGCATATTTATTTAATTAATGCCAAACTTCTCTGGAGCATCAGCATAACATATCATCTTAACTCCTTCATATTTGGTTCATTTATTTTTTTGATGATGCCTACTTTATTCAATGCTTGTAAATGTTTCGCATATCGATTTCATGACTCCCCCGCTTTGAGATCATATGTATTGCCGTAGAGCAATCTTGAAAGTATAGTCGCGAATTGCGCTCTCGTTACCATTTGTTTTGGATGGAATACGCTATCTGAAGTTCCATCAGGTTTGATTCCCATGATGCCAAGATAACAAGCTACTCTTGTGTAATATTTCATCTCTGTAGTTTCGTTGCCCATATCCTTGAATATACATATGTTTCCTGTATTGAGTGGTGTCTTCAATATCTTATTTGCATAGTTAACTACCATTTTAGCCATCTGTTCTCTCGTGATAGTTCATAACATATTAGCTTTTTGGATTGTTGGTATAGTAGTAATATCTAGTCCGTATGCTCGCAAATATGCTTGATTCAATTCATCAGAATATGTGGATCCACTTGTACTTCCTATCTTAGCTGATGCACTTCCTCCGATTTCTTTCTCTCCTGTTGGTAAGACTATTTCAGCGACACATACGCCACAAGTTTTATCGTAATAACTTGGTGATGCGTCGCCACATTTTACTATTGGACACTCATCTTTTGTCATCCCACCTCCACCTCATCAACCACCTCATCATTGCTGTGGATTAGATTGAGGAATAGTATGGACGGTTTTATCTATCCAAGTAACTCTAGCTGTCGCTGATCAGGTATTCCCAGCGAGATCTCTAAATTCGAATGTGAATGATCCACTCTCTGTAAATGTATATCATGATAATCAGTCATTATTTGTAATGATAATAGGTTCAGATCAGCTCAATGTAGCAATTACATTTCAGCTTGTTATAGTTCATGATGTAGGATTATACGTAATCGATGCTGTAGGGGCTGTGATGTCTGGCATCTCATCACTCAGAGCATATCGACTTGCATGCGTGCTTGTGAATTCTACGTATGGAGTGGAACCAAGAACGATTCATGTTTTCTCAAATTGCCAATTTGATCCGTTTTCTCCAAAGATACTTTCTTCATCAGAGCTGTATATGGCAACTATATCTCCGCTTGTCTTACCGTAGGCTGACATTCTTATCGTTATAACCTGACTGAAATCTATCCTATGAGTCAAGGCTCAAAATCTCATGAGGGTAGTTACGCTATTCAATCATGGCGTGCTTCCTGTAGCAAACAACATTGGGCTGTATAAGATCCCTGTAAATGACAATCCACTATTATATGTGATTGTAGTTCATGATGTATATTTCACCCATGTGGTATTGTCATAATAGTCCCCGACGTACCAGCTTGGTTTCACATAATTCATTGCAACATTTGTCATGAATCTGTTATTGATGCCAGGATAATTGAAGCTTATTGCTTTGTTGCCATTATAGTAACTATTGGATATACTATATGCCCTATTGGTTAGATTAGTAATAAATCATGCTGTACCTGTCTGTGTAATGACGGCACAGTTGGCATTATCGATACTCGCATTTGAAGCTACCCTATGTGGTATGGAAATTGTTCCACTCGTAGAACAGTTGGTACTCACATTTAAAGTGGTTAGTCTTGGTAATCCGTTGCTAGACATAAATGCTCCACTCGCCACTCTTGTAATCTCGTTCTCATCGAGGTAAAGACTTGTGAGCATGGGTAGTGTGGTAAAGTCTACCACTTTGATGGATGATATCAGATTTCTAGATAGGTATAATCGATTTAGATTATTGAGTCCATTAAACATTCAATCACGAATTGAGGCGAGGTAGTTATAATTTAGATTTATACTCATCAATGCGGGCAGTCTATTAATAGTCCCACTTGCTATTGAGGTTAGTTGATTGGATTGAAGTGTCAAACTTGTCAAATGCGTCAATCAGCTAAATGCTCCACTTTCTATGGAAACCATTTGATTGGAATGTAAACGTATTTCATTTAAATTTGGAAGCTCCCTAAAATCACCATTTTTTAATGTAGTAATTTTATTAGAATCGAGCGTCAATGTTGCGACCGCTGGTAATCAACTAAAGTCTTTATCCCATAAAGAATTAATATTATTTGAAGCAAGATGCAAATTAGTGACCTTGGAGAGTCAGCTAAATGCACCACTTTCCCACGTACTAATATTGTTAGAATACATATAGAGATTTACAAGTTTGGGCAATCCAGCGAATGCATTTGCTTCCAAGTTTGTTATCTGGTTGCTGTATAGCAATAGCGAATATAGTACTGGAAGCCCTGTGAACGCATATCCCGATATATGCGTGATTTGATTATATGCTAGATCTAGCTGTTGTAAACTGTCCAGATCAGAGAATGTACCACTTCATATACTTTCTATCTGATTATTCGTTAGACTTAAATATTGAAGATTGCTCAGGTCGCTAAATGCTTCTCATGATATACCCATGATCTGATTTGTCGATAGATCTAAATTCAGAAGCCCAGACATTCCTGCAAATGCAGTACGTGATATCTCTGCCACTTCGTTGCTGCTCAACCATAGATACTGTAGGTTCCCCAATCCACTGAATGCATAATTTGTAATATTGTGTATGTGGTTACCCACCATACTAAATGATTGTAATTGAGATAGATGTGACATGAGTGGGATATCCCCTGAGAGATTATTCCCATCTAGACTTATTTGTGTCACGTGGCCATTAGTTACTGTGATTCCGTATCGATTATCTATACTAGTACTATCAAACCGGTGATCTTGGGCGGGCCATTCAGATCCATTCATATTATTATACAATGAAAGAATATCTTCACATTCTCACTGAGGGACATCCGTCACAAGCAGACAGAAATCATTTATATTCTCTATATATCCGATAGTTTTGCTTATCGTCCTTTGCAATCATCCTGTACTATATATGACGTTGATGTCTTTATTCTCGAAACTACTAGTGAGTGTGATATCTTCTGTCCCTGTATTTGTCAGCGTTCCTACTATTGGTGATCATTCAAAATCACCGTATAATGTGTATGCTGCTGGTTCTGTTACCGTAAGCTGTATTTGGACGTTTCTATCTAACGTATAGATATTATCAGGTATGAGTAAGAGATCACCATCTATAGTCGTATTCGTTTCTGCAATATATTTGGCTGGATCAAATGATACTATGGACAGAGAAAGATACGATGGGTCTCCACTTCATGTATCGGCTACGGCCACCGTTTGATTTGGTAAAGATGGACCATAGAGATATTGCATATCTCCACTTGTTGTCCGAGCGTCTTTTTTTCCTATGAAGTTGCAAGTAGGATATCCTACTCTATCTATTAAGAATATTCCATTTTGATTAACTGGGTTGGTAGCTCGTGCACAAGACATCATATCTTGACTTTCACGTAGCGTCCCACCACTAAAGAGCGTAGGATAATCGTCGCTTGATCCTACAGTGAGTCAGTTGCCATTTATACTACCATTCATATTTTCAAACATAGTCAGTGTGCCATAATAACTCACACTACCTCCATTATTTCGAATGGCGTATAAGCCATTGTTATAGAGAGCTACATTATTGAGTTTGCCGTTGAAAGAGTTGGTATAGATACCATGTCGATTATTATTATAACTCGCTGAGTTATTAATAGTTGTGTTATTGCCGTTGTCTTGTATATATATTCCATCACCATTGTTATAGAATTGAGAATTGTTAACTGTCGTATTGGCACTTGTGTTGATATATATGCCACGCTGATTGTTGTATGTCTGTGTATTATTGATCATAGCATTATTGGAACGGACTATGCCTATTCAGTCACTGGCATTATTATAGGATTGTGTATTATTGATTGTGGTGTTATGAGAATCACCTGCCGCTATTCCATAGGTATTATTATGAGTTTGGATACCGTTTAATGTGTTACCGATACTATTATCCACATATATTCCATAGTTGTTATTATAAGTTTGCATATCATTGAATGTATTGCCGGCACTCTGAGCCACAAATATTCCGTATGAGCTGTTATTGTATGACTGGATATTGCTCAATCTATTACCACTTGCATAGTCGTTTAAGAATATTCCATTTGTGTTATTGTACGTCTGCACATCACTGATTGTATTGTCTGTGGAGTTAGATTGTAAGAGGAGTCAGTAATAGACGTTATTATAACTCTTGATCTGCATAACTGTATTGTTTGAGGAACTGGTCATATTGATTCCTCATAGAGCATTATTGTAAAATTGTGTGTCGATAAGTGTACTGTGTGTAGTATTGTTGAAGTTTATTCACATTTCGTTTCGTTGGTGAGGAGTTCATCATATACCGTCATTGGTACCATCCACCTTGATATTGTCTATGATGACATTAGATTTTGACTCTCCATATATCATCGCATTACCAAGATATTGGCTAGCATATAGTGTTACGTCACCACTTCCTACGATGGCCGAACAATCCGCCATATATATCGTCTTTGATGTGATATGAGATCAAGATAATAACACATAGAGGGTATTCCCTGTTAAGTTTTCTGGGAGTACGTCAGCTCAACTTGTATCGTAATTATTGATGTATTCTACGTTCATTGATCCGATATCGCAAGTATTGTGTGCTCGGTTGCTTGTATACTCTGATCCAGAACTGTAATACTGGTAAGGTAGTCAGTTACTATCTACATATTTTATGGATGCCGTGACTGTTTTTTCTTCACTACCTGTGACATATCTTATGCTAAAATTCTTTATACCAAATCATTCAGTCAAAGTTACGTTTATGGTTTCTCCAGTAAGTAAGGTTCACGTGGTAGGAGCCTCTATGAAGTCGCCAGACAATTCGTAGTCTGCATTCAGTTTGGTTCGTAGTACAAGTTGAATATTTCCTGTAATGGTGTATGGGGTATCTGGCACTATAGAAAGTGATCCATTTAGTAATGGGTTAACCTCTGCGGTGTAGTTATTAGTATTTCGTGCTAAGTCTGATCGTATGTACGATGAAGGATCCCCTGTCGCTACGTCTTGTATAGACTGCGTCTGTAGTGGTGTAGAAATTCCATAGAGATAAGCAACGTCATCTGTAGCCGTCCATGATGTGTTTGTTCAAGTAAAATTACATTCAGGATATGTGATTTCATCTATGAGATATATATTTCCTGTGTTTTTGGGATTGGTTATGTATGCACAAGACATGGTAGCTAGATTTTGTTCTAGTGATCATCCACTAAAATACGTTGGATAGGTTTCTGCTAGTCATTGGACGAGTCCCCCACCGTTATCACTCTGTCGTTGTACTCATCATGCGTTGTTAGCAAATACTTTATTTACTCCATAATACGTATTTGCATTAGACGATCGATCATTGTACATGCCATGTGATCAGTTATTGAAGAATGAGCCAGAATTAATTTTGTTGTTGTCGGATCGATATTCAAAGAATATTCCAAAGCTTGCATTGTTGTAGACCTGCGTGTTGTTTATTGTATTATCGTTAGCATAATTTGATAAGGAAATCCCTTGTCCGTTGTTATTGTAGACCTGTGTATTATTTATCACATTATTACTGGATGAATTATGTATATACGCTCCATAACCATTGTTGTTATATAGTTGTGTATTATTTATTGTGTTGTTGTTAGCATTACTGTCGATGGCGACTCAAATTGCGTTATTATAAGATTGTGTATTATCAATTATATTCTCATTGGAATAACTAGTTATATAAATTCCATATTGAGCATTATTATATTCTTGTGAGTCATTGATTTGGTTGCCGTCAGCATAACTGTATATTACTATTCCATTAGTATTGCCGTATGACGTATTATTATTGATACTATTTTCGTTGGAATCGCCAGCGATATATATTCATCTTGATCCGTTATTGTGAGTTTGTGTGTTGTCGATTGTGTTGTTGTCAGACCCAGCAATTATAGCTATTCCATCGTTATTATTATCATATGATTGGATGTTTGCGATAGTATTGTAATCTGAGTTATTGAAGAAGGACATCCCATCTATAGCATTATATGTTTTAACGCCATTTACTGTATTGTCTGATGAAGTCACTAAGTATATTCACCTCCCGTTTTTCTCATGAGTAAGTCACAATCCATCATTCAATCCGTCGATGTTGATATTGTCTATAATGGCATTTTGTGTATTTTGACCGAGTAGCGTACCATTTTCTAGATAGGTATCTGTATATATTGTTACGTCACCACTTCCGATAATCGCCGTACATCATGTCATTATTATCGATCTAGACGTAATGTGAGATCATGATTGTAATACATACATTGTATTTTCTACTAGTTGTTCTGGAATGGCGTTTGGTCAACTAGTATCATAGTTATCAATGTATTGCACATTCATATTCATTGGATCACAATTATTTTCTACCCATCAAGAAGTATATGTTGGTGCTCCATAATATTGATATGGGAGTCCATCTTCCATATAGGTAATGGTTGCTGTCTTGCTCGCATCTTTACTACCAGAGACATATCTAATCGAAATGTTTTTCGTACCAAATCATTCCGTCAAAGTAATATTTTGGATTTCGCTTCCTGATAATGTGCCGATTATTGGACTTTCTAGGAATTCTCCTGACATCTCATAGTCAGCTTCCCCATCTACACTAAGTACTACTTGGACACCACTTGCGATCGTGTATCCTCGATTTGGCTCAAAACGTAGACTTGCTCTTAGAGAGATATTATTTGTCTCTGCGATATATTTACTTGCATCTCGTCATAAGGTACTGTATTCCAAGGTAGATGTAATCGGCCTTGTCTGGAAGAATATATTATTTCCATAACGATATTGTACTGGCACTGCACCTCATCATCGGACATTTCCTCTTATCGAGCATGTAGTATCTCATCATCCTCGGAGACTTGTCCCATTATTATCAATAGGATTTGTGACTCGTTCACAGGACATGCTTTGAGGAGTTGTATTTAAGATACCTCTTGTAGCGACTCCTGTAGCCGTTCATGCGACCAAACTACTCACATCATCTGTATCATTACCAAACAATCTGAGCGATCCATAATATTTTATAGGTCAGTTACTGGTCTGGAAACTATCTGTGTTGTTGTAAATGGCGACATTATTGAGGATATTTGTCCCATCAGTATTCTGTATTCCACCGATATTATTATATATCATAGTATTGCTTATGGTATTGCTTTCTGCTTGGCCTATGGATAATCCGAATCGACCATTTCTATATATTTGCGCATTGCTGATGCTATTGCGATCTGCATTTCAGGCAACAATTATTCATCAAGCGTTATTGTATATTTGTATGTTGTTTAATTCGTTATCTGTTGAATAATTGCCGATCCATATTCATAGGTAAGCATTATTAAAAGATGTGACATCCTCCAATATATTGTGTGTGGAGTAATCTAGAATATTCACTCAAAGACTACCATTATTGCTTGTGGTGATTCACTGTAAAGTGTTGTATGATGAGCCTCTCATGTATATGCCATCAGTCGTTGTTCATTTCAACTGGATTCCGCTCATTGTGTTGTTATTGGCGCCTCAGAAATATATTCCATATTCGCTCATAGATTGTCCATTTAATCAGATATTTTCTAGAATAATATTGTCTAATCCATTATTATTTAGAAACATCGTGGCAGATGATCCAGCTGCTATCTGTGCTCCTGCGCCACTACCTACTATAGCCATGCAATTAGAGAGATACACAGCTCGTTGATTTATATAATCACCCTCTGCTAAGATATAAATTGTATCCCCAGGTAGGCTATATGAATTATTATTTAGCAGTGTAGTCCGTTCATTATTATCAGCTATGTTTACCACACTCATCTGTCCGAGATTACAAGCGTTCTCATTCCAATGAGTTGTATAAGAAGAATTTGATCCATAGTATGTCATCACGAGTGGATCTACGAGATTGACTGTGGTCACGTATCTTTGCTCTGTTGTGCCGTTAGAGACCGTGAAGAATATGTTTTTCTCCCCTACTCCTGAGAGAAGATTGATATCCACTGTTCATGTGCCGTTTAATGTAGCTTGTATTGGTGATTCGTCAAAATCTCCACTCAATGTATACGTCAAGCTTTCACTTGTTGCAAGCTGTAGTGTAATATGCGTATCTGCCGTAACGAGTGTCGTAGGTTGGATATTCCCCCATATTTGTCCTACAGATAATTGAGTATCTATATTTCAGTTGCTATATTCCAATGCAGAGCCATTCCACTGTACGATACTTTCTTGCTTGGCTATATTTGATCCAAAATTATAGGAGATAGGAGTATTGGCGCTTCGTCCACGTATGCCTAGATATGCACATGTAGTTGATCAATCTTGCAAATATGTCATATCTGCATTGAGAGGATTGATTGCTCGTGAGCAATCCATACTTTCGGTCTGATTTACAGATCCGCTAGTCCAAGAAACATTATTAACCGCTTCATCGGTAGCCTCTCCTGGCGTGAAATCGATACTATTGTTACTATTATTGAACGACTTGATTTCTCCATAATATTTATTATTTCCTCGTGTTCGTCATGCTATTCCTGCCGAGCCATTATTGTATGTAGAGATATTGTGCAAAATATTGTTCGTTGCATTTATCAGCATACCGTTGCTTTGATTGCTAAATACATTGATATTGTGGTATACGTTCATTCATCATCCATTTTGATATATACCGTCTGCGCCATTATTAAACGAGCTACTATTATTTAATACGTTGTATGACCCATTTATAAATATTCCATATTCCTGATTATTGTATGCCATTATATTATTTAGAACGTTATAGGTAGACTCTTGTATAGTTATGCCATAATTGTTATCATATGATATGATGCCCTCCACTATATTAGCATATGATGATTGCTTTAAGTATAGACCGTGATTGGTATTATCATGTGTTGTGATATTATAAAGATAATTATGATTACTATCTTGATCTAAATAGATCCCATTTCGAGCATTGCTTATGTCGAGATTTGATAATGTGTTATTTGTTGCTATACCCATGTATACAGCATAATTGGTGTTGTCGTGGTTACTTCACAAGCCGTCATTAAATCAATCGAGATGCACAGCGTCTATGATGGCTCATTGTGTATTATTTATTCCGAATAGATAACTTACATATTGACTGGCATATATATGGACATCACCACTTCCTACGACAGTCGAACATCCATTGAGATTTACTCACTGATCGACTGTATAATCCCCAGACTCCAATACATATATTGTATTTTCTGGTAAAATATAACTATTGGCATTGAGTATGTTATTTCGTTGAGTGTTGTCTGTTATTACCTGTGTGGATATCTCTCAGATGTTACAGATAGCGCCACTCCGATGTCTGGCATAGAGAGATCACGAATGATAATATTTGTATAGTGGTGCATTAGTATCTAGATAAAGAATTGATTCACTGAGGGCTCTTACTTTATTTCCCGTACTGAATAAGGCAGTAATATTTTTATTTCACAATGTCTCCGTCAATGTAATAGCGAATTGTCCTGTTCCATCTATTTCTCATTGCAGTGGTGATTCATCAAAATCTCCAGAAAGTGTATAATTTACTGGTTCATGTGTGTTGATAGTAACTTGTACACTTCTTTCCGTTGTTGCCCCATTTGGATTGATATTCAACGATGCATCAATGGTTGGATTAATTTCTGCTATATATTTTGCTGGATCAAAAGATACTGTTGATCGTGAGAATACGGATGGATTTCCCGTTGCTGTATCTTGTACTGGTTGTGTCTGCTTAAGAATATCCGCTCAATAGAAATATTTTATATCACTTCCCGATCGTGTATTATTGATCCCTTTTAGATTACAGGTAGGATTTGCATCAGTATCGATAAGCTTGATTCCATATTCATTCATTGGATTGGATACTCAGGCACATGACATCGTATCAGCACTTTGATCTAACGTTCATCCGCTGAAGAATTCCGGATATTCTCGTTCTGCTCAAGCGACCAGTCCATTTCCATTATCATCTTGGATTTGATCCCCACCTCTATTGTTAGCAAACAATTTGATGTTACCGAAATATTTATTGTTGTAAGATCCTCCGTCGTTGTAGATTCAGACGGATCCGTTATTATAGGAAAACGTATTACTTATTTTGTTGTCGTTGGCTGATGAGTATAAGAACAGTCCGACATTACTATTATTATAGATTTGAGAGTTGTTTATCGTATTGTTAGAAGATTGTGTCACAACAAACCCAGCCGACAAATTATTATACATCTGGCTATTATTTATTGTGTTGTTATCGGATTGGTTATTGAACCGTATTCCTTTAGCACTATTATTATATGATTGTACATTGTTGATCGTATTGTTGTTGGAAGAATATTCTAAGTATATTCCATGTTGGGTATTATTATATGATTGGGCGTTGTCGATTGTGTTATTGGAAGAATATCCCAACCGAAATCCGTATTGATTATTGTATGATTGAGTATTGGTAATTGTGTTCTCGGAAGCATATTCTAGGCGAATTCCATATTGGTCATTATTATATGATTGGGTATTGGTAATTGTATTATTAGCAGCAGAGCTTAACCGTAGTCCGTATTGATTATCGTGGGATTGAGTATTGGTAATTGTGTTGTCCAAAGCAGATCCCATATAGCATCCATATCAATTATGATGTAGCTTGGCATTATCGATGATATTGTGATTGGACTGACTCAATAAAATTCACATTTGACTATTATTATAGGATTCTATGTTATTAATGGTGTTGTTATTAGAAGAATTATTTAAAGAGATTCCGTATGTATTGATTACATGATCTCCTCCAGCTCCATCATTAAATCCGTCTACTCTTATATTATCAATTATAGTATTTTGTTTGGTATCGCTGTAAATCATTCAGTTATCAAGATATTGCTCGGAGAATACTGTCACGTCTCAGCTTCATACGATAGCAGAACAGTTAGCTAGATTAATTGTATTAGTAGTGACGTAAGATCCAGACTGTAGTACGTAGATGGTATTGGCTGTCAGCACTTCAGGAATTGTATCAGCTCAGCTCGTATCATAATTATCTACATATTGTACGTTCATAGCAAGAGGATCACAGTTATTTGTTATCCATCCAGAGATATATGTGGATGTCCCATAATATTGGTATGGGTAGCTATCTTCCATATATGCGATGTTTGCTGTTTTAATAGTAGCTTTTTCACCAGTAGCATATCTTACAGAGATCGTTTTGTTGCCTAATCATTCGGTGAGCGTAACAGGTACTTGTGCTGTTCCATTTATTTCTCCTTGTAATGGTGATTCATCAAAATCTCCATACAGCTCATAGCTTGCTGGCTCTGCTATCGTCATAGTGACTAGTGTATTTCTTTCCAAAGTTGCCCTATCTAAAGTAAGAGATCAGGCGATTGCTGGATTAATCTCTGCTATAAATTTTGCTGTATCAAAAGATACTGTTGATCGTGAGAATACAGATGGATTGGTATTTGATGTATCTTGTATTGGTTGTGTCTGCTTAAGAATGTTGGTTCAATAAAGATATCTAATATCGCTTCCTGATCGAGAAGCATCTTGTCATTTACGATTGCAGGTAGGATAACTTGACGTATCTATGAGATAACCCCCATTCGTGTTGATTGGATTTGTTATTCGCTCACATGACATCGTGTCAGCACTTTGATCTAATACCCCCCCACTAAAGAACTCTGGATACTCTCGTTCTGCTCATACTATGATTCCATTCCCATTGTCATCCTGCATCTGAGATCAGCCTCCATTGTTAGCAAACAATTTTATGTTGCCAAAATATTTGTTGTTTGTAGATCATCCGTCGTTATAGATTCAGAGATCTGTGTTGTTATATAGTTGTATATTATTGATAGTGTTGTTGTATGCTGCATTTTGTAGTACTATTCCAAAGCCATTATTATTATATATTTGAGCATGGTTGATGGTGTTGAGAGATGACGAATTTTGTATGGTTATTCAGTGGCCGGCATTATTATACGACTGTGAGTTATTGATTGTATTATGTGAGGCATTAGTATTGATAAAGAACCCAGCGTTATTATTATCATAACATTGAGCATTAGTAATTGTGTTGTTACGTGCTGAGCTTTCTAATGCTATTCCATAGCTATTGTTGTCATATGCTTGAGTATCGCTGATGGTATTGTGTGAAGCATTCGACAGATATATTCAGTATGCATTACCATATGCCTGTACTCTACTTATCGTATTCCCACTTGAAGTGGTTTGTAAAAAGATTCAGGCATGATTGTTATATGCTTGTGTATTTCTGATTATATTATTGTCGGCGTGGAATTCCAAAATAATACCATTTTGTGTGTTGTTGTACACTTGTAGATTACTTATAGTATTATTATACGCATAACTGCCTACATATATGCCTTGTTCATTTTGTGTATGGGTGGATCATTGCCCATCATTTAGTCCATCAATCTTCACATTATTGATGATGGTATTTTCTTTGCTGGATATGGCTATCATTCAGTTGTCGAGATATTGACTTGAATATAAAGTAACGTCACCACTTCCTACGATAGCAGCACAATCAGTCATATTGATACCCCGTCCGTTTATATATGTTCATGACGAGAGTACATATATTGTATTGGTTGTTAGATTTTCGGGGATAGTATTTGGTCAGCCTATATCGTAATTATCTATGTATTGTACTGACATAGTCAAAGGATCACAATTGTTATTCGTCCATCATGATGTGTATGTAGTCGTTCCATAATATTGATATGGATAGCCATCTTCCATATATGCGATGTTTGTAGTCTTAGTCGAACTTTTGCTACCTGAAGTGTATCTTGCAGTAATGGTTTTGTCCCCGAGTCATTCTGTAAGAGCAACATTCACTTGTACTGTTCCATCTATTTCTCACTGCAGTGGTGACTCATCGAAATCTCCATACAATTCATAGTTTGCTGGTTCTGCTGTATACATAGTGATTTGGATAGTCCTTTCTATGGTTGCATTGCTTGGATCTGTGCGAAGTGAGGATACGATAGTAGGATTAACTTGTGCAATATATTTATCTGTATCTCGTGACAAATCTGACCATCAGAGCACAGATGGACTCGAATTTCCTGTATTGACTACTGCTACTGTTTGTTTGAGTAGAGATGTTCCATACATATATTCAGTATTGCTTGTTGGAGTTCGAGATGTATTTTTGCCAATAAAATTACAGTTGGGATATCATGTAGTATCTATCAAAAATTTTCCATTTTTATTCACTGGATTGGTATCTAGTGTACAGGACATAGTTTCTTCATTTTCATGGGAGATTCCTTCAGTAAACATTCCTGAGTAATCTTCTGAGCTACCAGCATAAAGTGAGTTTCCAGCAATATTGCCTTGCAGATTATCGAACATTCTGAGTGCACCATAATATTTATTTTCACCTCCATAATTTTCAACTCAATATCATCCATTACTATAAATAGTTACATTATTGAATATTCCATATGAAGCGTCCGTATAAATACCGTCACTATTATTGTAAATCGCAGAATTGTTAACTGTGGTATTGGCGGCATTACTTATAAATATCCCATTACCATTATTATAAAATTGAGCATTATTTGTAGTATTTTGACGCGAATTTTCTAAATATCGTCCATACTCATTATTGTACAGTTGTACATTATTTAGTGTGTTATTGTGGGCGCTGTTTAAAAATAATATCCCTTGAGTGTTGTTGTAGGACTGAATTGTATCGATTGTATTATATTTTACGCTATTATTCAACAACATTCCAACATCATTCTCGTATGTTTCTGTAGTAGTGATAGTATTGTTATTGGAAGCATTTTTGAGCGATATTCCATTTCCGTTGCCGTATGACTTTACCTTACTTATCGTATTGTACAAACTATCTTCTAATCCTATTCCATTTTCGCCGTCATTATATGTCTTTGTATCAATGATCGAATTGTTTGAACTAGTCTCTAAGTATATCCCATAGTTTATATTTTCGTATATTTGAGTACTTAAAATCTGGTTATCGTTAGAATTATTTTTCAAAGATACTCCTATCTTGTTATTATAAATGTCGGCATTGCTAATGGTATTGTTAGAAGATCCATTATTCAAAAAAATTCCATATTCGTTTTGCTCGTGAGTAGATCATAATCCATTACTTACTCCATTTATTTTTATATGATCGATAATAGAATTATGGCTTGATGAGCCATATATCATTTCATCGCCCAGATAATCGAGGGAATATAAAGTGACATCACCACTTCCGACGATGGCTGAACAATCAGCTAGATTAATCGTTCTCGTTGTCACATGAGATCATGATAACAGCACATAAATCGTATTTGTATTTAACGTACTAGGGAGGCCGTTCCAACCACCCATATCATAGTTATCGACATACTGTACATTCATATTTACAGGATTACAGTTGGATGCTCGTCCAGAGGTATATACTGATCAAGAATGGAAGTATATATATTGTGGACTAGTTGGATCTATATACGTTATTGATGTGGTAATATCTTTTTCTTCTCCACCCGTAGAGTATTTTACCATGAAATTCTTTTGCCCGAATCATTCTGTTAGCGTAACGGTTTGTATCGATCACGTTTCCATTGTTCCTATGATAGGAGATTTTAGGAAATCACCAGCCAATTCGTATTCTACTGCAGTGTTCGCCCATAATCTCACTTGGATATTGCTTGTCCCTACATATGTTTGGTTAGGGATAAATGAAAATGATCAATTTAAAAGTGGGTTAATCTCCGCAATATATTTATTATTATCAAACGATAGCATTGATCGTCAGAGATACGAAGGATCTTCAGTCCCCGTATCTTGGATAGGCTGTGTTTGTAATGGTAGAGAAACTCCATAAAGATAGGCAATGTCTGGTGTAGCTTGCCGTCATCAGTATTGGCCGACGTTAATACAGTCATCTCATTGATCGATAAGATAAGTCCCATTACTATTTCTTGGATTAGTAACTCGATCACATGACATGGTGTCTATATCTTGACGTAGAGATCATCCACTAAATAATTCTGGATAATCTGTAGATAATCATACGACAAAACCATTACCATTATCATCCTCTATTTGGTTTCATCATTTGTTATTAGCAAAAAGCGTTATAGTACCGTAATATCTATTATTACTAGATGACCAGTCATTATATATTCAAGGGTTATTCCTGTTGCTGTATACCTGTGCATTGTTGATCACATTATTGTTGGAGGTATTTTGAAAAATTATTCAATTCTCCTGACTGCCATAACATTCTACATTGTTGATGACATTGTCTGAGGAAGCATCTAATATAATTTCATGGTTGGTGTTCGCATAGGATTGGGTGTTATTTATAGTATTGTTGCTAGAATTACTTAACCATATTCCAAAATCTCCGTTGTTGTAAATCTGAGAGTTGTTTATAATGTTATTGTTTGATCTACCCAATGTTATTCAATAATAGCGTGTGTTGTAAATCTGTGTGTTGTTGATTATGTTGTTATTGGAATTACTGTCCAAATCTATTCCATTGGAAGAATTATAATATACTTGTACGTTATTAATTATATTATTGGAACTGCTACTTAAAATTATTCAGTTGTTGTTGTCATGGATTTGCATATTACTAATTGTATTATTATTCGAGTTATTGGCTAAATGTATTCCATAGGTATTTTGTGTATGATTAGATCATAGGCCATCATTAAATCCATCTATTTCAATATTATCAATAATATTGTTCTGTTTCGCTGATCATAAGATCATCCCATTGTCGAGGGTATCGCTAGAATACAATGTCACATCGCCACTTCCTACGATAGCTGAACAAGTAGCTACATTAATCGTTCTTGAGGTGATATGTGATCATGGCAACAATACATAGATAGTATTTGCTGTTAATGTTTCTGGTAGTATATTAGCTCAGCTTGTGTCATAATTATCAATATATACCACATTCATTGCTCCGATATCACAAGTATTGCCACTTCGGTTGCTTGTGTATAGAGATCATGATCCATAATATCTATACGCTGGTCCATTAGGATCTATATATGTAATATCCTGTGTTATGATTCTTTCTTTAGTTCAGGTAGAATATCTTACAGTAATATCTTTACTACCAAATCATTCCGTTAGTGTAATATTTACCTGCCCAGTTCCGTCTATTTCTCATTGTAATGGTGACTCGTCGAAATCTCCATACAATTCATAGTTCGCTAGTCCTACTGTGTTTATAGTTATCTGGATGTTTCTTTCTAACGTTGATCCACTTGGGCTGGTAGTGAGTGATCCATCCATCGTTGGATTTACTTCTGCAATAAATTTCTCTGAATCAAAAGCTAGTGTCGATCGTGAAAAAATAGAAGGATCCAGTGTCGCGGTATCTTGTATTGGTTGTGTCTGCTTGAGAATATTTGCTCCATAAAGGTACTTAATTTCACTGCCCGATCGAGATCCATTTTGTCACTTGAGATCACAGGTAGGATGGCTGTCTGTATTTATAAGCCGTTCTCCATTCGTATTTATTGGATTAGTGATTCGACTACATGACATGATATCTACACTTTCATCTAGTGCTCCTCCACTGAGGAACTCTGGATAGTCTTGGTCTGATCATTGAATGATTCCGTTTCCGTTGTCATCTCAGATTTGAGATCAACCTCCGTTGTTAGCGAACAGTTTGATGTTGCCATAATATTTGTTGTGAGTAGAATTACTGTCGTTGTGGATTCAGTAAGATGCATTGTTGTAAAATTGCGAGTTGTTAAATGTATTGTTTGCAGAAGATTGTAAATACATCCCACCCCAATTATTATATATTTGTGTATTACTAATAGTGTTATTGTTTGCTAGGGATAGTAGTGTCAAACCTCATCAGTTATTGTAAGATTGAACATTGTTGATTGTATTATTTAAAGAGCCGTATACAAAAATTCAATAGCGTCCATTGTTATAAAATTGAGCATTGTTGATCGTGTTATTATTTGAGGAGGCGGTTAGCATAGCTCAATCGGAATCGTTATTATAACATTGAACATTATCAATAATGTTGTATGAAGAAGACCAGAGACTAATTCAATTTTGATTGTTGTAGATGTTAGTATCGTTGATTGTGTTGTTTGTTGAAGATCAAAGATAAATTCACTGGTTATTTTTTTCATGTGAGGCTCAGAGTCAGTCAACCCCTCCATTTATTTTTACATGATTAATTATGATATTTTGTTTGGTGTCTCCAAAAATCATAGCATTGCCTACCTGTTGAGTAGAGTACAATGTCACATCACCACTTCCTACGATAGCTGAACAATTAGCCAAATTAATTTGTCTTGACGTTATATGTGATCACGATAACAATACGTAAATAGTATCCCCCACTAAAGGGTCAGGGATGGTGTCAGCTCAGCTTGTATCATAATTATCAATATACACTACTGACATAGCTCGTGGATTACAACTATTCCCAGATCGATTTGTGGTATATACCGATCATGAACCGTAATATTTTTCTACAACAGGATCTACTACTTCTGTCTGACAACTCGCGCTACATCAGTCATTATTATTTGTATTACTATCGTCGCACGTTTCTGGTCATTCTATAGTGCCATTCCCACAGGTATGACAGCTACCATCATCGATTGTTGCTTCGGCCATATAATTATCTGCGGAAGGATTGGTACACCCATAGATATCTTCAGGTGGCAAAATATCTGGTTCTGTACCATCGCATGTTGCATTACACATTCATGGAGTGCCATTACTTCATCAGTCATCACAAGTTTCTCCTGGGTCAGTAACTCAATTCCCACAAGTGTATGTACAGCTACCGTCATCTATTGTAGCATCTATTATATAATTATTTGCTGCAGGATCCATACATCCATAGACGTCGCCTTCGGCGAACGTTCAGGTATGATTAAGGATGCCTACTGTTCCAATAAGTAGGACAAACATTTTGACCACAGCAAATCAAGCGAACAATCAGCCGACATATTTGTGTCTGTGCTTGTGTAAATGTTTGACCACCTGCTTGGAATGGTGTTTTAGTCTTTCGGTAAGTGTATTCATACTATCATGATATGAAAATAAATTACGTTCACTCTCTATTATATGCAGGACTATGTTCCCCGTGAAATATTACCGCTTTTGTATCTACAATAACCAACCAATATTATATATAATCTATGTAATAGTTCTCAAATATTATATAAGATTATATAGTATGTTATAAATGAGTTGCAAGAGAGTGATAAATTGATAAAATTCTTTGTGTATATTTTATTTTTTTGAAACGCCGATGTTCATACTCCCGATGTTACCTTTTGAAAAAACAGCTTTAGCTCCGATTATTGACTCCAATACCTTAGACTTCCATTATGGAAAGCATCATCAAACGTACGTAGATAAGCTAAATGGATTGGTCCCTGGGACGGACTTTGAATCTTTGAGTTTAGAAGAAATTATTACCAAATCCCCTGCTGGGCCTATTTTCAACAATGCTGCGCAAATATGGAATCATACATTCTATCGGAATTGCTTACGCGCTCCAAAAGAAAATAATCTCCCAAGCGAAACACTTTTAACGGCAATCGTTGCACAGCGAGGAAGCTTCGAGAGCTTCAAAGAAGCGTTTTCTACTTCAGCGTTAAATAATTTTGGTTCTGGATGGACACGATTGGTGAAAAATAGTGAGTGAAAACTGGAAATCATCAATACAAGTAATGCTTGATGTCCATTGACAACCTGAGTTACTCCTCTGCTCACTATCGATATCTGGGAGCATGCGTATTACTTACAATATCAAAATCGTAGAGCCGAATATATCGAGAAGCGATGGACTATTGTCAACTGGGAATTTGTAGAGAAAAATTTGGTTTAATGAGAATCACCCCCAACCCCTCTTTGGCAACGAGGGGCGTGAAATATTGAAAGCCTCCTTTGCGACCGAAGGAAATCCTGTGGATAAAGGAGGTGGCGAGTCAGCCGTGTGTGGACGAGACGGAGGATTTACTTTATTACGAAAACCACGATGAATGCGAACCTCAAGAAGAAAGGCAATGCAGGCGAAGATTTGGTAGCCAAGCACTATGAAAGTCTGTGATATAAAATTTTAGCTAGAAATTATACCTTCTCTGATGGAGAACTTGATATTGTGACAATCAAATGAGATTGTCTTACTTTTGTGGAAGTCAAAGTCGTTGATAGTGTAGAAGATATTGATGGTTATGTCACTCCCAAGAAAATCGGCTTTCTCAATAGGGCAATAGAACGGTACTTGACTGCACATCCGAGCCATCACGAGATAGTTCTTGATGTTGCATTCGTTCATTGAAATACTATTATCGAGGTCTATGAGAATGTGACCAACTCATAATTTTTATGTATCCTATATATACGTATGAAGAAATTAAAAATTCTGATTATCTTTGTCTTGGGAGTATTGCTATGATGGTTTACCTTCCAGATCAACGCACAATATCGTTTACTCCATCAGCCACTCATCCAAAGTGGTAAAATAAATATGGCCGGGTTGATCCAATCTATCGGACAAGTAGTCAATCCAAACGCTCAATCTCTAGGGAATGCTGCATATCAGCGTTTTGATGTCGTATATCAAATACTAAAAGAATCATATTATGATCAAGCTAAGCTCCAAACTGGTGTCATGTTGGAAAATGCCGTGAAAGCTTTCGTAGATGGTATCGGTGATCCTTATACTGTATATATGGATAGCAAAGAAAACTCTGGCTTCCAAGAAGAATTGAAATGACAAACTGATTTTGAAGGTATTGGCGCTGTAGTGAGTAAAAAAGAATATTATGTGCAAGTAGAGGAAATATTAAAATGATCCCCTGCTTATCAAGCTGGACTTATGCCATTAGATAGAATAGTAATGGTCGATAGTTGATCAGTTAAAGATCTAGACGTCAATGCAGCTGTTGCCAAGATCAGATGACCCAAGTGAACAAAGGTTCTTCTTACCATAGAAAGAGTAAAGAAGGATGGCGGTAAGGAAATTATAGAAAAAAGTGTTACGAGAGATAAACTCTCTGTTCCTTCTGTAACAAGTGAGATTTTAACGGGCAAGGATAATAAGAAGATATGATATATCAATATATCTATAATAGGAGAAGAGACTGAAAATCTCATGAAGACTACCATTGCGAGCTTAAAGAAAGAAAATCTTCAGTGAATTATTCTTGATCTGAGAGGAAATGGTGGCGGTTTGCTTCCTGTGGCGAATGAAATAGCATCTCATTTCATCGCCAAAGGCAAATTAGTAGTCAGCACAAAGTATCACACGTTCGAAGACGAAAAATTTATTTCCAAATGATATAGTGATCTAAGCTGATTGCCACTTATTGTTTTGGTAGATGGCATGACAGCGTCTGCAGGAGAAATTATCGCTCTTGCTTTACAAGAAGATGCCGGAGCTAAGATAGTAGGTACGCAAACGTTTGGGAAGGGGTCTATCCAAACTATGGATGAATTTTCTGATGGCGCATCATTGAAATATACTATAGGTAGACGATATGCTCCTAGTGGCAAGACTATTGATAAGGTGTGAATCATCCCCGACGTGCTAGTAGAGTTTGATAGTAACGCATACATGTCCGGACATATAGATAATCAATTGGAGAAGGCAAAAGAGTTATTGAAATAGATATGAGTATCTAGCTTAACCTATGTACATGTATATCCTTTCATAATACATTCTTATTTCTTAACTTATATATAATGGCAGTACAAGTAATCATCCATAATTCGAAAGACGAAGAGCTGGTCCGCTTTGCCGGAGAAGATAATAAGACCTTCTTTCAAATGGCCAAAGCTGCGTGAGTAGATTTACCCATCTCTTGTGGTGTGGGTATTTGTGGATTTTGTCTTTCCAAAGTTATTACCGGTAAAGAGTATATTGATATAGGTAAAAAGTCTATGCCACTCAAAGAACTAGAGGAAGGTGAGGTCTTTATCTGTGTCGGAGGTATCTTCTCTTCCGCCCTCACCGATGATGCACAGCATGAAATCATTATTAAAGTAAGATTATAACCTTTATATAGTATTGTATCTTCTCGTGATCGTCATTTCCGATAATCAGATCAAAAGACTCAAGGCACAAGATCCTAATGCCTTCAACGAATTCTACCTCGATACTGTAGATATGTTTTTCCGTTATATCAATTCGAACTATTTTCTTTCCAAGGAAGATGCAGAAGATTTAATATCTGATTTCTACGTGAGATTTTGGGAAGCAGTCAAACAATTCGATGAGAACCTTTCTTTTACTGCTTATTTTTGGACAATTTTCAAAAACATTATTAAGGATCACTTCAAAAAACATCATGAAATTGCATTTACAGATATGAAGCAATCTGATGAGGATCAGGATTTTGGAGATACTTTGGTCGATGATTTTGATGCATTAACTTTTTTGGATGATGACTTCTCTTTTGAAAGGATACAAAAAGTCATGGGACAATTAGATGATATTAGTAGAGATATTATTTATTTCAAATTCATCGAAGAAAAAACAAACGAAGAAATTGCACGAATTACATGAATTGCTAATGATACTATTAGACAGAGAATCAGCAGAGCAATCAAGTATCTCAAGGGGCTACTCGCATCAGATTCGTAAGTTTTTTTCTGAGAATGTCAACTCTATTTCACCAAAGCAGACCACTATACGTGCTTAATATACTAGTTCTCAACTGCTTTTATTCGAATGCCTAGAAAAGAGGCAAAAAAGCCCAAAAAACTCTTGAAATGTGCTTTCTCTATCCTAATATGGTGGTGTACGAAGTACTCTTTTTATTTAGTAATTATTTGTACAATGACAAAGACAGCTCTTATTGCTAGCCTAGCAGAACAATTAGGCGTATCTAAGAAATTAGCTTCTGAATTAGTTAATTGTTTCATCGAAACAGTTATCGCTGGAGTAAAGAAAACTGGTGAAGTTAGACTTCAAGGTTTCGGAACTTTCAAAGCTTCAAAAAGAAAAGCTAGAGAAGGTGTAAACCCACAAAAACCAACTCAAAAAATCAAGATTCCTGCAATGAAAGTTGTTACTTTCAAGGCTGGTTCTGAATTCAAAGGTGCAGTTAAGAAATCTTAGTTTCTTATTCTAACATCATAAAAAAACTCTGCTTCGGTGGAGTTTTTTTAGTATCAGACAAATAATATGCTGATATATTTTTTGTTGATTTCTTGTACTAAACTACTATAGTGTATCTAGTGTAGAATCTAGAGTGTAGAATTTAGAATAAAATTATTTACACCTAGATTCGTATGTTAGTTTTTGTTTCCTTTTTACATTCTACATTTTACATTTTACATTCAAAAACATGTCGTGATATATTCTGCTTGCTTTCATTATCGGTGGATGAATCGGCTACTTAGTATTCTACTTTAGATACCAGCACAAGGATACCGTGAATGAGCTGAGAAGTAATCTTAAAGAAGCAGCGAAAGAGATCCAGTATCTCAGTAATGAACTCGACGAATATGTCCAGCAAAATGCTATTCTCAAACAAAAGGTTACTGAACTCTTGGAAAAGAATGATGATCTCAATGATGTCGTAGCAGAGCTCAGTAAATATTATGTTCATTTGAAAAAGGCCGCAGAAAAAAGTACTGAATTAAATAAATATCTTCAGACGCCAAGTCCAAATGTAGAGGAGAAGATGGAAGAAATATTGAAAGCGAATGGTAATTTCGGAGCTCCAAGCAAAGAGAAAACCTTTTTCTAAATTTACAAATATTCAAATTCACAAATTACCGAAACAATTTTAGCATTTAAAAATTTATTAATTTGTAAATTGTTTTAGAATAATTTGGAAATTTGGAAATTCGTAAATTCGTAAATTCGTACATTCTTTTATCAAGCGGCCGAGCTATGACCTATCAGTCCAAACATATTCTTATCAAAGATCCAAAAGATGGATACAATGCCGTAGCAGATCAATATGGTACTTTTCATGAGCATTTAAATGATTTTGATAAATGATTTTTTCTCAGATTATTACCGAGAGAAACTAAGGACCTTGATGTGATTGATCTCTGAGCTGGCGATGGAAGGATTTATAAACAGCTACAAAGATATCCATTCAAAAGTTTCACGGCTTGTGATGTTGCGGAGAAACTTCTGGCTAAACACCCAAGTAAGAATGTAATCAAAACTGTCTGTGATTTGGAAGCTCCCCTGCCCTTCGCAGATGAATCCTACGACCTTGCCTTATGCTTTTTCGTGTTAGAACATATTGAAGATCTAGAAAACTTTTTTGCAGAGCTGTATAGGATAGTAAAGACGTGATGAACAGTCATTATGTGATATTTTATCCAAAGACGTGAATTTGTGTGGAAAGCAGACAAAGATCAGTTTAAGATTTCTTTGTATCCACATAGAATTCAAGATATCCAGAAAGCCGCTGAGAAAGCATTTTTTCAGGTCAAGCTGCATGATATTGTAGAAAAGTGATATCTTTTGGGACGAGATATTTCATTAACCAAATAATTATATTTTTTCTCGTGAAGCGATAGGGCCAGAAATTTGTATGAATAAAGGATGAAGCTGAATGCTTTTTTCTTTTTTGTTTTGCTTATGTTTGTCTGGTGTCCTGATTTTGAGTTTGGATTGCAATCGCTGGAACTCATAGATAATTTGTCATTCAGTAATACTAATCTTGGACTTTGGTTTCGTGAAATTAATTTTAGACTGATCAAATGTATATCATCTCTTCTGTGCTTCCTCATAGATAGATGATAGATAAGAATTAATATATGTGCCAGGATTTTTTTGGTGGTCGAGTCTAAATCTTTCTAATTGTGGATGTTGTGTATATCACTTGGTCTTGCCTGCCAATACCTTCTTCGCCAAAAGTCACTCTCTTCGCACAGCCAGCAGTCATTGTCTATCAAGATAAGATGGATGAATCGATCGTAATCTCATGATGTTTGATGGATAAAACGCCTCTATTCTATTCATTTTTACTCTATTTTCCATTGAAAGAGAATTGGCTTTGGATATAAGCAAGATACATGTTTTTAGTATTTTGCAAAACTAATGGAACAGAAAGAACTTATGCAATGAGTGAAAGATTATCGGCAAGCGAATAATATTTTTCAGAAATCTCTGGATCAGAGATCAGATACGTTTCAGATTGCGACCTATGATGGACCTCCATTTGCCTCTGGTTCTCCTCACTTTGGGCATGGACTTGTCTGAGCGATGAAAGATTCGTTATTGAGATACAAAACAATGAAGTGATATAAGGTCAATAGAGACCGATGATGGGATTGTCATGGATTGCCAGTAGAAAAGGCAGTAGAAAAAGCTTTGGGCATCGATGGGAAAAAAGATATTGAAGAAAAACTCTGAGTAGAAAAGTTTACCGAAGCGTGTAGAGCTTATGTCGGCAAAACGTCTGATGAATGGAGAATCTTCGTAGATAGTATCGGTAGACGAGCAGATATGGATCATGCATATTATACGATGAATTTGGATTTCATGGAATCTATCATCCGAGTATTTCAGAATATGTATAATCAGAATTTAGTATACAAATGATTTAAGGTCCAACGATGTTGTCCAAGCTGTGCGACATCATTATCTAATTCTGAAGTCAATGAGTGATATAAGGATAGGCAAGATACGGCAGTGACAATCAAGTTTAAAATTGATGCATGACGCATGGCACATGATGTCCATGAGTTGACTGACGATGGTTTTGAGATTACTGCCAAAGCACTTATCAAATGAAATGATGGGAAATATTTAACGTTCTTTGATACTAGGTCTGATAATCGAGCATTACCAGGAGGTAGAGTCGATACCTGAGAAACTCCAGAAAGTGGCTTAAAGAGAGAACTAAAAGAAGAGCTCTGAGTAGAAGTTGTCTCTTGTACTCATGTATGAGCTAGAAAATTTGTTTCGGATAATCGTGTTTTCCTTTCTCATTATTTCGATGTTGAAATTTCATGAACGCCAAAACTTCAAGAGACAGATAAACATACTCAACTCGCATATGCTGAAATCATACCTTCTGATAATAATTTATGATTTAGTGTGAAAATTGAAAATACTATCGTTGATGATGTTTATGAGTTAATTAGTCGTTTTACTATTTTCCATACGGTTCACAATGTAATGCCTCATTACGCAGAGTGTAAAGAATTACAAACTGCTGACGTAAATATCCTCGCATGGACCACCACTCCATGGACATTACCTAGCAACATGTTTCTTGCTGTCGGGAAACATATTCGTTATTATCTGGTTTTTGATAAGAGCTCAAAGGAATATTATATTCTCGCAGAAAATCTAATAAAACAATATTACAAGAATGCTGAGGAATACATTCTCATCAATATTTTACAATGAGAAGAATTGGAATGAATTACTTATGAGCCATTGTTCCCTTTCATCAACCAAAGTCAGATAGAGCAAAAATATAAGGATCAGTTTTTTAAAGTAATTATTGGCGAATTTGTAAGTACGGACGATGGTACAGGAATCGTGCATATTGCTCCATGATTTGGTATGGAAGATTTTGATGCTGTTGCTCAATTTTTACCGAGAGATGATTCCAAAAATTGGCTCTTTATGCCAGTAAACGAATATGGTGAATTCACCGATGAGGTCCCTGATCGAAAATGACAAAGTGTTTTTGAAGTCAATAAAGAAGTGATTACTAGATTGAAGAATGAGAAGAAATTAATCGGACAAAAATCGTATAGTCACTCCTATCCTCATTGTCGAAGATGTGAGACGCCATTGATTTCTAGAGCGTTGACGAGTCGATTTATCAAAGAACCAGAGCTTACGTCCATCACGGTACCCAACGCAGAAAAAATCTGATTTGTGCCGGAGTCCGTAAAAAATAGATTTATCGATACGCTTAAATCCGCGCCAGATTGGAATCTGAGTAGAAATAGATATCGAGGTTCTCCATTGCCCATATGGGAAATCCAAAGTCCGTTAAGTCCCTCAAGTCAAAAGTCTATCAAGTCCAATGAAAGACCTGAAGACTTTAAGGACCTGCCTACCGGACAGGCAGGCCTGAAGACTTTACAGACTCCAGACGATAGAATTGTTATATGAAATTTAGATGAACTCTATCAATGGAGTAGGACATGATCAAAAAATATTACCAAACATATGTTTATTAGACATGCTGAGACTTTCTACAATCCCTACAAAATGCATGATAGTTATGGAAACTTATCACTAGACGATCACTGACTGCAACAGGTTGCATTACTTACTGAGGATTTAAAAAAACTACATACTGACGAAGTAGTCGTTGTCCTATCTCCTCTCACGAGAACCTGGGAAACGGCGTATCCCTACTTACAGACGTTTTTGGAAAAAGAAGAATTGGAGGATATCAAAAAACACTATTTTGAATTGCAAATACAATATCAACATCTTTGGGATAAAGAAGAAATTCAAGCCCATGTACAAAATCCAAAGGCAGAGAATTTACACAAACTTCATGAGAAAGTATATGTTGATTTTAGAATCACTGATATTCTTATCCCAGAAGAACAAGATAAAAAATGGCCAAGCCACCTTACCACTTCCAAGCCGACATCAGAGAAGCTGTCTTCTAAGTGAGAATCTATGGATGATATCTTTGCGAGATGCTGAGCATATCTACGTGAGATTAGTTTACTGTTACCCACCAAAACTATTCTTACTCTCTCACATGAGGATTCTGTAATCGCCATGATCAAAGCAATCAGAGAGTTTGACTATTTTCAGCATAAAAAAGATTTTGCGCCAAAAAACACCCAGGTACAAATTCATTATCGAGATAACAATAGACAGACAGAAGTCGATCTTCACAAACCATATGTAGACGCGTATCGATTTACCAAAGATGGACATACTTATAAGAGAGTAACAGAGGTCATGGATTGTTGGTTCGAGTCTGGTTCTATGCCATTTGGGCAAGCCCACTACTTGTGAGAAGATAATTCCAAGTTTGTCTATCCAGCAGAGTTTATTATTGAATGATTAGATCAAACAAGATGATGGTTTAGATGATTACATGTCTGCTGAAACGCAGTCATGAAATGAAACTCATATAATAATGTCGTCATCAATGGATTAATCCTTGCTGAAGATGGAAGAAAAATGTCCAAGAGTCTCAAGAACTATCCGGATCCAGAATATCTCTTCAGCAAATATGGTACCGATGCATATAGATTGTATATGCTCTCTTCACCAGCGGTGAGAGCTGAGCCGATGAGATTTTCTGAGAAATGAGTAGAACAAGTGTATAAAGATTTCACTGCTGCGATGATCAATTCTTACAAATTTTTTGAGACTTATGCCAAGGTAGATAACTTCGTCTATGACAAACCTACCGTCTATTTCCTTAGACATGGACATGCGGAATGACAGCAGGCTGATGCCAAGCTCCTCCCCGAGACCATTGAGGCGATGAAAGATCCTACATATATAGGAATGATATTGAGGACCAATCCGGACGTGATCTATGCGTCACCATTCGTGAGGACAAAGAAAACCGCAGAAATTATTCAGCAAATATTTAGAACTCACAGACAGAAAGATATTCCTATTGTCTTGGATGAATGATTGGCTGCATTGTCAGAGAAAGAACTTGCTAGTTACAATAAAATTCTTGAAAAAGAAATCGGCAAGACTGTGCTTATTATTTCACACAATCCTACTTTCAAAGTCCTATGGAATCACCTATATGATACAGATCATCCACCTGTATTGGAGAAAATGGAGTGTATCACAATGCCCACCCATGTGATTAATAACGAACTGGATAAGTGGATTCTTGCTGCAGTACATGAAGTGTGATTGGAACTGGAAAAGCAAATGGATGCATATGCATTGGATGGCGGAGCAAAAATTGTTTTAAGCTTCGTAGATAAATTAAACAACTGGTTTATCAGAAGGTCAAGAAGAAGATTCCGGGCAAGTGGAATGGATAGTGATAAAGCATCAGCATATATTACTCTGTTTACCGTCTTGGAAAGATATATGAAACTCTGTGCACCTTTCGCACCATTTCTCGCTGAGCATATTTATCTTGAACTGCAAAACTTTAGAAGCATCAAACCAGAAGGCACTATTTCTGTCCATTTAGAACATTTGCCACTTTCTAGTGAGCAATATGTCAATCGTGAACTATTAGACGAGATAGCACAAGTGAGAAGGATTATTTCACTTGGATTATTTATTAGATCCAAGAATAAAATTGCAGTAAAACAGCCACTTAGCAAGATTGAGATTAAGATGTAAAAGATATTCCTGACTTTCAATGAAGAACTGTTCGTCGACCGACGTTCAGTTTTTTTTTGTGTTTTTCTGAGGTATGCATAGTCATAATTTGCAATTTCCCGTCCATTTGTATATACTTTATATGTTTTACTACGCTACATACTATGAACGAAGTTCTACTACCCCCTGACAAACCATCTCACGTTATACATTCATTCAGCTGAGCTCATGATATTTTTGCAAACATTAAAGATTTTCCATTAGACGAAGAGCATTTTGAAGCGTATAAACATGGCGTGAATAGTGCATTTGCCCGTCTAGAAACTGACGTCTTGGGGATACAAAACAAGTTGCAAGCATTACCAGCATGAGTGTGGGACAAAAAGACTATTACTGATATATTTTCTACTGCTATTGAGCATTCTGTATTACTCACAGAATATGTCAAAAGTTTTGGCCATAGAAATCCATCATCTTGATATAAATTTCTATGAGACATCTGCCACTCTACTAAAGATCTTGCTGAGCAAACTAAAAAGTTTGCACTTAGTGACGCGGGAGACAAAAATATTATTATTCTGTTGGTTAATGAGTTTGTTCTTACGCTAGTGCAAAAGATCAGCCAGCTCAAGAATCTCACTTATTGAGCAGAAGAGATGTATGATAACGGCACTTTTTCTCCGGCATCATCTATCGACGAAATTCTTGAAACTGAGAAATCTGCTATTCAGGCAAAATTCCTTAATGTGTACAATACTATTACCATTAGTCCTATTACTTCTTATCCCCAAATATTTGCCATCGCTATGCAAAATATTATCAGCAATGCAGTAAAATTTACTCCTGAGCATTGAACTATTACCATTGGAGTAAATACTATGAATGATAAGGATATCGTGTTCTTTGTAGAAGATACTGGTATCGGCGTAGATGATACTGTAGATATTTTTTTCTCTGGATATACTACTCCAAGTCCTGATGGACAAGTCTGAACCTGAGTGTGACTCAAATGAGTAAAAACTTTCGTTGAAACAATTGGTGGCACGATCACGCACAGAAAATGAGCCCACGATAAATGAACTAGATTTCTTATTTCTCTTCCTATCGTAAAACTTTTACACTAAAATTTAGTTGACACTCACACCTATATTCGTATATAGATGATGATTTTTTATTTTTAATATATTCTGCCAATGGTTGCAAAAAAAACTGTCAAAAAAGCAAGCAGTAAAGCTGCTGTCTGATCTGTGGAAACTAAGGTAAAAGCCTTCGCAAAATCTGTAGAAAAAGAGGCTGATTATGTCAAGGGAGAAGGCAAAGAACTTGGAAGCAAAATCTGATCTCGATGGCATGTAGCTAGCACAGAAGAAAAAATCTATACGATTATCGGCATACTTCTTCTTGTCTGGGGTCTTTATGTATTGAGAGGTATGATTCGAGGAATGCTTCTTATCGTAGTTGGTATTCTTTTTGTCACTGGATTTTTCATCAAAGGGAAAAAGAAATAATAGTTTTCTAAATTTCAAAAAAACTGACTTCTTCGGAGGTTGGTTTTTTTATTGGCAGGAAAGTGGTTGAAATCACATGCGGATTTGCTAAAGTATTTGTAATTGATGTAGGGGTGTTTACTAGAAAGCTCCGTAAGGTACGTTCGCGAACGTACCCTACAAATCCACACGATATTTTATTCTTAAATACAGGTACTCATGGTAAAATTAACAACAAGAGCACAAGACTACAGCGAATGGTACAATCAACTTGCTTGAGAATTAGCTGAAACGTCAGCAGTAAGATGATGTATGGTCATCAAACCGTATGGATTTGCGCTACGAGAAAATATTAGAGATATCTTAGATAAGATGTTTAAAAATACTGGCCATGTAAATGCCTATTTTCCTTTGTTTATTCCAAAATCTTTTCTTAACAAAGAAGCTAATCACGTCGAACATTTTGCAAAAGAATGTGCAGTTGTCACCCATTATAGATTGATGAATGATCCAGATGGTAAATGAATCGTAGTCGATCCTACTGCGAAACTAGAAGAAGAGCTCATCATAAGACCAACATCTGAAACAATTATCTGGAATAGTTATAAAGAATGGATTCATTCGTATCGTGATTTACCACTCTTGATCAACCAACGAGCAAATGTAGTCAGACGAGAAATGAGAACGAGATTATTTCTTAGAAGTGCAGAATTTCTACGACAAGAAGGGCATACTGCTCATGCGACTGCACAAGAAGCCGATGATGAAGCAAGGAAAATGCTTGATGTATATAATGATTTTGCAGTCAACTTTATGGCGATCGAGCCAATCCTTGGAGCAAAACCAGAACATGATAAATTTGCTGGTGCTATAGCTAGTTACTGTTTTGAACCTATGATGCAAGATGGTAAAGCGTTGCAAGCTGGGACATGCCATAATCTATGACAAAATTTTGCCAAAGCATTTGATGTAAAATTTACGAATGAAAAAAATGAACTAGAATATGTCTACGCAACCTCTTGGTGAGTATCTACCAGATTAATCTGAGGTATCATCATGGCTCACTCGGATGACACCGGATTGGTTTTACCACCTGCGCTGGCTCCTCTTCACATCGTCATCGTACCTATCTATAAAACGGAAGACGAATTGGCAAAAATCAAAGAATATCTCCAACCATTGTTCGAGAGATTCGAATCGACTAAATTGTTTTTCAATTCTAAATATTTCACTAGTGGCATAGAATTGAAATGGAAGATAGATGAAGATAACAATAAGAGTCCAGGATGGAAATTTAATGAATATGAATTGAAGGGAGTACCACTAAGAATAGCTGTCTGAGCCAAAGAAATGGCTGCATGAACGGTAGAATTATATAAGAGAGAATCATGAACCAAAGAGATGGTCAAGATAGAAGATGTAGATCTCAATATCGATAAATATTTGTATAAAGAACAAAATAATCTATTGAAAAAAAATATCGCATTTAGAGATGAGAATACGTTTACTGTTGATACATATGAAGAGTTTAAAGAGAAGGTAGCCAAGTGATTTGTCCTCGCTCACCGAGATGGAACAGCCGAAACAGCGGAAAAAATTCAGAAAGAAACTTCTGCCACTGTTCGTTGCCTACCATTTGACCAACCAGAGGAAGAAGGGAAGTGTATCGTTACGGGTAAGCCAAGCAAGAAGAGAGTTTTGTTCGCGAGAAGTTATTAATATATTGTAGTATGAATATCCAGACTTTCCACTTGGGAGATTTTTTTCGTATCTTTGTCCTTTTTTTTCTTATTTTTTATAAGTAGAATCAATTACTTTTATATCCTACTGTTTTTTTCATGTCCTATCATAAAATTTACTTACACTGTGTCTTCGCCACCAAATATAGGCAGAAACTTATGCATCCTAAGTACGATGATGTGTTGCAGAAGTACATTACTGGCATTATCCAGAATCGTCAGTGTAAAATGTTGGCAATCAACAATGTAGAAGATCATTTGCATATGCTCATAACTCTCCATCCTAGTTATTCGCCAGCCAAGCTCATGCAAGAAGTGAAAGCGAATAGTGCTAAGTTTATCAATGAAAGCCATCGGTATACTTATAAATTCCAACGGCAAGGTGGTTATGCCTGTTTTTCTTATGCACAATCAGAGGTAAAAAATGTGAGTAATTATATCTTCAAGCAAAAAGAACACCATAGGAAAAACACATTTAAAGATGAGTATTTGTGATTATTAGAAAAGTTTAATGTTGCGTATGATGAAAAATATGTATTTGAATAGATTATAGGTCGTCCCGTTGGGACTTTCAAAATATCACTATCCTATCGCTTTGGACTTTCGTCCAAAGCTTATATATATTGTCCCGCTGGGACTTTCGATAAATGCTATTTTCTAATTAGAAGTGCTGAAGGCATGATCTCTTTTAGACCACTTTCGTTCGAAGCTTACATTATATATCGTCCCGTTGGGACTTGCGATAAATGCTATTTGCCAATTAGCAATGCTGAAAGCACAATCTCTTTTAGACCATTGACGGAAGTCCGTGGAGAAAGAAAAAATAAAATAAGAAAAAGTCCACGAATGTGGACGATCTCTTTTAAACCACGGACGGAAGTCCGTGGAGAAAGAAAAGAAAAAATAAGAAAAAGTCCACGAATGTGGACGATCTCTTTTAGACCACGGACGGAAG
>CAZDFH010000003.1:85000-149949 GCA_964504915.1 uncultured Candidatus Peribacteria bacterium
ATAAGAAAAAGTCCACGAATGTGGACGATCTCTTTTAGACCACGGACGGAAGTCCCTGGAGAAAGAAAAAATAAAATAAGAAAAAGTCCACGAATGTGGACGATCTCTTTTAGACCACGGACGGAAGTCCGTGGAGAAAGAAAAGAAAAAATAAGAGTGCCGAAGGTACGATCTCTATAGAACTGTTTATTTTATTTCAAATCTATTCCACCAGCTTCGCCACGACCATAATTCTATTCTTATCCGTACCAAGTGGGTAACATCACATCAAAGTAATGTAACTACCACCAGCATTTTGATAGGACATATATTGAGCGTTCACTTGTTTTGGTGGAACGACAAATTTATCTACGACTTTATATTCATAAAGACTACCGTCTCGAATGACTTTGATGATATCACCGTTTACCAGCTTTGGTATGCCTTTAAAAATTGTCCCATACACGTTATGTTTCCAGAATTCCTGACTTGTATGTCAAAAAATTAGTGAATTCCCTTCTACTCAAGGATCTGGCGTAGTCGGATATTTTACTACACCACTATTGAGCTCTGCATCAAAATTTGCATTGATAAAATCCTCTGCAGACATTGATTTTGGTTCAATAATAGACACATCTAAGCCAATTGACGGTATAAGAATTTTGTTGACTGGTGGTAAGGTATTGAATGCAAAAGGATAATTTTTTAACTTTGCTCTCAATGTGCTTTCTGGTGAGTTAGAGATATCTTTGATATCTTCCCATCAGCTCTGATATTTTTTTAGTAATGCTTGTACTTCGGACGACTGAGCATCTGACAGATCCATTACCGATGCAATATTATTACTTTCATAGGCATCTCATTTATTCACATCCTGCACTTTAGCAACAGAATGATCAAAGAGGTTACTGAAGCTTGTGACAAACAGATTAAGGTTGGTCACAATCAGCATTACTATCACTACAACCATAAAAAGCAAAATAAAAATTCTGATCTCTTTCACGAACGATCGGAATGTTAGTTTCTTTTTCCCATGATGGCTGGTCTGTAAATCGTCGAGATGCATATATGGTTTATATCATAGTAAATTGTTGTCTTCATTGTAAGCAATTGGATCCAAAAGACAAAGAAATCCGTTGTAAACAAGCAAAAACGGTTGACAAATTCAGATTTTTTTATTCCTTGAAAAAACACGACTTTCCCCTACAATCCTCGTACTTTATCTTATATGATGATTCGTGAATCTCCTCGCTATCTCCTATATGAATATTTGACCGTTTAAGGGACAAGCATTGACCTGTTTTTTTCCGCAAGGCAAATATCTCATCAAGGCGCCGATAGGCTCAGGGAAAAGTTTTCTCTTTTTTGATGGACCAATGTTTGGCTTGTACAAATTGGCTAACAGAAATATGTTGAATGCTTTGTCCAAAGAATGATATATTAAAATTTTAGTCGAAGTGAATAATGAGCTCTACTTTATCGTAAGGAATTTGAAATGAGGAAAGAGTAAAGATAGTTGCTCCTCTACCTTGTACAAAATAAGTTGAAATGTTGAAACGTTGAAAGGTTGAAAGGTTAATGAATGGATGGAGAAGGCTGGCTATTCGGTAATTACTAAAAACTTAGATATCGCTGATATGCTAAAAGATCTTAATTTTGCTTTGGAAGAAATTCCGTTTAAGAATGAGACTGATTTACAGCAAAATTTACAATCTGTCCTGCAGCCCAAAGAAGTCTTTCTCAATACAGTATTCTTGATGCAAGATTCTGAAAATATTTTTCAGCTCACACCAGCTGATAGATTGACGGTATTGAAAAATGTTTTCAACTTGCTCGCGATTGATGAAGGGAAAGAAGTGATAGCCGAGAAGAAGAGAGAGATCACCTATAAATTGAAAGCTACTGCGGATACGAGTAAGTATGATATGAAATTACAAAATTTATTGAATCGTTATATTGATTGAGTTGCATCATTAGAAATGTTCAAAGATTATGCTGATTTTTCTTCAGTCATTGAGAAAAAATTATACAGTGATTTCCTTGCAGACATGGAACTCATCAGAGAAAAAATAACTATTACTGACTTTGCTGTGGATGTCTTACCTACGGATATCGTTACAGACTTAGATACTCGGATTGACTCGTATAAAGCAGAGTATTCGACTTTGGAGCAAAGCAAACAGGTGAGTGAAAAAGAATACGAGAAGAACAAGCTGAACGTCCAAACCAGTCAGCAAAAAGTTTTGGAGGTGGAAAAAAATATTTGAGATATAGATAAAAAGATTTCCTGACTCGATCCAGAAAAGATTCAGATTTTGAAGAATGAGAAAATAGTGCTACAGAAATGACAAGATGGACTAGAATCTAAGATGCCGAAAGAACAATTTTTGAAATTCTATGAATCGCATAGTGCGGAGCTTGATTTCAAGCTCTCATGAACTGCTCTTAATGAGCTGAATTTCTTTACGCACTCGTTGGTCAATTATGGAAAACAAGTGAATGAAAAACTTCAGACCATTGATTTGCAGATCAAAAATCAGGAGCTTCGTGCAAGTCAATTGAAAGTGACCTTGGAACAAGAAGTGGAAAATATTGGAGAAAAGATAAAAGATTTAGAAATACAGCAAAAAAGTTTAGATGAGAAGATTAAGCTTTTCGACTCAGAAACTGAGCAACAGGCGACCTTTGATTGTAGTAAGATTTGAACTAACTGTCCTTTTATCAAAGTGATTAATAAACAACACTTTGAAAAATTAGAAGAACAGAAAAAAAGATTTTTGGATGAGAAAAAGAGTTTAGAAAAAAACATAGGAACAACAAAAGACTTGCTGAAAAATAAAGAACAAGAGTTTGATGAGCTTAAGAAACAAAGCACGACAACTGCCGATATCGAGAAATTTAAACATGAACAAGAAAAACTTCAAGCATTACTTGCTGATATAAAAACATTTTTGAATGAAGTGGATTATTCTTGATTGCAAAAAGATTTTGTTAGTTATCAAGAAACTGAGACGAGAATAAAATCACTAGATAAAGACATTTCATCACTGGAAGATATGCTACGCCAAGTGGAGACACTAAGGCTGGATAGGGAAAAGCTTGCTGCGCAAATTACAAGTATACAAGAAACCATGAAGCAATCAGTGATAGACCAAGAGACCCAGCAAAAAGACATCCAAACAATTAGTGAAAAAATCCAAGCCTTACAACCAGAAAAATTACAACAGATTGAAAAAATAGCTGTAACGATCAAAGAGACACAGCGCGATTTACAGGTCTTGATCAATGAGTTTAAAGATATTCAAATAGAAGTGAAATGACTGCAAGAAGAGGAAAAATTATTGAATGAATTGTATAATATTTTTGCGAAAGAATTATTACTGATGGTCTTGCAAGACAGCTTACCAGTGTTGAATGACATTATTAATAATTATTTAACCCAAGTCGTAGATTATCAGATCAAGTTTGCACTAGAGAAGACCAGCTCCGACAAGTTGGAATTAGCTGCAACCATCATCGATGAGAAAGGAGAAAGAGAAATCAAGTCGCTGAGTGGAGGTCAGATGATTATTTTGAAATTAGTACGAATGCTCTCTATCTCTTCGTATATCCACTCCCCTATTTTGTTCTTGGATGAAACGATAAATAATCTCGATTCGGAAACTGTCTGAAAAGTAGCTGATATGTTGGAAGATTTTGTCCAATCTAGAGACATGAAACTCTACACAGTCACTCATAGTCAGCAGATTCAAGATATGGATATCTGGGACGAAGTAGTTGAAATTTCATAGAAAGTATGTATAGTATTGGTCTAATACCACCATCGCCATGAAAAAAAAATTTTTTTTATTGGCCTGTTTGTTGCTCCTTTTGGGAGTTACGGCATGCCGAACCCACACCAATAAGCCGCATATCACGGTTTTTGTTGTGAGTTTCTAACATTCCGGTCTCTTCCTCACCAGTAGCATATACTGCTCTGTGGTCGAGACCATTTTTTGTATGGATTTGCAATCATGGGTAAAAAATATATATTCCTTGTCGGGTATTTTTTTTATCTTGAGGATGATACATATATGAAATACTGGCAAGCACTTCAGAGAATACAAAATAGTTGCAGTTGCCCATTTTGTACGCTTACCCCACCTGTCATTATAGAAGAAACTAGCACTATGATTGTCACTCCTTCACGTGCTCCCTATAATCCCTATCATATTATGATTGTCAGCAAAAGGCATGTTGCCTTGCTGAGTGAATTGACTCAAAAAGAATCTAAAGAATTATTCGTATTAATCGGGAAATGGAATGGGTTACTACATACATCGCATAAGAATGTCCTTACCTATCTTAAGGATTGATCCTTTGGTAAGACTATAGAGCATTTCCACGTTCATCTCATCCCCGATACCCATCTCTGATCTAAAGAGTTGAGCGATGCACGTGATTTCCTTACGCTAAAATCCTTTATAAAAACTACTGATGCGATTAGAAACAAATTTTTATAATCATTCATACCATGCGCAAACATAAGAATCTAATTCTCTTTATCCTGATTGTCTTCTTTTGGAGCTGTTTTGTCTCTATGATCAAGTTCTTTCTTCGATCGTATCTCAAACAGGTAAATGTCAGTCTGGAAGAAATTATGTGATATATGAGTCTAGGATGTATGGCATCGTATTTCGTGGCATGATCACTTGCCGTGCTCTTTCGCAAAAAAAATCTTCTTATTATAGCCACACTTATTAGCATAGTGTGTGTCGGCATTTGACACCTCTTTTGATTTATTCCTTTCCCATTATTTATTATCTTAATGTGTGGCATTGGCCTCATGTATGGTATGTGGACAGTCATCAAGTCTATTATCCTTACTATTGAAATCCAGAGATCTGAATTTAGTGAAACGTCTGTAAATGGGACAGTGAATATTGCCATCTTAGGATGAACCATTTTGTGAAGTTACTTATGATTTGGTGCTTACGCTTGGCGATGACCGACAGGGTTTTGGGCATTGATATGCATGCTGTGAATTGCCTTATTAGCTGGTTGCTTTCTTGATTATGATCAAGATTTTAAAAGGAAACACGATCGAACTATTGTGAGACAGGCGATTCCTAGTATTATTGGTGTCATAAAAAAATATATCTGGTTACTGATTCCTATCGGCGTCTTACGAGCTGTTTCTGTAGGAGTCGGACAGAAAATGTTGGAGCTCGGTATTGACGTCTTCAATAAAGTCCCCAAGAGTTCTATCATCATTATCATTATTTCTATCGTCTGAGCCATTGTCGGGCATGTTATTTCTGCCTTTTTCAAAAAAGGGAAAAGATATCTTTCTATGATCTTTACTATTTTACTTGGACTTTCTACTTTCTATTTCCCGTATATTATCAATAAATACGACTATTATATCACGCTAAATATTTCAAGTTTTCTCATGGGTATATTTTTTGGTATCGCTGTCAATTTATTGGAATGAAGATTTTTCTACCATATTTGAGAGGATCATAGAAAAGAATATTGATCTGCGGCCTATGGCATTGCTACGAATATCGTCATTTTTCTTATAATGATCATATCTGATGTCCTCACCAATAAGGTCGGCATGATCGTTCCGTTTATTTTTTTTGGTATTACCTTGCTCATTATGCCATTGTTTATTAGAAGATTTAGATAGTTTTAGTTAGAAGTTGGGAGTTGGGATCTTGCAGACTGGAGATTCGGACTTCCTTACCCAAAAAATAAATTATTTTAACGCTACTTAATATATTTACAATAATATGTCAAGGTATAACGGGCAAGATGTGGCCTGTTTTTTTGATTATTTAGCCATTGGGGAATATACTTAGATTGTAGTTCGGAGATTGGAGATAGGAGAGATACAAGAACTAAGTTCTCCCATCTAAGCCCTCCCATCTATGATTCTATTTATGTCTTAACGCTCGGTGTATGAAGAATATGAAATTATTGTTTAGTATTCTCTGCTTTACTACTATTGTGTGAGGGTCTTTTGCTATTGCGCAGACAGCTAACGATACACAGATCACTACAGATACAGTGACAGATACTTCCAACTTGGATGTCTATCAACCCGACCAAGCCGTTTCAGATTTTGATGTGAGTACTGCATATACAACCATGCAAGATCTACAAAGTAGTGTAGATGGATTGACTCAGCAGCTCTATGATCTCGATGCGAAAGAAAGAAGTGGCGATGTTATCTCTGAGAAATATAGAGAAGTCAGGAAAGAGATTGTAAAAGTCATTCAAACTATTGATACGACGACTGCGACTGTTTCCGACACCTTAAAAAAAATTGCGATGTATCAGAAGCTCATTTACGTAGCTTACCAAGATTTAACCGATTCTAGAGAATGATTTAAAGCCACTAAAGAATATATCGAAACCTTTGCTAACTTTATCTATAAACTTGATAATAAACTGTATAATGAAAATACAGATACTATCGATGATGTAAAATTGATTATCAATTCTGATAATATTCCTCGCACACTTTCTAATGATTATATGGTACAATCAATGCTCTTGCAATTCAATGACCTCATGACGAGCTTTACGGATAATGAGGATAGGCAACTACAGTTAATCAAAAAATTGAACCAGCTGAAAATTAGAGCAAAAGCAGATATCGAAGATTATTCTATTGAATTAGAAAAATTACAACAGAAGAAAAATTTCTTGATACAATTCATTTCATTGTATAAAGATGACAAACTTCAGAGACAAGTAACTATCGATACACTTTTTGATAGCACGAAGAGTGTATATGATAAGGTTGTTGAATTAGCTAAAGATGTGAAAAAATGAGTATACAAAGTAGATTTCGATATGGATCAAAAAATGAAGGAACTAAACAAAATAGCTAATGACACAGAAAACTATCCTGTAGCATGGCCAATTTATCCTATCGAGCATATTCTTACCTATTTTGGTGATGTAGCTTATCAGACACAGTATGGGGTACCACATATCGGTATCCAGATTCAAGCCACTCAATGAACTCCTGTCTATGCGACACGTGACGGTGTGGTGTATTTCGTAGCCGATAATGATGATATCGGTATCAATCGAGCAATGGTAGTCCATACAGATGGATATGTTTCCGTCTATGAATATCTCAATAAAACTATCGTCAAACCAGGAGATATTGTCCAAAGATGACAGCTTATCTGATATAGTGGCGGTGAGCCAGGTACAAGAGGCGCCGGATTCATTTCCAAGTGATCTAACCTGACCTTTATCCTCCTCAAGGATGGAGTGGCTATGGATCCATTAGATATCTTAGATTCAAGTATCGTCAAAAATAAAGACGCCTTGCCAAATGGATATCAGATCAAATATCTCAGAGACAAATATGCAAGAGCTATAGATATTACTAATCTGACCTTAATGTCATGATCTACACTTCTCCAGAGAGAAGATCAATTCCTGAGTATGTATGGTGTAGGTATCTACAAACAAGTACCATTCTGGGATGATGTCGTCAAGTGAACAAACATTGATAGAGATGTCGTGATGTGTATTGCCTTTGCTGAAAGTACGCTTGGTAGGTATCTGAGCACTGCATGAAATATCGGTAACGTCGGAAATAACGATCGTGGAGATAGAGTACCTTTTGCTAATGCATATGCCGGTGCAAGAGCCATTCCACTGACATTGAATAATGCATATCTATGAGACTATCAGACGATTAAACAACTTTCAAGATATGGGAATAAAGATGGTAAGATCTATGCTTCTAGTCCAATCAATCGACAGACAAATGTCCTGAAATGTTTGAGTCAGATCAAAGGATATTATATCCCAGAAGATTTCCCATTTAGGACTGGTCCAAATCCTAATTTAGGAACGGGAGCACAAGAAACGGTTTCCTTCGGTGATGCAGTCTTGACTCCAGAACCTGCTAAATAGTAGTGAGTATTTAGTATCAAGTAGTGAGACTTTCCAAGCACAAAAAATAAAAAAAACTCTGGTTTTTGTCCCCCCGCAGTACTGCGGGGTTCCGGAGTTTTTTGTATGGCATGGGTTGACTTTTTGTTGTTTTTTGTTATATTGCCAACACAACATAATATGTTATGGAAGATTCATTACTAAAAGTCTCGGAACGGATAAGATATATTCTTACTCTGCTCTGGAGCTACTCTTTAGGCCTGATCCCTTCAATCATCAAGGGCTTCTGCCTGTGGGGTAAGATGGGTGAGAAAGCGAAACACAGGATATTTGAGGAGATTTTCCTTCTCTCTATCTGGACAGTTTTTGCTGCCTTCATCCTTGTCCAACTATTAGATATCTCCTATTGGTATACTACATTATTTCTTTGGCTCAGTTTTTGTGCTGGAGGAGCATGTTGTCTTCATGGCATCATGATGTATATTATCAATCATGAGGAGTAATCTCCTTGCCGGACGTATGTGCCGGCTTTTGTAAAATAAAAAAACTCTGGTTTTTCCCCCAGGGTTTTTTGTATAGCACGGATTGGCTTATCTTTCATCTTTATATCTTGATTATTTTTTTACAATTATAAAATTGTAGGTAATGACTTATTTTGTCCATAAATCATGACGAATAGATTCCCCAATAAAATCAAAATTCATCCGATGACGATATATATTGTCAGTGGCTGCTTGAGAAAAATCATTGCTAGTATCGCTGCTGAAATCGGTTCTAGTAAAAGAATAATCCCCGCTGTCATAGCAGAAAGTTTTTTTACTCATTTGAGATAACAAATATGTGGTATCGTCTCTGCGAATAAGGCAAATCCAAAAAAGAGCAACCAGATTTTCCGACTTCGATTGATATGAAATCCTATAGCACTAGGATCTTTGGTGATCAATAAAAATACTGGATACAACAAAAACAAAAGTATGACGGTAAATCCTGCCTCGGTAAATTTGGATAGATAGGGGTCTATTCATTTCCTCGCTACTCGTGCTCCTGCCATGACTCGTAGAGCGAGCGATATACCTGCCAATAGTCAAATCGTTATGCCTATAGGGCTTATTACCACTCCTGTCTCAAAGGGATACGCAAGGAAAAATATTCATCACAACACACATATACAAGAAACGATATGGAACCATTTGATACGCTCACGGAGAAGCCATGGAGATAAGAGTATTGTCCACAACGGCTGAGTATAGAGTAGCAAGACGATGACCGCCACTGGCACATGAAAAAATAATCCTCCAAACTCCGTAAGTACTACCAAAGCACCAATAGCCCCAAATACAAACAACGGCCAAATATTTTTTTTATGTAATCGATACTTATTGCGAATAATGATCGGCAAGAGGATCAATAGAATAGGGATGAATGGCAAAGTAGATATTTCAAAGAGAGACAATCCTAGATTAGTAAAAATTTGTCATCCAAAAACGATCAATCCAGCAAAAGTCCCCGAGATCATGACAAATATATATTCCTTACTTATTTTCATTTGATTTTTACTGAAATAAATGTTTTATTCCCTCTTTTGCCCATAAACCATCACAAAGACGTTTCATAGGAGAATGAGCACTCAGCCACCTACCATCAATCGAGTAAGCGGTTGATGAAAAAATATGGTAGCTAGAATGGTTCATACTACTGGTTCTAGTAGCATAATAATGCCAGCACTTATTGTTGAGACTTTTTTGACTCATTTGAGATAGAACACGTGAGCAGCTACATTTGCGAAAAGAGCAAATAAGAAAAAATATAATCGCATCATAGGTGTCTGCTGCAAACTGAATGACATAACACCCGGGGTATGGATGAATGGGAGAAGAATAAAATAGATTATTCAGACGAAAGAGAGTGATGTTACGGTCTCTGAAAATTTTGCTAGATAAGAATCTATTCATTTTCTACTTACTCGTGCTCATGCTATCACTCGCAGAGACAGAAATATTCCCGCAAGCAAACCGAAGATTATCCCTAGCATACTAAATGTAGATCCAAAAGGATTTATCAAAAGGAATATTCCTCATAGCACCAATATACACGCCAAGATATGATATCGTCTTATGCGTTCGCGAAAAAATAAATAACCGAATAAAATCGTTCGTAATGGCTGTGTGTAAATAAGTAGCAAAATTACTGCTACTGGTATATGGAAATAGAATCATCCGAATTGAGTGATAACCTGGATTGCCTCAATAAATCACCATACAAGAATCGGCCGTATATATGCTCTTTTCCACCATGTCTTACGTCGAATAAGTACGGGCAACAAAATAGCTATTGCTGGTAAGTATGGTAATACCGCAATTTCAAAAGTAGATAATCATAAATTAGCGAAAAGCTGCCTTCAAAAAATAATCAATCCGAACAGTGACCCAGCCGTCACCATAAACCGATATTCCTTACTTATTTTCATATATGTTTATTATTTTAAATAAATCATTTCTCTTTGAGATAGTCAAATGCTGCCTGTCTATTTTCGAGCTCACATAAGAGATGTGCATCGCTATTGATATACACTTCATCTGCAGTAGTAAGTAATATCTCCAATTTTTCTAAATTCGTTCATCCACGGGACAAGTATCCTGCATTAAATTCTAATGGGATATGGTATTTATTGGCTACTTCTACTACTCTCTTTACATCTACAAATTCTGCCGTTCATTTTTTGCAAAGGTGCCCGATGAATTTTATCTTATCATGATATCTCTCTATAGCATTGATATATCATTGCGTCATGTTTTGCAAGTCTCAATTATGTGCTTTGTATGTCTCTTCATGGCAGGATAATATAAGAAACTCAGAAGTTACTCCGTCCAATTCAAAACAGCAGTCGCCTTTCCCATTCAAAAGATCTCATTCGATACCAAAAATTACTTGTACGTCATTGTGGACGTTTTTTCGCCTCTCACGGGTACATGCTCGATTTTTTTTGGCGATTTTATCTACATCCAATTCTTTCTGACTGTGGTCAGTGATTGCAATCTTTGTTCTTCCAATCTTTCATGCGAACCTTACTATCTCATCGACCGTATTCAGCCCATCAGAAAAATTAAGGCTGTGCATGTGATAATCTTCGTGGATGGTGTTGAGTAATTTCATGTGAGTATATCAGAGAAATTAAATCTTATGTATCTCATATCACTCTTTCGTGTCTTTCACCTCTCGTCAAAGTTCCAAAATATTTTTTCTGAGTTCATCTGCACGTGCGTAGTCCTTGGCTTGCTTGGCTTCTCATCTCTGCTCTGCGAGTTGTTTCACGTCGTCTGGGATTTCTACTAATTCGACTTCCTGACCAATCCGATCAAAGAGTCCAATCTTGAGTAAATTTTTTTCTAGTCGATAGAAAATAAACATCTTCTCTTCATTTATATTGCCCAATCAACCATTCAATACTGCCAACAATTTCGGTGTATTTATATTGTCACAGATTGTTTCTTCTATCTGTGTATATCGTTGCTTTGCTTCACCCGTAAGTTCTTTTCATAATTCTTCAAATGATTCATCTATTTGAGCATTTTCAATATGATACTTTCACACCTGTGTTTTCTTGATTAGATTTTCTCTAGCATTTTTCGCTGCCTCTAATTGATCCCATGTGAAATTTTGGAAACTTCCGTATTGTGCCATGAAGTAGAAATATCTGAGATCGAGTGGAGAAAATCATTTAGCTTTGATGTCGTCTAAGTTGTATACATTTCCCAATGATTTACTCATCTTACCTCCGTCAACTTGAAGAAATTCATTGTGTACCCAATATTTTACTCGTGGATGAACGTCGAAAGCACACTCAGACTGAGCTATTTCATTGGGATGATGGATCGTAATATGATCGGCTCCGCCATGATGAATATCAAATTGCGTTCATAAATATTTAGATGACATTGCACTACATTCTATATGCCGACCTGGAAATCATTTGCCCCATGGCGAGTCTCGCTCCATCTGTCTGTGTTCGTCCTCGGGAGAAAACTTTCGTAGAGCAAAGTCAGTAGGATGTTTTTTCCCTTTCATATCTATCCTCTCCCCTGCATTTAGTTCAGCCAAACGTTTTTTGTAATTTGGTCACATCAGTTCACCGTAATTTTCAACCTTAGTTGTGTCCATATATATACCATCCTTTTCTACGATGTAGGTATATCATTTTTCTACTAATGTCTTGATTAATGCGATCTGTTCTTCTATGTGTTCCGTAGCTCTTGGCATGATATCAAATTCATCGATATTGAGCTCTTTCATACCGTCTTTGAATATCTGCTCATATTTCTTAGCAACATCTCGTGCTGAGATTCATTCACGCTTAGATCATTTTTCCAATTTATCTTCCCCATCATCAGCGTCAGAAACCAAGTGACCAACATCAGTAATGTTCATGACTGATTTTACATTATATCCGAGAAGCTTCAATGTATTTCTAATTAAGTCTGCCGTGAAAGTAGCTCTGAAATTTCCAATACTAGGAGTCCAGTATACCGTAGGTCCACATGAATAGAGTCCGACAAATTCTTTTTTGGGTCCTTTGTAATTAGGATCTTCCATGAGAGGGACAAAAAGTTCTTTTTCGCGAGATAAGGTGTTGTAGATTTTTAATTCCATCGTGTATATTTTATGGTAAAATTTCGCTTTGGTTGTAAAGTTTTGTGCTATAAATTCAATTGAAATATCTCATGAAAAAAGTAGATTGATATTTGTCGCTGTGTGACGAAATTTTTTTATGTGATTAATTTCTATCGGCCATGAAGTATCTTATCTGATGAAATTTTAAAATGAATAAAACGAATGCAGAGTTTGGTCAGTATGTACAACAATTTTTTGATTTGTATCATGAACAAGATGTCGTGGATGTAGTCATCTGCCCACAAATGGCAAGCTTAAGTTATGCGTCTACACTATTGCCTACACATGGTGTCCATCTAGGGTCTCAAAACATGCACTTTGAAATGGCTGGAGCATTTACTGGAGAGACATCCCCTGCGCTGCTTCAAGAATTACAGTGTAATTATGTCATTGTCTGACATTCTGAGAGAAGACTATATTTCTGAGAAGATGCACATATTATGTACAAAAAATTGACTGCTGCTATCGCTAATGGTATTAGACCTATTTTGTGTATCGGTGAGACACTTGAAGAGAAGGAACAATGACGTACCAAAGATATCCTTACTCAACAACTCTTGAATGCGACAAAAAATCTTGATCTCTCACAGATCGATGTAGCATATGAACCTGTATGGTCTATTTGAACTGGTAAAATTCCTACGATGGAAGACATAGAAGGTATGCATACGCTCATTAGAGAACTCGTAAAAAATGATGAATCAAGAATCCTCTATGGATGAAGTAGTAATGATCAGAACGCCGCAGAAATCATCAAGCTGAATAATGTAAATTGATTTCTCGTGGGATGAGCAAGCTTGGATCCACAAAAATTTATAACGATGATTACTGCTATCGTCGATTACCTACAATAATTTTTTATTCTTTTAGTGATTATTCTCATGGCTACAAAAATTGCTATCAATGGATTTGGAAGAATTGGAAGACAGGTGTATAAAGCGCTTTTGGATACTGATTTTCTCGGAGGGAAAGTAGAAGTCATCGCTGTCAACGATCTTGTACCTGCTGATAATATTGCCTATCTGCTCAAATATGATTCTGTCCATGGCAAGACAAATGAAGATATCTCTGTCGTGAATGAAAATGAAATCCATATAGGGAAACATCATTTTACCGTCATGGCGATGAAAGCAAGACCAGAAGAATTACCTTGGAAGGATCTGGGTATCGATGTCGTATTGGAATGTACAGGATTGCGAACTAAGAGACCTGATGCTGAGTGACATCTCACTGCTGGTGCAAAAAAAGTTATCATCTCTGCGCCTTCTGATGCGGATGTGAAGACGATTGTCATGTGAGTCAATCACCAAGAATATGCTGGAGAAAATATCGTCTCCAATGCAAGTTGCACGACCAACTGTTTAGCTCCTGTAGTGCATGTCCTACTCCAGGAATGATTTGGACTTGAAGAAGGACTCATGACGACCTGTCATGCATATACTGGTACTCAGCCATTAGTGGACTGACCTAGCAAAAAGGCATTTCGTGATGGAAGAGCTGGAGCAATGAATATTATCCCTGCATCTACTGGAGCCGCAAAAGCTGTAGGATTAGTATTGCCTGCAACCAAAGGAAAACTGAGTGGAATGGCATTTAGAGTACCTGTCGCGGATGTCTCCGTAGTTGATCTTACCTTGAGAACTACAAAGGACACTTCTTTGGAAGAAATAAATGCAGCATTTAAGAGAGCAAGCGAAACATATCTCAAATGAATCTTGTGATATACTGAGGAGCCTATTGTCTCGACTGATCTCATCCACGATAATAGATCTAGCATCTACGATGCACAAGCATGTATGCAATTGAATCCTAGATTTTTCAAGCTTATCTCTCGATATGATAATGAATGGGGATATTCCTGTAGGATGGTAGACTTATTACAACTTGTTATTGCCCACCTCTAGTCTTTATTTCATTGTTTTCTCCTGATGTATATTCTTGATACAGAGGTCTTTGAACGCAAGCTTACTACCCAGATAGATTTTACTGGAAAAAAAGTGCTCCTAAGGACGTGTCTCAATGTCACCACGGATGATCTAGGGAATATGGTGGATGACACGAGATATCGTGAGTCTTTCCCTCTTATCCAAGAACTCGCAGGGAAAGTGAAGTTATTGCTCATCACTGCTCATCTCTGAAGACCAAAGCATAATGAATCCAAATATAGTTTCCTAACTATTGCGAAACAGTTAGCAAACGATCTGTGAAAGAAAGTCAATTTCGTGACACAACTCGCCGACCTTGAAGGGATTTCAGAAGGTATTTATTTTTTGGAAAACGTAAGATTTTTCCCAGGAGAAGATAGTAAAGATTCTGTAGAAAAAGATGTTTTTGCTAAAACTCTTACTGCTCCTTGTGAGCTCTTTATCAATGATGCATTTGCTGATTATCGTGAATCCGTCTCCACCTATGACGTGGCCAAGATGCTTCCTAGTTATCTCTGACCTGTCTTTGCTAGAGAGGTGCGTGAACTGAGTACCCTTGCACATGCCGAGCATCCCTTCATTGCGATTTTGGGGTGAGCTAAATTATCTGAAAAATTAGATGCGCTTCTTGCTTTATTACGCATCGCAGATAAAGTATTGATCTGATGAGCTATGGCATATACCTTACTCCAAGCTCAATGAGTGGGCATAGGGAAATCTCTCGTCGAGACTGACAAACTCTCTGTAGCACAAGAGATACTCCAGACGTATGCTGACAAGATTCTTCTTCCCCTGGACCATGCAGTACACCATGAGTTTACTGACCCTGGTGATACAATTACTCATACAGAAAACGAGTATATCCCTGATGATAAAGTCGCTCTAGATATTGGGCCAAAAACCATTGCCCATTACAAACGCACTGTAGCAACAGCGAAAACTATCGTATGGAATGGGCCACTCGGAGTCTTTGAACGAGAAGCATCTGCTCATGGGACTAAAGAAAAATGAAAAGCTATCGCTGAGAATATCCATGCATATAAGATTATTTGAGGAGGAGATTCTATCGCTGCAATCCATATGCTTGGATTGACCTGATTTGATCATATCTCTACCTGAGGATGAGCGATGCTTGCTTTCTTGGCCTATGATACGTTTCCCATTCTAGATGTTATTTTAGCTAGTTAATTTGGTACCTATGAGCCCTCAACTTTCTAAGTATTTTGCCAGTAAACAACCCTCATCACTTCGTAGGGCACAAATGGAATTTGCCAAGAGGACTGATGGAGTCAAAGCGATCAATGTCTCTATCTGAAATGTTTCTCTGCCTATGCACCCAGCGATGCAAGAGAGAATGTTTACTATCAAAACGTCTGATTCTCCTTTAGCGCAATGAATAGTCCAATATTCGCAAACCGTCTGATTGCCAGAAACTCAAGAAGCATTTCTTCATATCATTGCGTCAAGTGGTTGCGATACCACCTGACTCTTTGCTCAAATTACTGATGGCTGAAGCCAAGCAATGGAATTACTCTTGCTATGAGTCTCTGATGCTCACGATAGACCAATTATGCTCATTGATCCAGCGTATACTAACTATTTGTGATTTGCATGAAGAACCAGTAGAAATATTGTCACTCTGGCAAGACATTTGGAAGAAGATGGAAGATTTGCACTGCCAAGTCAGGAAATGATCGAATCATTTATCCAGGAGCATAAGCCAAGTGCGATCGTGGTTATTCCGTATGACAATCCGACTGGGCAATTATACGATCAAGATGATATGCATATGATTGCTCAGCTTTGTGTGAAATATGATATGCGAATGATTAGTGATGAAGCATACAGAGAATTACATTACGGCAATGGGAAATTAGTAAGTATACGAAAAATCAGCGACGCAGAAATCCCTGGGATCCAATGAAGAAGAATCAGTATAGAGACAGCGTCTAAGGTCCGAAATGCTTGTGGACTCAGAATAGGAGCGATGATTACTGATAGTGCAGAATTTCATCAACAATGTGTAGCCGAAAATACTACCGGCTTGTGTTCTAATGTCATCGGCCAATATATTTTCTGAGCCATTGCTCATGAATCATTCGATGATTTGCACAAACGATATGAGCAGCAGAGAAATTATTATGGAAATATGTTGCAAGATTTGTCTGATGGACTAAAATCTTTGTTGCCATGAATCATTGTCTCTCGTCCTGATGCGGCACTCTACTCTATCATGGATGTCAGAAATATCGCAAAACCATGATTTGATGCCAAAGCATTTTCTCTGTTTTGTGCACAGGAATGATCTGTAGACTTAGACTGAGAAAAATATACCCTTCTGGTTTCCCCTATGGACGGATTTTATCGTGCCGTAGCATGACAGACCAACCCTGGTGTGACTCAGATGAGAGTCTCTTTTGTGGCTACGCCAGACAAGATGAAAATGGTACCAACATTATTTGCACAACTTTTTGCCCACTACGAGGCAGCAAGATAATATATGCTTTTATCTTTTTATGTATCGTTATCATGAAAAAGTACAACTTCAATGCTTGACCATCCATCTTACCTAGGATAGCTATCGAGCATACTGCTCAAGCCATTCTTGATCTTGATGGCACTGGCCTTTCTCTTCTGGAAATTTCTCATAGAAGCAAGGAATTTGAAGCAATCATCACTGATGCCGTTGCTTTATTTAAAGAGCTCCTCCATATACCTGAATGATATCATGTCTTGTTCCTTGGATGATGAGCTAGCTTACAATTTTCTATGGTGCCCTATAATCTACTCAATAAAAAAGCAGCATATCTGGAAACTGGCGTATGGGCAAAGAAAGCTGCAAAAGAAGCAAAATTATTTGGTGAAGTGGAAATTGTCGCATCCTCTGAAGATAAAAATTTCTCTTATATTCCAAAAGATTTTACGATACCTACTGATGCAGATTATTTTCACATTACTACTAATAATACTATCTATGGAAGTGAACTTCATACAGACATAGAGAGCCCGATTCCTTTGGTAGCTGATATGTCGTCCGACATTTTATCCCGTCCTGTAGACGTCAGTAAGTATGTATTGATTTATGGTGGCGCACAAAAAAATCTTGGACCTGCATGAGTTACCTTCGTCATTGTCAAAGAGGATGCCTTGGGGAAAGTAGAGAGAAAAATTCCTACTATGTTGGATTATAAGACACATATCGCTGAGAATTCTCTCTTCAATACGCCTCCTACTGCGGCCATTTATACCGTAAGAGAAACGCTGAAATGGATTAAAGATCTCTGAGGTATCGAAAAGATACAAGAGATGAATCAAGCGAAAGCGAAACTTCTCTATGATGCTATTGATGCTAGCAAGATATTTGTCGGTACTGTAGAGAAAGATTCTCGTTCATTGATGAATATATGTTTTGTCATGAAAGAAGCATATAAAGACCTAGAAGAAGCATTCTGAACATTTGCTAGCGAAAGATGAATGGTTGGGCTCAAATGACATCGTTCTGTCTGATGATTTAGGGCCTCAGTATATAATGCCATGCCTCTGGAATGAGTCCAAGCATTAGTGGATTGTATGAAAGAATTCGAAGCTGCTCATTAATTTTTATTTTCTTACTCTATCTATCTCATGACTAAAGTACTTATTGCTACTGACAAACCATTTGCCAAAGAGGCTGTGCAAGGTATCAAAAATATCTTTTCCCCAACTGGCTATGACGTTGTCTTCTTGGAAAAATATACAAATAAGTCTGATTTACTATCAGCTGTGGCTGATGTAGATGCGATGATTATTAGAAGTGATATTATAGATGCTGAAGTTGTCGATGCTGCGCATCATTTAAAAATCATCGTCCGTGCTGGTGCCGGATATGATAACATTGATCTTGCTGCCTGTAGCGCTAAGCACATCGTAGCGATGAATACTCCAGGACAAAATTCTAATGCTGTTGCAGAGCTAGTCATTGGTATGATGATCTACAAGGCTAGAAATTTATTTAATGGCACTTCTGGTACTGAGCTACGTGGAAAGACTTTATGACTACATGCATTTGGAAATGTAGCTAAATGCGTAGCAACGATTGCCAAATGACTTGGTATGGATATTTATGCATTTGATCCATTTACCAAGGCCTCAGATATAGAAGCCCTGGGGGTGCATGCAGTGACTAAAGTAGAAGACCTCTATACGACGTGTCAGTATATTTCTCTCCATATGCCAGCCACAGCTGAGACTAAGTGATCAGTGAATCATTCGCTTCTCTCTCTTATGCCTGCCTGAGCTACGTTAATCAACACAGCAAGAAAAGAAGTCATTAACGAAGATGAACTTTTAAACATATTTGCGGAAAGAGCAGATTTTGCATATTTGGCAGATGTTGAGCCTGATTGTAAAGCTGAAATTATAGAAAAATATGCAGGGAGATACTTCTTCACCCCAAACAAAATGGGAGCTCAAACTGCCGAGGCAAATACTAATGCTTGATTGGCTGCTGCCAAGCAGATTGTCTGATTCATAGAGCAGTGAGAGACAAAGTTTCAAGTAAATCCATAATTTATTTTTATCTATATCCCTATGCGCTCCTCAGTCGCCGAAGAACAGCTATTACATGAGATAGATGATAAAGTACTTATCTTTACTAAGCATTTAAACTTGCTGAAATATCTCACTCCTAGCAATCTTGTTCAGGAACGTACGCATTTCATAGAAGCTCAAGGTGAGTACAACCCACAGTTTACCTATAATTTCCCAGAGGAGAAAGATATCATTTCTCGGATACAAGCATTGCATGATTTGCAGATTAGCTATTTTGAGAATAAGACGTACAGCAATCCCATCAGCAAACTTTTGTCCGACAAAATAGAAGAACATATACTTACTGCAGAATTATTACTTGCATATTGTAGGCAAGATTTCGCTCGTATTGCAATATACAATACCGCCCTTTTTGGTGAATTTGATCCAGTGATTCTCCAGCAAGCGGAGCAGATGGTACATACCTATCATGAACCACAAGCCGATCTTCGATGAGACATCCTAACCGGTGACGAGATTCGGCAATATATTTTGTGATACCTACAAAGAAACGATATTACTGGTGTAGACATTAGTCCTAATGAGCATATGCTTTCTAAATTTACCATAGCATTTGGTAAACATTCTTGTCGTCTTTCCTATTCTCCTCATATGAAAGTGAGAGCACATGCACTCGAAGCCGATCTCATTCATGAATTTACTCACTACCAGAGATATCTCTGAGGGAAACAAACAGGCTGGCATATTCTGACTTTTGGAACAAAAAATTATCTGACTGATGACGAAGGATTGGCTCTCTATCGCGTCTGTGAATACAAAAAAACCGTCTTCCCCGCATTCCAAAAAATATGAATCTATCAAAAATATCTCTTATTAAATTATAGCCAGAACAAATCATTTACTACGATAGTTCACTACATCAAAGAACAGGGACGATCCAAGCATCTCAATACTCTATTTACCATGGCCATGAGATGCAAACAAGGGATCCAAGATACTTCTCGTGAAGTAATGGGCAATATTTTTCTCAAGAACAAACTCTATGCAGATGGGTATCGCCGTATCCACGATCGAATCCTTGCAGGGGATAATTTGAGCACACTTATGCAAGCGAAGATTACTATTGAAGATTTACAGCATTTGGCCTGATAATCCATAGTTATCTACAAAGTTCATTTTTACTTGATTTATGTCTAAAAAACCATATAAGCCCCTCACTGTTTTACCTTTGGTAGAATTTTGTTTTATTTTGTTACTTATTACAAGATGTTTATAGATTTAGAAGACCTTATTACTTTGGAAATGGAAGACGAAGAAGACACTCCTGAAGTAGTAGAAGAAGAAGATGATGAAGAAGATGATGGCGAAGACAAAGATGAAGGAGATGCAGTTCCTGAGGTAGAAGTTAGCGAGGAAGAAGAAGATGATGAAGAAGATGATGGTGAAGAAAAAGATGAGGGAGATGCAGTCCCTGAGGTAGAAGTTAGCGAGGAAGAAGATGATGATGACGATGATGCGACAACTGGTGATGACGATGCGGCTACTGATGATACAGCTGATGACGCTGTTGCTACTGATGATACAGCTGACGAAGCTGTTGCTACTGATGATACAGCTGACGAAGCTGTTGCTACTGATGACACTGAGGATGCAGAAGATGACACTGAAGACGACATGTAATATTCTTATCTCATATTTCTATTTACAAAAAACTCCGGATTAACCTCTGGAGTTTTTTGCTACGTTATGATGTGAGGTATTTTTATGTGAAGAATTCTTTTTTCTTCTGTAATCGCCGATCAGACTGTCTCGTTAGCTTATATTCATCTGCTGGGTTTGCTAATAATTTTTTTACTGCCTCTTCCAGAAATATTGTATTCTGACTTCATTTGCATATCACCAAGCATTCTGTACCTGGCTCTCCAAGCATGGCCTTGATAGTATCTCCCGCCTCTGTGGATTTTGTGAAGGTATATATTTTTTCTTCAGGATATCCTATCTTTGTTAACTCATCAGCGAGATATGTCTTCATGTGTTGTCCCACCAAGAATACACGATCGGCTACTTGACTGACATATGCAGCTATGAGTCTATGTTCTCTTTCCGTCAGATCTCCCAGTTCTCTCATATCTCCCAGCAGCATCCATACTTTCCTCTGGGGGAATAATTGCTCCCTGATATTATGTACGGTATTGATAATCTTTTTGATGCTCAATGGCGAAGCATTGTAGCTTGAATCGATGATGATGCTCTCCTCTACTCCAGGGAAGACACTTAATCTTCCTGGCTGTAATTCGTATTCTAACGTTAAGTCACTAGGTAATTGTAATTTATGCTCAGCAAATTTTGGTTTCCATGAAATGATCTCTGCTATCGTAAGTGCCACTCAGACATAGCCATAGTTTGCTTTCCCTAGGATGTTGGTCTGAATATGATGCACATTTTTTTTGATATGGAGATCAAATGATACTCAGAGATGTCATTGGATATCTCATAGGAAGAACTTTTCCTTATCAAAGGTGATATCAGCAGGGATATCATATCACTGTGTCTGATACATAAGATAATCTATCTTGATCATGTCTTTGAGCTGAATAGCGTAGATATCATTCGCATTGAGGAATCACATCTCTAGAGTATTTTGAATCATTTTTACTTCTTCCTTAGCAATCTCCGCGGGATTACCAAACTGTTCTGAGTGTACCGAATCAATCGCAGTAAAAACTCAGATATGTGGTTTGGCTATGTGGATAAGAAACTCCATCTCTTTGGGACGATCTATCCCATATTCCAAGATGATGATATCATAACGTTTGGGGCCAAACACTGTTTTGCGTATCACTTTTCGTAGAACGGAAATAAATGTCCCTACCGTGGGATTCCATTCATCTATTTCAAAAATACTTAATGATAGTCCTAGCTCTCCATTAAAATTTTTCTTGGATGTAGATATTTTGAGATGAGGGAAAAATTGTTTGAGTGTCTGGTAAATAATCATACGACAAGAGGTCTTGCCTACACTTCAGTTGATTCAAATAATATATGGCTTGTGCTTGCGTATATAACGCTTAGCAAAAAATGCTAATAATCTGAAATACATAAGAAGTACTTTTGCTTTCATTATAGAGATAGAAAATAAATTTATTTACTCATCAAAAGTTTTTTCAAGCAACAATGTTATGATGACGGCAATGGGTACGGCAAGAAGCACTCATAATACTCATATAATTAATCAGCCAATAATCATACTGATAAAAATCACGACAGGGTTTACTCCGAGAGTCTTATTCATTAATACTGGGATAAGTACATTATTTTCTAGTCGTTGGATGACTACAAAAATTGCTCATACGACTAATACCCCTACCCAACCAAAATGAATAAACGCTACTACAACTGCCACGAATCATCATAATATTGGTCAGATATATGGTATTATTTCTGTGATTCATGCGATTAGTGCTAACGATCATTTTTGGGGGATATTCATACCAAATAGAGATAACAAGAGTAATGATAGTCAGACAGCGCCACCGATGAAGAGGCACAACAAGAGCTGGCTTTTGAGCCAAATACCTAATTTTTTATATATTCTTTCGAGTTTCATATATGCAAATTTGTATTTCTTTTCTCCTCGTAGTCCGGAAATAAACTTCATCACCGATGTCCTTTGGACGGAAAAGAGCACAGCTAACGTGAGCACGATTGATGTCTGTGTCAAAAAGCTTACAAAACTTCATAGGAAATTGATAGCTAAATTTCCGACATCTTTGGCATATGTTGTTCCTAGATTAATTAGCTGAGAAACATTTGCCTGTAACTTAGTCTGGACTCCGGTCACTACGGTTGGATCAGACAGTGCCTTCAGAAGGATATCTTTGGCCGCACTAGGAACCCAATGTGAAGAAGCTAAAATATCTGAGATTGACTGTGTCTGAAGCATCGTTTGGATGCCTGCAATATTATTAGTTACCATACCTAACATTTGAGACAATTGGCTCAACAGGAATGGAATGACAAATACCAAGCCGGCCAATACCAATATAATAAGTCATAAATAGGCCAGAATGATTGCTATGCCTCTATGACGCAACTTCCTTTGGAAAAATTCAATAAGTCATTCTATTGCTAAAGCAACGATAAACGCAGTCAAGATGAGAAATAGAATATCTATGGTCCTGAATATGAAATATGCCAAAAACATTGCTCATATACCGATAAGCCAAAATTTGAGTGATGTCCTATTAGTTAGCATCCATCCTCATGACGTCTGAGCTTTTTCTACTTCTTTTTCTCTGGTCTGTAGCTCTACTATCTGTTTCTCCAATCTTTCAAGTTCTAATTCTTGTTTGGTAGTATCAGACTTAATAGACTTGAGAAAATCAGCTCATCATTTCGCGATCTTGTGGAAAATAGTCATGGCTTGAAAAAGGTAGAAATAAAGGGTTAATGAGTTATCGGGGTAAAGAGTTAACGAGTTGTTGGAAGTTTTTGAGTTTAGAACTTAGAACCTAAAACTTACAACATATTTCCAATTAGCTACCAGATACTTTCGTAGTAAACTTCTTCCAAGCGGAATCGAATTCCTTTTTTACCCCTATAATAATATCTTTTTTGTCCAAATTTGCAATTTTTTTCTGAAACTCTTCGAGCTTATATTTGTTAAGGACTATAAAGATCTTATAATATGCTGTAGATATCGGCTTTGTCACTATGTTTTCATCTTGTATATACTGCAATATGGCCCTTTTCACAATGTTTCTTTGGGTAGATCTCTTGGAGTATTTGATGGTAACATGGGTAGATATTTGGTGGAATTGGTTGTTTGGGTATTGTTTCCGATAAAAAAAACCAAAAAGTCCAGCTGAAAAATATTGCCTTTTCCTAGACAGAAATATCACATCTTTGCCTTGTAACCTATATTTCTGTGCTAGCACGGTATCATTTCTATAGGAATAAAATGAGTTGTATCTGTATCATAAATAAGTATTTTGGAGATGCAAGATTACTTTTTATTTATTTATCTATGTATTCTTATGCTTTCACGAATCGGCCTCTTGGCAATCATCGTGTCTTGGCTTATCCAGCTCAATCACAGTCGAAATGGAAGAAAAGAACTTCAACCAGCATTTCTTATTCTCCAAGCTATAGGAGTTTTCCTCGTCATGATTGGTAGCTTTGCTAATGGAGAAGCTTTCTTATGATTCCTCAATCTGCTCAGTACTGCTGGTGCAGTCATGGTGTATCTTAAAATCAAGAAATAATATTACTTAGGAATACATATATTTCCTGGCTTCATCCCCAGGCTTTTTGCTATTCACTGGTTGAGCTCGATGACATAGCGTGCATCGGCTACTGGTGTGTATACAGGACAAGGATCTTGTGTACATGGATTCACTTCCTTGGTATCCACTATGTTGTATTCCGCATCCAATCGAATCATATCGAGAGGGATCATTGTGTTTTTCATCCAGAAAGGATGTTTACCGACATCCGAAAATATAAATACCATACCGTAATTTTTGTCTAGTTTCTTGCGAAACATTAGCCCCTGGCTCCTCTGCTCTGGGGTTTTTGCTGTTTCTAGGTAAAAGCAAGCTTTCTGAAAGCATCGCTGCTGTGTTTCCCCCTCAGCGGTAGACATCTTTGATTTTCTCAGCCATAGGCAACCAACGAGCATAAGCAATCCGAACGCGATCAGTATCCAGAAATATGTTTTTTTCTTTGACATAGAAACATTCTTGGTAAGTAAAGCTCGGTAAAGGTATCTTTTTGGGTCTGTGTTGCAAGAATAGAATCATTAAATTTCATTTGCATTTTCCTCATAAATTAGTATATACGTTCCGTTGCGATTTTTTTAATTAGCTAAATTTCCATTATGCCACAAAGAAGTACCAAAAGAAAACCAGGGAATAAAATGATAGAAGTCATTTTGCTGGTCAGCGACAAACATCTTTGAGAAAGATTTGAGATCGTTAAAGTAAAGCCTGTATATGTGAGAAATATTCTTCTCCCCAAGCAAATGTGTGTACTTGCTACGGCAAGTAATAGAAATGCCTATGGACAGAAAATGAAGGCTGCAGAGCTAGAAAGAGCTAAGAAATCCCAATCTTTGGATGAAGTGTTTACTAAGATCCATGAGGATGGTGGTATCGTGCTTGTGAGAAAGGCTAACAAGGATAACACCTTATACGCTAAGGTAGATGAACATGATATTATCGAAGCTATCCAATCAGTATACGGTATCGAGATCGAATCACATTTCTTCAAACTCAAAAAGAAACTGACTGCTGTTGGACAGTTTGCTGTTCCTTTCATGTACAAATCGTTAAAGAAAGAATTGATTGTAAAGATAGAAGCAGATCCTGAAGAAGTAAAAAAACATAAGAAAGCTGAAGAGAAAGTAGAAGAAGTACACGAAGACGGTGTAAAGAAGACAAAGGAAGAGATCAAAGCTGAAAAAGAAGCTGCAAAGAAGCTCCAGAAAGAAGAAACATTGAAGAGATTGAAAGAAAAGTATAAATAGATTGGAGTTGGCAGACAGCAGACCGGTCTCCCATCTAAGTTCTAAGTACTAAGTTCTAACAAGAAGCATAACCCATGCTTATCATAGTCTAACATCGTTGGACTGAAAAGCTTACCCGCAAGGGTGAGTTTTTTTTTGATTAAAAAAAATCCACTTATAGCGGATCATTTTACATTCGGGGTGACAGGACTGAGAGCTATTATTTCAGAGCGGTGGGACTGAGAATGGATTGTCGTGGGATAATTTCGGGATGACTGGACTCGAACCAGCGACCTCAAGACCCCCAGCCTTGCATTCTAGCCATCTGAACTACATCCCGAAAAAGTTTTTTATTGACTCGAACCCCGCAGTACTGCGGGGCGGGCCCACGACCTCAAGACCCCTCCCGAATGGTCGGGACATTCTAGCCATCTGAACTACATCCCGAAAAAGTTTTTTATTGACTCGAACCCCGCAGTATTGCGGGGCGGGCCCACGACCTCAAGACCCATCCCGAATGGTCGGGACATTCTAGCCATCTGAACTACGCCCTGAAAAATTTTTTATTGACTCGAACCCCGCAGTACTGCGGGGCGGGCCTGCGACCTCAAGACCCATCCCGAATGGTCGGGACATTCTAGCCATCTGAACTACATCCCGATGCCCTCTTCATATGGATATCATATAAAATATCAATGCGACGTTACATGTTTCCCTTTTATTCAGCTTCTGCAGATTTTTTTATTAATTTGAGAAAATCCCCTTATCAAGGGGAAATTCATCGAGAGTGACACAACATCACTCACTAAATTGATAGGCGTACTCTACTCCCTTTTTTTTGGGAATGGAGTTTTTAATCGCATTTCTCCTGGTGCCCCAGAGAGTATGCGCTGTTAGAGCCATGGAATGGACCACTTGACCATCAACACACACCTGTGCGATGATCTGATTTGCCTCGAGATTTGGGTTCTTCGTGTTAAGGAATTTGAGGATTTCTTCCTCTCTAATCCTTATCTCTTGGACTTCTAGTCCATTAAACTCCGGAGGACATTCCTGTAGAAGCGCTCCATGTTCGGTTTCTAAAAATAGGAAGGTTTTCATAAAGGATATGTTTTCGTTACTACTTATTTGTTACGCTCTGATACTAACTATTATTACATTTATGTCAACGATAATATTTTTTGCTAATGCATATCTTTTTGCTCAACTTCCCATTGGAATTTTCCTTTATTTTCTTACATATATCATATATTCAAAATCTAAAATTTAAAATTTAAAATTCATAAGATATGTTCCAACTTCAATCCACTTACCAACCCGCTTGAGATCAGATTAGAGCTATAGAAGAGATTCAGCAGGTTTTTCTTGATGGGAAAAATAAAGTAACATTGCTTGGAGCTACGGGAACGGGTAAAACATTTACGATGGCAAATATTATCCAACATTTACAAAAGCCAACGCTCATTATTTCTCATAATAAAACCCTTGCGGCTCAGCTGGCGACAGAGTTTAAATATTTTTTTCCTAATAATGCTGTACATTATTTTGTCTCTTACTTTGATTACTACCAGCCAGAAAGTTATTTGCCGACACAGGGATTGTATATAGAGAAAGAAGCAACGATAAATCAGGAGATAGAAATGTACAGACTGGCAACCATGGCTTCCTTGCTGACGAGGAAAGATGTCATCGTCGTGGCTTCCGCGTCTTCGCTGTATGGCTTATGACAAAAGAGATTCTTCGAAGAAAATTGTCTGCAATTAGAAATAGGGAACGAATATGATTTCAAACAACTAAAAAGACAGCTTCTCCATATGCAATACAAACCAGTGCAAGGAAAGATAGAACATGGTATGTTTGATATCACAGGAGAAAGAATTGATATATTCTCTAGTACGGAAAAATTTGTGTATAGATTACATTTCAATGAAGAATTATTGGAATTGATAGAATTGAGAGATTCATTGACTTATGAATTTCATAGTAAAGTGAATAAAATTACTGTCTGGCCGGCAACGCAATTTTTGCAAGACACCACTAATCTCGAACAAATTCTCGTAGAAATGGATCTAGAGAAAGAAGAAAGAGTGAAAGAATTTGAAGAGAAGTGAATGCTGGTAGAAGCTGAGAGGATCAAAAAAAGAGTGGAATATGATATCAGAATGATCAAGGAAACATGATTTGTAAATGGTATCGAGAACTACTCTCTCTACTTTGATCGTAGATTACCAGGACAGGCTCCCAATACGATCTTCGATTATTTCCCAGATGATTTCTTATTGATCATCGATGAATCGCATATGACGATACCACAATTGCAAGCTATGCCTTCTGGAGATAAAGCAAGAAAGATGAATTTAGTAAATTATGGATTTAGATTGCCGTCGGCGCTGGATCATAGGCCACTTGCGTTTGCTGAATTGGAGAATAAGTTGAGTCGAAAAGATCATACAGGAAAAATTAAAAAAGATGATTTGAGAATTCTAGAATTGTGAAATACTTATAAACATTTACAAGAGCGTATTACGAAAGATTTGAAATGATGAGAAATACCAGCTAGACAACATTTGGATGCAAAAACTATTTTCTTATCAGCAACCCCCGCCGAATACGAGCTCAAACTCTCAGACAAAATCGTAGAACAGATCATCAGACCGACCGGACTTTTGGATCCGATTACCTATGTGTATCCTAAGACGGGAGATTACGAGTCTCTCCTCAAAACTGTTGATGAACTCGTACAAAAGAAACCTCACTTGAAAGAGTTTCTAGATAGTTATACACTGAAAGACTGAGTAGAAGAAGTCTTCGCAGAATAATTTTACGTTCTATTACATTATAATGAATGAAGTAGTTGATCCCGTTTGAGATTCCTTGGATAGTCATCAATCATTGCATGATCTCATGGATGCTAATCTTTTTTCTGCCTTGTCTTATAAGGATGCTCATCGCGAATTTAAGCGTATTGAAAAATGTTTTCTTAATATTTTTTGACTCAAACCTGGTACGCTAGATTATACGAAATATCATTCTGCCCTATCTCATTATCTTAGGAATGGGTCTCATTACATCATGATGGTCGACCCAACTGATCAAGTCGCCACTGATCAAATCTCTGCAAATTATTCACTCTTGCTAGATACCATGCAAACACTTCAACAATTTTCTGCCAAAAAGAAAATTACGTTTCTGGTTAAGGTTTTGTCAGCCCATGCAGATCCTGGGACACATGAAGAGAAATTTTCCAATGATTATAATTATATCCATGTAATGCATGAGATTGCAGAGCATGTCAGTCAGCTAGCGCGTTAATTTTTACTTTTTTTTCTCTGATCATGCCTCTCACTCCAGAGCTAGAACAGTTGATTACCATCTTGGACACAGAAAAAACGATTTGCTTGCTTGCACCAAGCTTCCCTGTGGATTTTACCTATCCTCAGATTGTTATAGATCTGAAAAGGATTTGATTTACGAAAGTCGTAGAGTTAACGTATGCGGCGAAAATTATTAATATGAAATATCATGAGCTGATAAAAAGCGATCCCAGTAAACAATGGATATGTACTAATTGTCCAACGATAGTAAAATATGTAAAAAATAAATATCCACAGCACGCAGACAAATTGATTGATATTGGTTCACCGATGGTCATCATGAGTAGATTCGTACAGAAAGAATATTGACCTGAGTTTAAAACTATTTTCGTCGGCCCATGCTTGACCAAGAAGATAGAGGCGAAGGAAAGCTGAGACGTGGATTACGCTATTACGTTCAAAGAACTTCAGCAACTATTTGATCATTACAAAGAAAATCATATCCCATTCAAAGATTTTAGCTTTGATGTCACAGAAAGTGGTGATGCTGACTTTGACAAGGTGTATAATGATTATACTAAAGTATTCCCACTGACAGGAGCGGTTGCCGACACACTCCATTATCACGATATCCTCACCCCAGACCAAGTGTTAGTCGTTGATGAGTTGAAAAACATGCCTGCTGCTATCGCATATATGGAGAACAATCCCAATATTAAATTTATCGATCCACTCTCCTGCCCTGGTGGCTGTATTGGTGGACCGTGAATTATTTCTACTGCTCCTACCAATGAAAGAGCAAAGAAAGTGAAACAATATAAGGAGTATTGTAAAAAGGATAGAATAGGAAAAAAGGAATGAAAATTCGAATATGCGACTTGACTAGACTTCAAGAATAAGATTATATAAAGAAGCCGCTTGTTATTTTGTCCTTACGGACTGTAATTTGTCCGCATAAGCGGACGTATATTTCGCTTCACTGTAACTGTTTTTTTGGAATACACGCAAACAAAGTGAGCAAATATACACGACCGTAGGGAGTAAATTACCAATTACGACGTGATATGCAAATATTTACTTTCATCCAAAACCCATATGAAACAACAATTTAACTTTTCGTTTATCAATTTATGATGTACCAAAAACTTAGTCGATAGCCAGTATCTCCTTGGACATCTTTTTGATATCTGAGCGAACAATCCTCACTATGTAGTGAATTACTTTGCTGATCCTTATGACAAAGAAAATGAATTTGTCTTCCTAAACACCTGTGGCTTTATAGAGACCGGCAGAAAAGAAATGCTGGACACCCTTCACGAGTTGCTTGCTCATGGAAAGACGGTTTACTTACTTGGGTGCGGACTAGAATACTTTGAAAAAATGGAAAATGGAAAATGGAAAATGGAAAATGATGGTGTTTTTTGTTTGTCATGGAATGATTTTGAAAATATTACGATCAAGAAATTAGTCGATGGGTACAATAGTACCACGTTTTGAGAATTTAAATTTAGTAAATGACCAAGGGTGTATACGAATGTGGAAGAAAAATTTGAATATCTAAAAATAGCTGAATGATGTGACAATCGTTGTACCTTTTGTATTATCCCAAAGATTAGAGGAAAGCAAAGATCCTTGCCGATAGAAAAAATTTTAGAGGAGGCGAAGCACATGATCAAGGCGTGAATACAAGAAATTATTTTGATAGCGCAAGACACGACGAGATATGGAACCGATCTCTATGGGAAACCTGCGTTGTTTGAGTTGTTGGAAAAACTAGATAAGATCAGGTGAGACTTCAGATACAGACTCCTCTACTTGTATCCTGATGTTGTTACGTTGAAACAATTAGAAAACTTAACGAAGCTCAAGAAATTTATTCCGTACTTTGATATTCCTTTACAACATATTTCTTCACCGATATTGAAACGCATGGGAAGGTTCTATGATGAAAAATATATTGAAAAATTTCTCGCTCATATACAGAAATTATTTCCTACTCGCTTCGTCAGGACAAATTTAATTATCTGATTTCCCTGAGAGACGAAGCAAGATTTCGAGCAATTAAAAAAATTCGTACAAGACCAAAATTTTGATAATATCGCGCTCTTCGAATATCATGATGAGCCATTCGCGACTTCTTCAAAACTTTCTCATAAAGTGCCAAGTAAAGAGATTAGGAAGAGATTTCTAGAAATGAGAAAGTTAGTCGAAAGTCTTCAAGTCACCAAGTCGAAAGTCAGAAAGTGAACTCAGGAAGTCTGATATATTATGGGAATAAAGAGGAATGGAACGATAGATAATTGAACGATAGATAATTGAACGATAGGTAGTAAAGCAAAAAGAAAACCATCGTTCAATCGTTCTATGATTCTAACTGTTAGGCCATGGTTACATGCGCCGGAGATTGATAGTTATGATGAGATTAGCCGTGAGCAAGTGCTTGCAACCTTTGATAGCTCTACAGAGGCCAATATCGGCGATAGGATTGTGTATATTGTATAAAAATTACTACTCTTAATTGTATCTACACATCATCACTTCTTGACTTTTGATACAGAAAAAAGTATATATGATTAATATCATTAAAAAAATAAAAGTAATGAACAAATCGAACATTTTTAAGAGCCTATGGCTCGTGTTTGGCATTCTTAGCATTTTGACCTTAATGGTGATACTTATTATAGCAATAAGTATACCAGAACCCGTGCTTAATATGCCAAAGCTTGTAATAGTCTCTGAGCCCATTAGAATTATATTTATAGTAGGGCTTATTACTGGCATTGTATTTGGTTTCGGGTTCCAATACTTCTGGTGGCGACATATCAAAGCCAGAAAAAAGGAGAATTTGGGTGCTTGCCAATAAGTCATTATGGGCAATGCTTGCGAATCGCAAGTATCCCATTTTTTTAATTGATTACTTGTGGAATAAAAAAAAGCGTGGGGTTACCACGCTGTTTCAGATCGCTTTACCATATTCTAAACCCGAATATGGGTTCCGTCAATTCCGAGTTTAGCGAGTTCCTTTTGCCAAGGAACCCACCAAGCCTGCTTGACTACAGGCGTCTTTTTTTTGGGAGGTTTGGTTTTCTGTGGCATAGAGTTTTATGTTTTTATCATAGTACTTATTTACCATAAGTTTTCAATAAGAGTCTCTGTGCTTGTTTTTTCTGCCCGTTTCCTTATTCACTAGTTCTTTACTCCTTGATCCTAGCTATTGTTAAGCATTTACGTCCATATCCCTTTCTGTCAAAATAAATGTAACTATTGTTCGTTTGCTAGTTTTTCTGGTATGCAAGATTCTATCCCAGCATATTTAGAAGCGTTGGAACATGAAATAGATCATTACAAGACGGAGCTTGGTGAGCAGGACATTAAGACGATTTATTTCTGAGGTGGAACGCCAAATATCATCGGAGCTGAGTGAATTATTCGCATCATCACTAAAATTCAAAATACACGACGCACAGAAAATCTCGCAGAACTCAGTATGGAATTCAATCCCTATCCACAAGATCAGATTTATACGATTATCAAAACATTAAATAAGAAATATAAACTCTTCCCCAGAGTGAGGTATAGTTTCGGCATTCAGAGTTTAGACGATGAGATACTGAAACGAGCTGGCAGACCTTATACCTTCTGATGAATGACCGATTTCCTCAGAGGACTCAGAGATCTGAAACAAGAAAATAATGTCTTCAATTTTGATTTCATCGCCTTCGGTAAGTTTAAACCAGACGGAGCATTGCGAGGCGACGCGAGGATAAATTTCTTCACAAAATTTGTGCAGAGCCAATTCGCGGAAAGTTTTTCACTTTACACATTAGAGTTACATGAAAATTCTGTATGGTATAATGAGTCCATCAGGTCTATCAAGTCTTCAGGTCCGTCAAGTCTAAGTTCTAAGTTCTCCCATCTAAGTTCTGACGACGCAATAATGAAAGATTTTACTCTTCTTAAAGATGTTCTGACGTCGTCGTGATATCAGAGATATGAAATTTCTAACTTCTGTAGAAGATGATGCGCGAGTATTCATAATATGGTCTATCGGAATATGGAGAATTATTTGTGATTGTGAGTTTCCGCTTCTTCACTAGTGAATAATCAACGCTGGACCAATACGAATAATCTAGAAACATATCTCAAATGACAGCGAAAAGACGACTCCTCTATCATTACATTGAGTGAGAAAGATATACTGATCGAATCATTTTTCTTGAAACTAAGGACAGCCGAAGGCATTCTAGATATCTCCAAATATACAGATTGCTTGATTGCGAATTACGAATTACTGATTGCAGATTTCCAAAAAGCTTGATTAGTTGTCTTTGACGGCACAAAATTACAACTAACTGACTCTGGTATGGACGTATCCAACTCCATTATCACGGATGTATTGGAAAATTTATAGTGTAGAGTGTACAGTTTATCATATTAAGAACACCCGTATTGCAAAACCATACACTATTAACTATACACTATTAACTCAATTTTCCCCTTGAATCCTTGTTGCAAATAGCTATTCTGTATATGAGCATAGTAGAATATGCTTATTTTTTATTTAGTCAAAAAAACATAATGAAACTAGATGGAAAGAGTATCCAAGCTGCAATTATGCAACTCGTAGATGATTATAAATTCGATCCTTTCCAAGTATTGGAGATCGTGAAAGCTGGTATTAAATCAGGGTTCAAGAAGGATTTTGGTGATTTTAAAAAAGCTGAAATTGTAGTAAATATCGAGAATGATGGCTCTGTAAAAATTTATAAAGAACTTGAAGTCGTGGAAGAAATAGAAGATGAAGATAGACAGGTTACCGTCAAGGAAGCTAAGAAGATTAGAAAAGATGCTGAGCTTGGAGAAAAATTACTAATCGATGTCACTCCTGTGACTATGGAACTTTCTAGAATCGCTGCACAATCTGCAGCACAGACTATTAAACAAAGTCTCAAATCTATAGAGAGAGAAAGATTTTATGAGAAATTCCAAAATAAACAGTGAGAACTATTGAAGGCAAGAGTCATTAGAGTCCATGCAGATAGTGTGATCCTGGATATCGAGGGAACCGCAGTTGTGTTACAACCCGATGGACAGATACCAAACAGAATGTATGAACCAGGCGAAGAAATTTTTGTGCTCTTGAAACAGATTTCTAAAGGGCAAGGAGGTATCGTCTTGGAAATCACCCAGTCTACTACAGAATACATCGAAGCTATCCTGAGAAAAATTGTACCAGAATTGGATGATGGTACTATCACTATCGAGAAGATAGTTAGAATCCCAGGGAAAAGAACAAAGATAGTCGTTGCTTCTCATGAGGAGAAAGTAGATCCTGTCGGAGTCATGGTGGGAAGTAAGGGAGATAGGATTAACACAGTACTTTCATTGTTGGATGGAGAAAAAATTGATTTCATCGAAGATACTGATGATATGCTTCTGCTAATTAGAAACTGTTTGAAGCCCGCACACATCGATAATATAGAATTGCAGGACCATAGAGCTATTGTTTCTATCGAAGAAAGTCAGAAGGCACTAGCTATCGGAAAGTGAGCATCTAATGTGAAGCTAGCTTCACAATTGACAGGATATCAAATAGAAATCATATAACTAGTAGTGAGTATAGAGTCCTGAGTAGTGAGTCATGTTTACTTTCCTAAAAGTTCATCTATGAAAGGCGTGGACATCATAGACTTAGATTTGGTCAAACAAGATGATAGGGGTATGATTTTTGAATTTCTCAATAGGGATACGTCCAGATTACTTCTTGTAAAAAGGAAGAAATGAACAATCAGCGGTAAGCATTATCATACAGGAACGAACAAGATGAAAGATCCCGAGACACTTGTCATTATCGATGGCGAACTCGAGATGATTTTGCACAATGTGAAAACAGGAGAACACTTCTCAGCGAGATACAATCATCCAGTTATTTTTAAAATAGCTCCATTCATTTATCATGAGATTAGAGCTATTACTGATATTATAATGCTCGATATGAATGGCATCGCAGATGATGATGATACCATCAAAATGAATCGTGAATAATTTTTATTACTGCCTCATAGAGTATGCTTTTCCGAATATCAATGGCCGTATTGGGCGTAATCATCTGAATGATCTCTGCCATTTCTGGGTGAGCAGGATTGATTAGCATCCCCGCTTTAATGCTTTTTGGGTTGCCTCCACAAGTAGCTATTGCAACTAGTAAATTTTCTGGCTTATGAAGTGCTATTGGAGCAATTGCTAAATTTCGGAAAGAGAAAAAAATATTGCGAAGGATCTCTTTACCTATGTGTATTCTAGCCATTGGCTGATGATATCTAGGGGCACATATTGTCATTGCTCTCAACGATCGTGTATTATCTATCGTAGTCTGAATACTTCTCTTGGTTTTGTTACCTATCGTATTGATGGGCAACATAGGTGTAGCACACACTGTCACATCCCAACTCAAAAAAATTATCTGATCTATCGTGTACTTTTTCCTTTCTATCGTGGGAGGTTTCTTTTGAGGGCTGGGGCCTTTGTTCATGGCCAATCTTATGTATTTCTTTGGACTAGATATTATCCAGGCAAATGCTACCGATTTTGTCCCTTACTTTTTTCTGAGTGTCACCTCTGTCATTGTACTGATATGACAATGATTTCTGGACCGAAAGCTTGCAATAATTTTGTTCGTAGGAAAATTATTATGAGGATATATTGGTGCACATCTCGCGATCAAAAAATGAACGAGACGAGTAAAAATAGTGTTTGCCATAGTGGTAGTAGCTTCTGCTGTGAAAATATTATTTTTCTAATAGTTGACTACTTATATTCACCCACACCGATATACAACATGTAAAGCCACATCCCCGTAGCTTGTACGGGGCAGGTGCATGTGGCTCCAGAATATACAACCGGTTTGACTTCTAGGAGACGTATGCAATGCGTCTCTACAGATGTGTGGGGTCTATTTTTTTATCTATCGAATAATTTATCTACATTCCCCTTCTCGATTCTCACGAAGAATGGCCTGCCATGCTGACAGACGAACATTCATGGGATAGCGGTAAATCCTTCTTGGACGAGATGTTGCATTTCTTGATAGGATAATGGATCACCAGCCTTGATAGAAATCTTACATGCTTTGCTAGCGAAGATCTTGTCTAGAATATGATCGTATGCAATTTCTGGTAAATACAAAATATGATTGAGCAACACATCAATATCGACTCTGTACATGACAAAAATCTGTGGCACTGCGTAGACGACTAACTTATTTTCTGAAATCAGTGCACAGTCGAATCCCAAGTCATTCATCTGATTTATTTTCTCTTGGATGCTCGGCATTGATTGGATATCTACCGTAAGTGGTTGCAGCAACAGCTCTGCTTGTAATCATGATTTATCGTCGATATTTTTTTTCATTTTTTCAAAAGCGATTCTTTCTGCAAGTGCATGTTGATCTATGTAATATATCGCGTCACTCGACTGCAGGATGATGTAGGTATCCCACACTTGTCCTACGATCTTATAGCTTCCAATTTCTTGGTTTCGAAAGGCTGGAGTCTCATCGTGTTCGAATGTACGTTTTCATTGCACGAATGGTTGAAAATCGTTGCTCGAAAAAAGATTATTTGGAGCATCAGATGTATGATGTATGCTTCATGATGTATGATCTCATACTAATGTAGCACTGGAAAATGTTGAATCATTAGCGATTTTGTTTTCACTCAGTGCTTTTTGTACAGTATGGAATACGATATCATACACTTTACCAGGATCAGCAAATTTTACCTCTAATTTCCTAGGATGGACATTTACGTCTACCATCCCTGGAGTGCTTTCAATCATCAGGAAAGCGAATGGATATTCTCCTGGAGTGATTTGTCTGTGATATGCATCCATTAATGCCTTTTTGACGATTTTGTCCTGAACTGGTCTAGTATTTACATACATTCTCATATGCTCCGTAGATCCAAAACGAAGCTGACTATCAGAGACAAAACCATGTAAGAGTATATCATCATCTTCATACATTATTGGCTTAAGATTAGCTGACCGATCTTTTTTGAAGATATCCTGCATCCTGGAAAAAACATCATCTGTCTTGGGAAGATCAAAGACAATCTTTTCATTCTTTTGGAAGACGAAGTGTTTGTCGTAATGATACAACGCCACGTCCACGAAGTAGTTGTAGCAATAAAAAAATTCAGTTTGAGAAGATTTGAGAAATTTGAGTCTCACTGGAACATTGTAAAACAAATCTTCCACCGTCACAATCGTTCCATGACTAAATCCTACAGGCTGGTGTCTAATGAGCGACTTATTTTCCATCTTAGAGAGTTTACTTCCTATCTCGGCATATGCTGTCTTGGAAAGGATTGATGTCTTACTCACCTCTGCGATACTTGCTAAAGCCTCTCAGCGGAAGCCATAACTTCTGAGGTTGTACAAATCTTGTTCACCATTGATTTTGGATGTCGCATATCTCTCGAATAATAAATCCATATCCGAAAGCTCGATTCCACTTCCATTATCTTGGACACTAATCAAATTCTTTCCACCGTCGTTAATGGTGATAATAATGTCATCAGCTCCTGCATCGAGACTATTTTCCAATAACTCTTTGAGAATACTGGCAGGTCTTTCGACAATTTCCCCTGCCTTGAGTCTATTGATGAGATATTCTGGCAATCTGCGAATCGGCATATTGGCTTCTAAAAATAAATTTTCGAATATTCAAATTATTCCAAATTTACGAAACACTTTAAGGTTGGCTTATTCTTACTTAAAAAGATCTACTTTGGAATAATCCGGAACAATTTATACATTTGTAAATTGCTTTTTACCTTTTTCCCTTGAATTTTCAACCGAGAATAGCATCTTATAGGATGACTTTACTCCTTCGAGCATTATGCATAAACTAACATATTATCTCAAAAGATATCCTAACCGTATCAAGTATGGCCTTCTATTGGCAGATATCTTTGCTATGATTATAGCTGTGAGGGTAATTATCAATTATACGACTATCCAAGATACTATTGCCAGCACCACTCTAGAAAGGCAGATGAAAATGGCGGAGCTTGCGTTCACACAGAATTTTCTTACTCATTATGAGAGGTCTGATTTTGCTCAATATTTTCTACAACACGAAAACAATATGCTAGCCCCTGGTGAATATATCATTAAATTTGAAGAGGCTACTAAAAAGACATTTTCTGGCAGCCTCAGTACAGATACATGATCTGCTAGCGAGACGGCTCAGCATAGTAATCTCATCACGTCACCTCAAGCAGCATGGAAAAAATTCTTGAGTGATAAATTAAAATAGATGGGAGTACTTAGAACTTAGCATTTGTTTACCTGCAAGGAGGAAGAAATGAGTGCACGACCTACCATCTACGATCTACAAACTGCCAATTCATATCCATTTTATTCCATTACCTATTTTCCTCATGAAAAAGTGAATCTATTGAATACTTAGTGTACTTGTTATAAGTACAATCTTTATCGTATGATGTGATAGCCCTGACAAAGTGCATCTCGGCGATACTGCTACCATTACCTATGTAGCGACCTTTGCTGATGGTACGACATTTCAAAATTCTGGAGCTACTTTCCTTGTATGATCTGGGCAAGTTATCCCTGCCTTGGATGAATGAGTCCTTGGTATGAAAGTGGGTAAGACCAAAACTCTCACCGTCGCTCCAGTCAAATGATTTGGTAATCTCTATGAGCAGAATAAAGTACAGAAAATTTCTAGGTTTCTTTTTGATAAGATTAAAATCAAAATTACCAATTGAGCTCTTGTAGACTTCTGATGAATCACATGAATCATTAAGTGAGTAGAAAAAGGCACTCAGGGTGATGAGTTGGTACTTTTTGACATTAATCCTAGAGAAACTTGGGATAACCTAGTGTACAAGGTGACACTTGTGAGTAAGAAGTAGATATAATTTACGAATTTACCAATTATTCCAAATTTACGAAACAATTACAAAATTTAAAAATTTTAGAATTTTAAAATTATTTCGGAATAATTCTAGATAATTTGGAACAATTTGTACATTTTAAATGCATAAGCCGATTATATGCAATTATTCAAAAGAGTTCTTCTATCTTTGTTCCCCGATGATATTGTCAATCAGTCGGTCAATCCTGCGAGTATGTTTATCTCGTTCATTTCTACTAAAGAGTTTTTTTCTGTCATAAATAGAAAAATTGTGGAGAATTATAAACTGAATCTTTTTGACGTCACGATAGATCCCTTCGAGTTTAAAATTGGATTCAGCGAAAATATTCCTATCAAGCCCAAAGATGTAGATCTGTATTACAGTTATTCTGCAACAGCTAATTTGAATGGATACAGATTTTTTTCTCCAGCAAATATTGCCAATAGTCTGAGTCTCGTTAGTGCGCTCTATGTCAAAGATCTCTTTGGGAAATACGACCCAGAGTATTTTCTTAATTTCCTCTATGCCGTTTATCTGCTTAATTTCGTCTTTCTTGCAAGAATCAAAATATTTCCCCATCAGCAGAGAGATAAAAATTATAATTGGCTTGTAGATACGTTTTTTTCTTTTTATGCATTTGTCTTCCAACAGACAGGCAAATCTGCGAATAAAAAACACCTCGAGGAAATCAAGAAAGCTATTCTCAATAAGACAGAGATATTTTTTCTTCTTCTGTCTGTATATCAGAGGTGTAACGCTGTTTTTCTCCATCAACATGCGAGTGATAGTGACCTATATTCTCGACTCTTCTATGATGAATTAAAATCTGAGAACAAGCAAGATTTCTCTGCATTTATTGCATCGCATAAAGAATCCACCAAAAGCACTACGTTTTCTCGCTTAGAACACAAGGTCCTACAACAGATATTACCTGCCGATATTTTACTAAGATATCTTTTCTTGGATGCTGATATGTCGCTGGTCACTGAGGCTATCGTGGCTAAACTTTTTGATAAAAAAATCCTGGATGAATTCCTTGCGGGCTTCCGTCATACAGATGATGGGCTTGAATCATTTCTACTATACATCACAGATTATAGGCACTTCAAGAAGAAATTTTTTGCTGGAGTACAAAAGTATGTTATCACCTTATTTAGAGATGCAGACCAAGAAGATCTTACTGAAGAACTAGATGATCTCATGTCATCTATCGGTGAAGATGTAGAAAATATTGATAGTTTTAAGATACCAGAAAGGATCAAAAAAGAATCTAAGCTTATGGAAAAAATTCTCAATTTTTATATTACGCTTATTGGATGATTCCGAGTTTCCAGAGGAGATAACTATTTTCTCAGACTATTTAGGAAACCTCTTATACAAAAATTAGCCCCCTGATTAGAGCCTCCTACTGAGAAAAATTACACCCTCATGTATTATGGGGCACTCCTTCATCAATATGGCAAAAATGTCTTCTACTACAAATATACTGCGGATAATGTCAGAGCTGGTAAGCAAAAATTTATACTTCCCCTCAAGCCTAATAGCAAAAGCATCTATTCTAATATTTCCCTACTCAAATCATTCGACGAGCATTTCTTAGCTGTCATTCTCCAGGATATCAATCCCAAAGATATTAGGATTTATCTCAAGCATAAAAAAATCTTAGAACTTTTTAGAGATCTCTTGGGAAAGCAGATATCTCTCTTGGTCAAGAGCAAGCGCCCCACCTTTCTCCAAAGTATTTATGGTGGGCTAGCTCAGCACATTGATGGGAATAGTTCTTTCCTCTCCTCGATCAAAAAATGATTGAGTGAAATGGATCTCTTCCATATCAAAGAGAATGTCTATAATATGGATTTTTGGGTATCTCAAATCTTTTATCAGTATCTGCATGGGGCAAAAATAGTGCTACGTACCAATTACTCTGACATGGCCATCTTGGGCATGTTTGCTCAGATTAGGGAGACGCTCTTTGGATTTTTACTCTACAGATGTTTTCTGCAGAGATCGTCTACGAGCACCACCAATCTCCATCTCGACATTCTCCTGTATATGTACGTCAAAGAAGTCTTGCATATCGATGATGAATATGTGGCTAAGATTAGTAAAGTCATAGAGCATATTGCAGATACCTTCCAAGAGATTCTTACTCATTGGTTGTCTCTGGATGACAACAAAGATTTTCTCACTATTGGCATGGATAATTGGATTGCCTTCACTGCTGGGAAAAGTCCTGCTGAGATTATCAAAAAAGCCAGTGGAGAAGACATTCTCTGGTTCACTTGATTCTTGAAGAACATTACATATTATAATAAAAGGTTTCTTATACCTAAATAGCATAGACACCTATACCATTAACGAATTTATTAATTACAGATTACGGATTACGAATTCTTGCTCTGTTATTAATCCGTCATGCGCAATTCGCAATTAAATAATCAAATAATTTTATTTAGTGACCGAACGAAACAATGAAGTGCCCCAAATGTCAAAACATGGATACCAAAGTGATAGACTCCAGAGTGGTCGATAATGGCCAGAGCATAAGACGTAGGAGGGAATGCGAATTTTGCCAAAATAGGTTTACTACATTCGAAAGAAAGTGAACTACAGAGCTCTTGGTGCTCAAAAAAAATGGAGATAAACAACTCTATGACAGAGAAAAGCTCAAGAGATCTATCATGCTGGCCTTCGCCAAAAGAAAAGTAGAAAATGAAGAAATTGAAAATATGATCAACAACTTAGAACTTGATCGAGCTACGGACAAGACAGAAATCAGTTCCAAAGAAATTGGTGATGATGTCCTTACTGCCCTCAAAGATATTGATCCTGTGGCATATATTAGATTTGCCTCTGTGTATAAAAAATTTGATAGCTTGGAAGATTTCCAGAAATTTGTAAAATAGTATCTACTGGACTTGAGTATCAAGACGTGAGACGTAAGATTACACACGTAAGTATTCAGTCTTAATCTTTTTTGTGTAAGGTATTTACGAATTCTTTGATTTCTTTTTTGTATGCATTCAGCAAGATACTGAGATCATCTGTGAATAGATCTGGAGCAGACACTATCTGTTTTTCTAATTCATCCAATCAGTAAAATAAGACACCGGCGACCTCTTTATCTAAATTTTTCACAGCACCTCAGTACACTCAGATATAGAAGTGCACTCTATTTGAGATTACAACCATTTCATCATCAAAATTTTTCTTAAACTCGAATGTCTGGGTATCTATGTATTCTATAAGAGCAATACTTTTGAGATACGCTGAGAGTAATCCGTATGTCTTTATAAACTCAGCGTAATCTTTTGTCACTAATGAAGGGACTCCTAATTCCTGGACTGCTTCTACCATCATCGTATAATTTGGCTCGTCGCCATTCGTTATATGGCCACCTATGGTTTTATCCAGAAGATTTGCATTATGTCTCTTGTGTGAAGCTCTCTTCTGCAATATTATTTCTCCAGATTCGTTAAATAAAATTACATTTATGATATCTATGGATTTGCTTGGCTTTCACGTTTTTTTGTATACTTCGATTTGCTCATTATAAAAATCATCCCTCTCCATAGGAATGACTTGATATGGCTGATGAATATCATAGGCATTGATATATTCTGACATGTTATTTGTATTATTAGAGATAAACTTTCTTCAAATTTTTGACATGAGATATGGGGGAATGACATTCAAGATTCTCTTGTCTTAAGTCTCATATCTTATGTCTCATATCTATTCAACAAATTCTTCAAAATTAATAAACTCAATTTCTTCTCTCGTATCTTTGAGATCAGCAAATGTGTATTCCTGCTTCTCTGGTGTGTGCGCAGCACAGCAATTTTTGATGACGGTAATTTTCATATCTCTATCATATGCTTCTTCGACGAAACTTCTGACACAGAGATTGCTTAGGATACCACAGACGAATACATTCTTGATTCACTCCAATTCTTGGTCCATCTCTGTCTTGTAAAATGGGCTGATTTTATTTTTTACTACGATTACATCTGCTTCCGATAATTTTAGCTCTGGGATAATCTGTGTATTGATGCCAAAATGATCAGGAGTATCTGATTGTACGTGTTTGGTAAAAATAATTTTGTAGTTCCTTGCCTTACAGAAATCGATAAGGAAATTTACTTTGGCTACAATTTCTACTAAATCTCCTACGTAAAACTCTGACTCTGGATCTCTCCATTCTGTCTGATAATCTACGAGTACTAAAGCCGAATCGGCCATTTTTGATGATATAAATGAGATAAAGGATTGGTAAAATGGGATAACAGATAACGGATAATAATTATTCTTGTTCACTACTATCTTTATTGAAATCTATATTTCAATGCGTAATCCAATACACTGTCTTGGTCGATGGTAACGTCTCCTGTGAGCAGGACGTCGGGAGTAATTCAGATTTTATCTATACTTTTCTGTAACTTACCCGTATACCATCTAGCTGTAGTATATTTAAATACGGATCAATCTCAATACTCAATCATACTTTGCACAGACCCCTTCCCGAAGCTCTTTTCTCCTATCAGGATAGCATGAGGGGCATATTCTTTGATGGTGCCAGCAAATATTTCTGATGCCGAGGCTGATCATCCATTGATGAGGAGAATAATATTTTTATCTGTGATTTTCCCTGAAAGTGCTTGTGCACGTCGTGGAGTATTTTCTGATTTGGATTTGATAACCACGGATGGTTGACCAGTAGGGACAAAATAATCTAACATACGCACAACTTCATCTAGACTACCTCCAGGATTATTCCTTAGATCAAAAATATATTTTCCACATTTTGTAGGTGAGAACTTTGTATTCATCGCTGATGCAAAATCGTCACTTACTCCAAAATCAAATAGTGATATCTGCATATAACATATCTTAGGTGATAGTATTTTGGTAGTAATACTTGGTATGATAATTTTCTTCCTCGTAACGGTGATAGATATTTCTTTTCCTTGTCTCACTATATGGAGTTTAACTGAAGTATTTGCTGGGCCCTTGATCCATCAGATGATCGTATCTACATCCACTTCTTCTGTCACCTTATGATCATCCACTTGCACGATCTGATCTTTGGGCAAAATGCCTGCAGCTTCAGCTGGTGATCCACTGATAGGAGAGGTAATAATAAATACTCCTGCTGTCTTCATTTCTACATAGGCACCGATACCCTCAAATTCACCTGCCATTTCATCAGTAAATTGTTTCGCATCAGTTGGATTGTAAAATGTGGTATATGGATCTTTCGTTGCCTCGGTCAATCCTTTGGTCGCTCCGTAGAGTAACTTTTCATCTGTGAGTGCATCAGCATCGATATAATCAGTCTTCAGTCTCTGGTAAATATCTTGGAACAAAATATCTTCTGTTACCACATTATCATTCGTTACCTCATCTTGCGAACTAGCTGTCTTAGCCCTACTGATGTCATTCAACACGGCATCTAGTCGTGCAGTATCTACCAATGCAGCATCCTGATAAGCCAGGTTTATTCCGAGTCCCATGTTCACAAATACCGCTGCTTGTCGTTGCGTAATCGCCTTATCGAGTGGTAGTGCAATTTTTACATTTGGGAACACATCCTTGTAAATCGCCTTCTGGACTGAGCTATACAGCATCGTTCACGGGAGAATATTCTTGTATTTTACCTGAATATACTGTGCAGAGCTTGGTATACGCTCTCCCTGCAACAAGGTAGTCAGATACGAACCTAAAAATTGTCCCATCGTAACAGGAGTGGACGCAGAACAAAACAATCAACTGAATCCTATCACGGTCAGTAGTGCTCACAAGAACGCATACTTTCACCGAACAGCTTTAGAAATCACAAACTTCTTCACTTTGCCTGCCTTGGCAGATGAATTTGAAGTTTGTGCGTCTAAAGTCGTCGGTATAACTTCGACGTTTGAAAATCCTCATAAATGTATCGGATTTTCACGGCGTCTCAGTATAATCCTAGCCATCTTGTCTACTAGAGAATAAAACATTACTGGAGAAAATTGTAATTATTTATGATGAGTAATCAAAGACAAAGCATGAAGCCCCTGGGAAAATATCCAAGAGGCTTCAATGGTAAAATACGTGTTTACTTCTGGCGTGGTTTTATCCCCACCATCAGCTTGGCATGTATGGGCATGCCGAACTCCCCATGTCCCGGGAGTCCGAGCTCCATAAGCTGACTCTTCGAGAGAGCTTGAGGTCTTACCAAGAGAGAATCCCTGTGATAGGTTTCCCTGAAGGGTTTCCCAGCTTCCCCCGCCGCTATGAAAGCGACGAAGCAATATTCTCTCTTTAGCCATTCCGCTTTATCAGGTCTTACCCCGAGGCGGATTTTTCTTTCTTTGTCCAGCTGTTTTAGGAGTTCTTTTCCCTTTGTCTCCTCATCCAACCAAACAATGGCAAAGCCAACTTTTTTAATCTTTTCAACGATTTGGTGAGTTGAGCTTTTCAGCTCACTCTCCGAAAAAATTTTCTTCATGGGCACTTTATTTAAATTTTAGGTTTATGTCAGTATACTACTGAAATGCCTCGGGAATTCAATGTTTTTTACTTTTTTTTGTGGCTTATGGCTTTGGGTGCTTGATGTCTGCGATGATAGCACTTTACACTACCGACAATGATTAGGATTAAAACAATAATTGTCAATATGCCATAGCTTAGAAATTGGATAATTTTGCCTTGTCGGATAGCGAAGAAAGATTTATCAAAGAAATGTATCTTGAGTGCTGGTAAGCGATATAACGTTTTTAAGGATTCTCCCAATGGGAAACTCTCCAGCTGACCGATAGCGAGTGAATATTTGCCTTGATTATCTTGGTTGCTTACGACAATAGTATAGGTGCCTGCTGACACTTGCCTCTTATATTCTGGTCACTGGAGATACTGATCACCAGCAAACTCTTCATAAAATCCTGTTCGTTGAAATTTTCTTCCGTCTAATCTCGTATACACTGCTTTATTCGCTCCTGCAATATCTACAACAAAATCCGTTCTCTGCCCAGATAATCCATGCCTACCGGCAGGCAGGTCTGGTACGACAAGACTTACGAATAATGAAAATCCAGTATCCATTTTGATTTGATAATAATCTGCATGCCCGGATAAAATCCCATAAAATGCTTGTGACACTTCTGGCTTGGTAACAATCACTGGATTTACTTCGCTGTTGGATTGTTGTCGGACAAGTCTTGGCTGATGAGCGGAGCAGACTCCGAATACAGCAGAAATTGCTAATAAAAAGATAAGTGTCTTTTTCATGGATTGCTAGTTATGGGAGTAAAATTTTCAATTTCTAATTTCTACACAATTTCTTTTGTACATTTAAAAAATTAAAACATTATCTGAAAATTAAAAATTAAGAATTAGAAATTTCCTTTATATATTGTTGGAATAAATTTCATTTTTCTTCAAAATCTTTCCAGACACTGTAACTCGGAGATGCTGTAGAAAGCAAGCAAATCTTACCTTGCTGTGTATGCTTGTATGCAAATTTCACTGCCTTCTTCATATCATCAGTCTCTAAGAGATGTTGAGATTTGAGATGTGAGCTATCAGACTCTTTCAATGTTTTTTTGATTTTTTCTCATGACTCGGGAAAAAAAACAATATTGGAAATTTTGGATTCGTTGATATATTTTACTAAATTGTCGAAATTGTATCCTCTATCGGTTCATCATAAAAATATGGTATCGATCTGCTCACCATATGTTTTGATGGCTTCGATAGTGCTTTCTGGCGTGGTAGAGATGGCATCATCGATTCGACGAATTCATCCCCGCTCCCCTATTTCTTGTAATCTATGTGGCAATCCATTGAAATTGCGAATCGTATCTTGCAAGATGGCCATAGGAATCTTTAATGTATCGGCCAATGCAATGACTGCGGTAATATTTTCCAGATTATGATCGCCAGGGATTTTTCTGTCATCAGTGGAAAAAATCATTTTATCTCAGATCGTGAAATGTCAGTCCATCCGTGCATACGCAGACCCGAGGTCATAGGGGATCAGATTGGTATATTTTTTGGTCAGATCAAATTTTTCTAAGGTTTGCTGATTGACAATATTGATCTCCGATCATTTTAGAATATTTAGTTTTGACTCTACATAATTCTCGAATGAACCATGTCGATCGAGATGCTCAGGAAAAATCGTTCACAAGATGGAAATATAATTCGTCTTGCGAAGCTCATATAGCATGTAACTAGAAAGTTCAATCACCACAAAATCATTTTCTGGGACTGGGCAGAACTCTGGGTCACCATCTGGCATCACCGGAGGACAAATATCGATTTCATCGAAGACCGGTATGCCGATATTGCCGACCAATTTCACTTTGTATCCTGCATTTTTGAGTAACATATATATGATGGAGGTAATGGTCGACTTGCCCTTGCTGGCGGTCACGGCTATGACTTTGCCTGGATAGGTATCAAAAAAAATCTGAACCTGCGTCACGATCTTGTCTTTGCATGGGAGCAGTTGCTCCGTGATAGGTACGCCTGAGGATTTGAAAATAATATCATAACTATCGAGATTTTGTAAATGTTCTTCTCCCGTTACTTTCTGCACTTCCTCTGGACTATCGAGATCTTTGTTGGTATCGAGGATAGTGATATTTCTAAAGCTCACTTTCTGATCCATGAGAAATTTAAGCGTAGATTTCCCTTCGCGTCAGAAGCCAAGAATAGCGATATTTTTATCTCTCAAATCAGCAAAATCGAACATCTTACAATAATTGAAAGTAAATAGATTTGAGATATCAGATATCAGATTTGAGATTTTAGTCTCATATCTCATGTCTCATTACTCACATCTCTAAAAGGATACTTTTCAGCAAAAAGAAAGCAATTGGAAAAGAGCTTCATGTAAAGAAAAAGTATTTGTTGATTTTTATTGATAAATCCATAGGTTTGAGCTATGAAAACATTCCAATCATTTCATATTATGCATCATACATGGGACCCTGAAACATTACAGGCTAGTTTTTCTTTTTCCTTTGATAATGAAGTACATTTTACTGAGCGTATTGATTTTGCTTGTGATTGATTTACTCCGATCCAACATATAGATTTAGAGATCATGAATAATCTACTTTCCCATCTTTCTTTGGCATTGTGAATTAGTTATTACAAGCTCTGTCCGACTGAGAAAATAATTATAGAGAATTGATTCCTCGATGATGAGCAAAAGCAATTTCGAAATGAATTTTATGTGAATGGACTCTGAGAATATTTTTACAAGAACGAAATTTCACCCAAATGATTATGTCAGTTTGTGAATGCCAAATCTACGACTGACTTTTCTTTTCTGTGAAAAAAATTTATGCCAACGAAGCAACAAGCTATGGTTGCAATATGAGGTGGTAAGGACAGTTTGGTAAGTGTGGAATATGTAAAAAAATCATGACTCCCCTACTCCACCGTAACATTTGGGAAAGATTATTTACTTCATCAGATGGTGAGTGACAAAATTGATGCACCAAGATTAGTCATAGAGAGAACAATGGATGAGCAATTATTTGCTATGAACGATGCAGGATATTATAACGGACATGTGCCTATTAGTGGAATCATAGCTTTTGTACTGATTACCGCTGCGTATATCTATGATTATAATCTTATCGTCATGTCGAATGAGAAAAGTGCAAGTGAATGAAATACAGTTCTCGACTGAGTAGATATCAATCATCAATGGAGCAAGAGTTTAGATTTTGAATTGGCTTTTGGAAAATATCTAAAGCATGCAATGACGAATAATGTGCAGTATTTCAGCTTACTCAGATGAATGTACGAGATTAAGATTGCTGAGCTCTTTGCAAAATATCCACACTACTTTGACGTGTTTAGTAGCTGTAATACCAATTTTAAACTACTCGAAGATAGTGAGCGTACTCTTGGCTCTACAAACAATAATAATCTTCGTCGATGTAACAACTGCCCGAAATGTGCATTCGTATATGCAATTCTGAGACCATTCGTGACGAAAGATCAGGCAAAAATTATTTGGGGAGAAGAACTTTTTGAGAAAAAAGAATTGCTGACTACATTCAAAGAACTCCTCGGGATCGAAGGCATTAAACCGTTTGAGTGTGTCGGGACTAATGAGGAGGTTGTACTTGGATTGAAAAAAAGTATGGATCTCTGGAATGACACCTATCATGAATCGTTACCGATTGTGCTAGCAATGTTTGCTCAGGAGATTATTCCTCAGATGAGGAATGAGGCATTTGCTCAGCTAGAACAGACACTCATGCACGTCCATCATGAGGATACGATTCCTGCTCTATTTACTCCGCTTTTATCTGACTAACCTGCTGTCTATGATTGATATACTCTCCTCAGCAGACGATGTTTCTCTAGAGACTATGCCTCGAAAAGAAGATCACCTTGGGCCAGAATACAATGAAGAACTCTTGAACGAAGAGATGCCCAACCCCTTACCTGAGGAATAGGTTTTCATACTAGGCAAATGTCCTAGAAGTGGCAGCTTCTTCCTTCCTTATCGTCCCCACTAACCTATTAGAAATATTTTCCTTTTTTTGTCAATCCATTTCTCTTGTCAGAGAGTGGTTTTTTTGATTATTTCGCTATGTCGGATATAATGTAGACGTACTACTACAAACTGAATTTCGTTATCCTTTACGCATTTTACCGACCGCTATGCTAAGAACGATCAAACATCATTATTCCAAATTACAGAGTATGCACAAGGTGCTCCTAGGGATTTTTTTCCTATTCTGAATGGTCGCTATGTTTAGAGGCATCTTTGCCAATGACCTTCCTTTCGAAGATACCTTGCCTACGCTTTTTAGTGGGATGAATTTTGATACTGGAAATTACTCTACGGTCCATTTTAACCATGGAGGAAATAATTTTGCTGGAATCATCTTCTGGCTTACTGGTCAACAATTGGCTACTGGACAACACCTCACCATCAATGGGGGGACTCAAGAAATTAGTTGTACAGGGATGTTGAGAGGATTGTATTACAACAATATGAGATGACGAAGACTATGGCCATTAGATACGTGAAGTCTTGCTATCCTTTCTGGCCAAGGTTCGGGATATGAAAACCTCATCATGAGTGGGTGATTATTTACCAACTGTAGCGATTTTAGTGGTAACTATCCAACTGTCGATCCACATGATATCTACGGAATGGTTCATCATGAATGGTCCGGCGTCACGAATTTAGATATAATTGTGGGAGCAGAATATACTCCACAAAATTTTATTGATAATGATATCGATCCATCCACTTCGTTCTCTGGGACGCTTAAGATGCTTGGTGGTGAATATACAGGATTCTTGTATGATAGTTATGGGCATATCGCCACTATCTCATCTGGGCTCGCTATGATCTGTGGTAATGGATATGTAGAATGAACGGAACAATGTGACGATGGCAATACCAATGATAATGATGGATGTAGTGTATCATGTACTGTGGAAGCTCCAGCATTGTGCCCAAGCTTCCTATCTTATCCTTCTACATGATTGGTCGGCTATCCACTTACCTTTACCTTTAGTGGTAATCGATGACTTGGATTTAGTATCTCATGATTTAGTATCACGTCTCCGATGTCTTTCTCATTCTCTACAGGATGGACTACTACATGAGTCACTACATACTCCTATACACCTACAGCTTCTGGAGCTTATATGGGTAATGTATTCTACTTCAGCAATTATTCCGGTGCGATAACATGAAGTTGTGATCGGAACATTCTCGTCTCTAGTGGATATATGTGTAGCTTTACTGGTAGCACCGCTTCGGTCAATGTAGGAGATAATATTGATTTCACGTGTGGATGAGATAATCTTACTGGCTATATATTACATGTATGGTCTGGTACTGATGAAGTCCTTTCTGGCATCATCTATACATGAGCTAATCAATATACATGGGCTACTGGTAGTACGCTATCCTCATGATCCTACCACGCAAGCTGTATTTCACTGACACTCACAGGAGCTACCTGACCTCAGTGTGGATTGGATTATAACTTCACAGTTGCAGGCACAGGAGTCACGAATACCTGATGTTCGCCAACTTTTGTCGGTAACGTCATCCCACTCGCCACTACCTTCATATGAGGAGTCAGCTATTATGTCAACACTACTGGCATTACGCTCAACATATCAGCTACCGATCCTGTAACATATACTATTACTTGAGACTTCACTACTACACCTCTTACTGGATCATATACATGATCGCAATATTCATCAGTCATCAGTAGATCTATCTATCTCTCTGGACTGAATGCATGGAATAATATCCATAGTACCTTCGATACATGAACATGTAGTTACAATGAAGCACTGAGACGTATCTATGTCGATACGCTTGGACCTAGTGCAGCTACTCCTCTCTCACCTAGTGTAGGCAGTGGTGTCTGTAACGCAGGCAATCTCGCATTGAGTCGAACTGCTTCAGTAGATGTCTGATCATGAATCGGATTGTCTGGATATCAATATGTCCTTACTAGTGCTAGTGGATTAGTATACTCTGGTATTGTCACTACAACAGGTACTACCCTATCTACACTTACTATGGCACTAGGGAATTACACTTGGTACGTAAAATCATTCGATGCTCTATGAAATAGCACGAATGGAAGTACTGGATCATTTGTCATCGGCGCATCGTATTGTAGTGGAGTCGCTCTTACATGAGTCAGGATTCTCGCACAATTAGCGTCTATCACGAATGCAGATCTTAATAAGGTATATAGCTCCGAGATATTCTATATTATTTGATTGACTGGATCGTCATTACTTAGCATCAATAGTGGAACATTGATTATTAATGGAACAGGTATCGCTACTACAGGGATGGTCAATCAGTGAGATCAGTTGCGTATAGAACTTGTGTCTAGTGATGAATATGATACCACAGTCACTTCTCTCATTAGTGTCGCTGGTATTACGTGAAGCTTTAGTGTGACGACCAAAGATAATGCCTGTAGTCTGACGAGAAGTCAGAAGCTCGCCATCACTCGTGTCTATGGTATGATCAAAGATAACTATACAAATAGTCAGGATCTCTTGGATGACTTCTTAGCTACGTTCCAAAGTATGCTTGAAGATGAAGTAGATTTGACTTATGATTGTACACTTTCATACTTACTTAAGTTGATTAACGATGATCTAGATAATACCTCTGTAGATACAAGTAAACATATCGCACCCAACTGTAAAGAATACAGCATAGGCTACGATAATGATGAAAGAGGATATTACTCACCAAACATGAAGAATAAATATCTCTTTATCAACCGTGAGACATTAATCAGACATATCGATTACTACAACCCAGGTGATTGTCATATCAATACTTACGGCAATGCATCATGGAGTGAAAATAGAAATACTGACACGATCCACGTCGCACCAAATGGAAAAATATATCATATGCAGGCTATCAACGGCGGATATACTTCTTCTGACTTCGTATGAACTAAGTACTTCGACAACCTTACTACCATGACCTCTTATATAGATAGCAAAAATCCTGCTAAAGATATCTGGGATCACAAGGTAGATAAAAACTTTACACCTATCACCTATCTCGCACCCAATAATAAAGAATATAAAATTTATGGCACAGATAGATGATATATGTCATACAGACTTATGAAAGTTAGATACTTCACTTCATTAGCAGAATTGGAAAGTTATATCAATAAGAATAATCCTGTGAAATAAAAATCTAAAATATAATAAAAGAATCTCTCTCTAGGTAGGGAGATTTTTTTTATGATTCGCTCCCGGGAGGAAAGTGTAAACGATTAGCTTCTTGCCTGTGCTTTTCTTTATTTCCTCCCGGGAGGAGGAGCCACTTGATGACCTGTTCAAGAGGACAATCTAGAGCCAGTTGTTACTTGTCTTACATTTGCCCTTCGTTCCTCAGGACCTATTCAAGAGGACAATCTAGAGCCAGTTGTTACTTGTCTTACATTTGTCCTTTTTTTTCAAATTTTTTGTGAATACAATCCATGCGGTTTTGGGGAGGATTGCGTTATTGCTTCGCCGTACGGTGAATCAGGATCAGTATACAGCTTCTATACATCAGACGTATCCTCTTCTAGACTTAAGACGTAAGACATAAGACTTTAGTCTTTTATCGAGAGGATGCATAATTTTAAGGAACTTCATGTTCGGCAAAAAGCTACAGAACTTAATAAAAAAATTTACTTACTTACTAAAACATTCCCTAGCCATGAAAAATATGCTATTACTTCACAAATTCATAGAGCAAGCACTTCTATCGCATTAAATATTGCTGAATGATTGTGAAGATGATGAGATAAAGAATTTATACAATTCTTGCATATAGCATAAAGCTCAAGACGTAAGCTATGAAAACAGTTCTCATATCTCATGTCTCACTACTCACGTCTATTCAAGATAAACAAAACCCCAACATATCTCCAAGGCGTTATTGTATCTCACAGCATTAACTCCTTCTATCGTGTACCATCGTGAGGCAAGTAAACAAAATCATACATTTTTAACAAGTACCATTATGAAAAAGATTCTTTTTTGTTCGATGATCATTGTCCTGTTGGCTGCTATGGCTTCTTGCCGCAAAGAACAGGATGTTACTCCTTCAGTACCTGCCTCGAAAGAGAGCGTGGGAACAAAGGATTCTATCCAATTGAAAGCCGCATCTATGACAGAATCTGCGGTCAGCCCTAAATTTGGAAGACCAAGTTCTACCTATTATTATTTCAAAGTGTATGACATCTCCGGTGCACTTCCTTTGTCCGTAAAACTGTATGAAAAAGCCACAGGAACGACTACATATATGCTTATGGCAAGAAGTGGGAATTACTGGACTCTTTCAGTACAACTTTCCACTAATGGATGGTTCGACTACCGGTACGTGTACAGTGGGAGCAAAGCGAATATCAGTTCCAACAGTTATACACTCTGCAACAGCAGAAACACATTTTCTTCAAGTGGCACAAGTTCAATCGGCTGGCCTTTTGGAGCTGATGGATCAAGCTGGAGCAACAGAACGGTCTATGTTAACGGTAGCAACCAAACTTGGAGAGGTGGGCAGGAAACAAAAAACACTTCCTATCATATAGGATATGGCTGGAATGAGGGTACTCATACAGACATAGATGAACAGTATTCTGATGACTGGAATAGAGGTACAGGAAGCCAAGATTTAGGTGCCTCAATCAAATCCCCTCTAGATGGCTATGTCGCCGATTATGGAACCTATAATACATCGCTGGGCTCCAGCAAATATGTTGCCATAATCCAAGAAGCCAGCGATGGGAAACTTTATCGCTTTTATGTAGGACACCTACAGAGCTACTTAAGCAGTATCTCAGTTGGGAAATATGTTCGTGCAGGGATTGATCAGATTGGTAATTTGGGTTCATCTGGTGCATCCTCTCCTCACGCACACACCAATTTACGAAATGTTACTAACAATGCTCGAACTTCCGTACAATTTTATTTCAATGCCCAGTAGAAGTATTTTTCTTATTGTTTTTGCTTACCTATTTTTGTATAGAGGGGCATGTCCCCTCTATATTTTTTATTGTTTAATAGTATTGAATGAAATACATTGTCCTGATTTTTTTTGCTGTTGTACCTAGTTTTTTATTCGGATGTGCACAACAAAGTCATATTTCTTGAGAAATATTATCCTGAGGGATAGATATTTGAAAAAAATCTTCAGCTATAATCACAGAACCTTCGTGATGAAAACTTTTGTCATTTATGAGCATTATGTGACTTAATGACTTGATTATTATTTCATGAGAAACATTGGTTTACAGTTGATTATTCTATATCAATATACCAATAGATCTAGATACTCGATTATATGAAAAATTTTCTCCTAAATTTCCCAATAATGAACAACTGTCTTTTTCAGAAAAGACATATACAAAATATTTTTATATTTCTCTAGAGAACAGAAGTTTACAAGATAAATCTTTTTCTGTTAAAGATATTTGCCTCTCGCATGTAGATCAAAATGGATCACCGGCAATATCTAAGAATATAATTACGAAAAAGATAAAGAATAAGACAGTATTTATTAGCCATATCATTTTCCCAACTGGCTGATGATGAAAGGGAGCTTATCTTTATGTGTCTCATCTTTGTTTTATTGATAATGTTGATGCGTACGATATAACATTGGATAATTATACTTTTGCTCAGGCCGATCAGATTATTAACTCATTTCATTTTATTGATTAATACATGTATCTTGTTTTATATGCACTATTTTTGGCAACATAGAATTTTTTTAATTTATTCACTACTGAAAAAATGTTTTATCAAATACATAAATGATCTTTCATAAATCTCAATACTCTGCTCTATATGCAGAAAGAATGAAATAATTATGTTTTGTATTTTACTACTGATGAAGCATACAATATTTTTCTAAGCAAGAAACAGTTTGATAAACTGGTTACGTGCATAAAAGAATATGGTTGATGTTTGTGAGAATAGTTTTTTTGTTATTTCCCGGTCTGTAGGTTTCAAACTCACCCCGTTTCTTTTTAATTTATCTTTTTTTATTTTTCAAACCCACCCGTCCCGGTAAGACCGGGACACCCTCTCCCGCTGTGCGGGATTTCGTTACACATCACCTTCACAGGGAGGGAGATTATTTTTTCTTAGTTTATTTTTTTATTTTCTAGAATGGATGATTACAAACTTGGCTGCAGATCCTATAATACTGGCAATGTTATTTTGGCTAGAAAAATGAGAAAAAGGCCAACCTTAGCTGAGCAGTCTATGCGAGAATTCGTACTTAAATATAAACCTAATGGTTATAAATTTACTAGACAAAAACCTCTAGGGCCATTTATTGCTGATTTTCATATTCTCCTTCAAAAATATACTTCATATTTTTGATTGAAGAATATGTAGTTGCCAACACAATAATTTCTCATTATACTTCGAATTTATTTGGTTGGCATACTATACTGTTCTAAGTTATCACTCGTAATAGAGATTGATTGAAAAATTCATGAAAAAACTCAAGCATATGATAGAGAAAGAGAACTTTACCTCATTAACCAGTGCATCTCAGTTATTAGATATAGAAACAAGCAAGTGATTGATGATCCAGATGTAGTATATAAAGATTTACTAAACTTCATACAAGAATTAGAAAATAACAAATTTTCTAAAACGAATTAAACTCCTCCCCTGTGAAGGGGAGGTGGCGACCACGCAGTACTGCCTGGGAGTCGGAGGGGTTTGTAGCCCTCAGACCAGTTTTTACCCTCCATCCAGCACATTCATCACCATCTATATCACATTATAGCTATAACGCAAGCATTTCTAGTCCTCTGATGCCCATTTTTTTGTATTTCTGAGGGATTGTGCATACAATTAAGATGATAGAAAGAACTACCTAAAGAACACTTTATCATCTTACTCTTATGACAATGTTTACCAGTAGAACTATCAGCAGAATGCCTAGAAGAAGATCGTACTTTTTCAAGTATATGACGATGTTTTTCTTATGAGCTTCGGCTGTCATGCTAGCTACGCAAGCCTTTGATATCAGCACAGCACTGAATAACTCTGTGCAATATATTAGCAAGATTATACTAACTAGTGATGGTAGTAATGCTATCACAGCCACTACAGGCATCATCTTGGATGGAAGTGGAAACGCCTCATTCTTTGGTACTGGATGAATGTCCGTCAATATCTGAGATGCACCTTACTTCTGAGGTAGATGATTGAATATCAACTGATGAGATTTTGGTGGAGCCATGGCATCATGACTATGGTTAATAGATAGTCCTTCTATGAATATGAGTTTCATCTCAAGTATGTGAGGACCTCTTATTTTATGAAATAGTTTTGGCATGGATGTAACAATCAGTGGTCATTATGTGAATATTGGTTCATCTATCTCAAGTTTTGATGAAAGATTAACCGTGGATGGGAATATCAAGCTTAACAATGCATGACGAATTGGCGCTACAGGCAATCAAATATTCATGGCTGGTAATGGTAATGTCGGTCTCGGAACTACTTCCTTGGGATCAAACATCGCTTGACGAGTTACCAAGCTTTCTATCATGGGTAATGATGATACTACTGGTTGATTGACACGCATGATGGTAGCAAATGGTCCTAGTTATAGCTGAGTGTGGTTATGACAAGACAATGAAGGGGACGCTTATCTATATAATAATCAGAGCAAGCAATTATATCTATGAACTAGTGGACAGACAATTTTGTGATTATATACTGATCATCTATTATTCTCTAATCCCTTATGGATGGGGACACAATACAATCAGCTTTACTTCTCAGGTAATGGATATGTCGGTATCGGTACTAACACTCCTACTGAAGTACTTGAGGTAAACGGCAACATTGCCCTCTCTGCATGAGCAGATAGAACATTATGAGTGAATAGAGCAATATATTCTGGAGAAAAAGGTCGGTGACTCACTATTTCTGCAGGTAGTGCTTATCTCAAATCGGATAACTGATGAGATCTTACATTGGCGTGATGAAATCAGTGATCCTTCTGATCTGCTCTTGCGGGTGTCGGATGAAATGTATATATCTATCCATGAAATGGAACTATAGCTTGAAATGTTATTTTGGCTTATATATCATGATCCTCATTCGCATATCCATATGGTAAAGTAGGTATCGGCACAAATAACCCAATAGAGGCACTAACTGTTAGTGGCAATATAAGGCTAAACTATTGAAATATCATAGCCCCAGATAATACTGTAGAAAACTGTTATACTCAAATAGCTACTGGTTGAGTAGTTAATAATTGTTCAATTCACACTTTTTTGAATGGGGTTTCTCTTGATGCTAATAATGCTGTAGTAGCTATAAAATGTTGCGAATTATAATTTATGACTCATAATATTTCTTGTTTAATAATCCCTGTTCATTTCTATTATTTAAAAAAATCCGGATACGTTAATAACGCCCGGATTTTTTCCGCCATAAGCGGGAAAGAAGATTTTTATTCTTTTACTACCTTCGAGTAATATACCCCCATGGTAGTCGTAACTTTTATATAGTATGATCCCATTGCGAGATCCACCATATTAACTCTATTTCCACTGCCTGTGTACATCATTTGCGCGTTTATGTTAAATAACTGAATTTTAGTTATTCCGCAACCATTAATATCTATATTAAGGATATCTTTGACAGGATTCGGATAAATGGCAATGTTGGGCATGGAGTTCTCTGTAACTGTAGATGATGTTGTATCTGCTGGTGATATGGGGTAAGACAAAGCAACATTTGATGTCTTTGCTCCAGGGAGCACAGCACCTATAACTACTACCGAGTCCGAAAAGTTGAACGGACCGAAAGTGGTTATTCCTCCTGACACATAGGTGATAAAATTCAAATGATTGAGTGCATCACCCATGAAAATGTCATACCTTGTTACGGTATCACTTTTGGAGGATCCTTCTATGTCATATTTGTTCCATGAGGCTGTATATCCACCAATACTATACACAATGGTAATTTTACTTGTCTCGTGGAAAGGGGATTTCCCACCTTCGTTTCCACATGTATCTACAAACGAAACTTTGAATTTTTTTGCGAACTGCTTCGAGTTCACGAGTGTTACGTATCTCGATGATGCGTAGCTCTGTCTCCCAATGCATGTGTCCAAGTTTGTTTGCAACTCCATCCACACAAATACGGAATCTACATTTTGTAGGTTCGTATTCCACTCAACCACGTTATTCCCGTATGTGGGACCTGGTACCGAATCTACGGTCACTCTCTTTATCTCTCCAGTTGGAGGCGACAAGATGTTGACTATGATTGTATCGGCATCTATACAACCCAAAACATCTGTCGTCCTCACAGAAATCGTATCTGCCGTAGAGATAACCATGAATGAGTCTGCAGAAGCAGGATTCCATTGATAAGAAATGAATCCAGTCCCAGGATCCAAAACGTAGCTGGTTCCTTGGCAGAGCTTCAGGTCCGGACCAAGGTTGGGTTTATTTGAGTTGCTTACTGCAACCACTACAGTATCCCAAATGGTAGAACAATGATTCATCACCTTTACAATATATGTACCTGGTGCACTTACATCAATTGTTTGCGTTGTATCTCCAGTGTTCCACTGATACTTACATCTGTTATTCGGATTCCCGGCATCTAACTGCTGGGAAAACCACCCACAACGGTGTATAGTATCAGGGAAATTTGGGCTGGATACTGGTGTTAAATACCATACCTGGTATGGTACCGTTAATCCATTGCCCCAATATGTCCATGACCCCTGATTTGCCTGGGTCGTTATTGCAGAGTCTATTGCCTGTCCATTGTTATAGGCACCGCTAGGCGATTGCCACCAATCGTTAGGGTGACTGGATGATGAATATACGATGACTGACGTAATTGGGGGACAATATTCATATACATACTGGTTGTGGATCACCATACTGTCGATGTACAGTGTGTCAGTTGTCTGCCCGTAGGCGGTTCCGACTTTCGCCAGAGAGAAGATTGCGATCATCGCCATCATGATGATGGCGGAAGCGAAAAATGATTTTGTTTTCATAAAGGTAAATTTATTAGATTTGGGTTAATTAATATTTTTGTTTTCATTTTGCTGAATTTATCTAGAAGCACTTCAGCTAGTGCTTGGTTCGTCGTATGACGAATATAGTATGTACTCGTCAAGAGACGGTTATCTTGGCTTTTTATTTATCTATAGATGTTAAAGAGCGTCACATTGTGGTATTGGTACAATGTCACAGTGTTACAGTGTAAGATTGTTACATTGTTACATTGTTACATTGTCGGAGTACTTACTTAGTATTCATCTCCAAGGCAATTATTGATTAGCTAAGTCATTTTATATAATCATTTATATCCTTCTTTAGTACTGGGAGATCGGTCTGTATAGTCTTCCATATCCTGATCCTTCTTACTCCTATATAATCGTGTGCTATGAAGTTTCTTAATCCAACCACCAATGTATGTGGTATCTTATCAAACTTGGGATATTTCTTATTGATTTTGTTCGCTGTTTCTCAGATATGAATCAACTGCATCAGACAAGCATCTACAACGATCGGAGATCATTCAAATTTTTCCCAGCTCATTTTATGAGTATATGTTTCTATCTTTTGGATAGATTCCAATACTCGCTGAAGATATATTTCCAATCTCTGTGATTCCAGAATCATTAGATGATGTCTATCTTATGGGCTAAAATGCTTTTCCTGATTTTCACATCCAAATATTTTTTTTCTACCATATCTACATTTTTTTTGAAGAGAGTTTTAAGAAATCAGATAACTTGTGCTAATTGGAATAAGCTCAGTATATTACCTTTTTTTTCTTCAAATAGAAAATCTATATCACTATTTTTCTTTGCTTGGTCTGTGGCATAAGACCCAAATAGAGATATCTTACTAATACCCTGTTGCTTGAGATAAGATTTTATCTCACTTTGTTGCATTGTCTCGATGATCTGTTCTTTTTTCATCTTTATCATGATGAGATAAAAATTTATTTTCCATTATTTCTTTCTCTATACCTTTCGATTTCTTTTCACAACACACTTATATATATTTCTATCTATAAGTCAAGTCAATTATTTGGATACTGCCCTACTATGAGGTGGGTTTTTTTGCAAATTTTGGCAGTTTGGAGTATAATTGTAATGACTTTATACTTTCCCCTCAAGCATATGAATTGTAGCACTTTACAGGAAGAAAACAAGAGAATGTGAAATGGCTGGAGCCATAGGGTTCGTAGGTTGATTTTGCCTATCGTGACCTGACTTTTCTTGCTCGGTAGTCTGACACGAATAGCGACTAATCATGCACAAGCTAGCTGGCAGTGGAGTAATTTTCTCAATCAAGATTTCTGGAATCAAAGCCCAAATACAGGAAATATTATTTATTCACTCTTTGGTGATGGAACTCCATGATCCACGAGTTATACGAATACCTGGACATGAAGCTGTATCCCTACCAGTGTCGTCTCTCTTTCTTCTACTTATCAGGGAGGAACATTGAGTAACAATACTATCTATCTCCTCAACTCAGGCGTTTATTCCCTCACTACTGATATCACTATGGGCAATTGTACTGCTCTGATAGGACGTGGTGATGTATATATCAATGGGAATGCGAGTAAAAATATTATTAGCAATGGTGTCCATGAAGTCATTCTGGATAATGTGAAAGTAAGTAACGGTGGCAACCTATCATTTTACATTACTGCATCACACAACGTAAGCATTCACAATGTGCAATGATATAATAATACGAACTATGGGATCAATATCTATGATGTTTCACATCTCGCACTTTCGCATAGTCAATTTTATGACAATGCACAGATGGGTATCAGAATGTATGATACTACCTATGCTAGCATCAATAATGTCCTATCGTACAATAATGGTATGGATGGTATTTTCCTAGGCAACAACTCGCTTTACAACTCGATCAATAATTCGCAATTTTTCAATAATGATAATCATGGTATCACTATTTCATCAGCAGAAGAAATTTTGATCCACAATAGTATCGCATACAATAATGCGTTCACATGAATCAGTATCGTCCCTCTCACGACGACGTGACAGATCTATGCGAACAATATTTCTCTCTACAACAATGGACAGTGAATAGATTTATCGACAGGCGTACTCAATCTGTATGGCACTGCCAAAGTATTTGGCAATACAATCTTTACCTGAGGATCTGGGGATGTTATCTTCTCTGCTGGCTCTCCTATAGGACTCTCACGAAGTGCGGCTACCACTATTGACACAACTACTCCTGGCTTGGATTATGATTGGGTTACCAACCCAACGAATGGTCTCGGCAATCATATGTTGAGTGGTAGTAGTCGAAGTGCCTTACGTGGAGTGCAACCATTTAGTGTCGCAAGCAGACCGCTGAGGTATATATTCTGATTATATATTCTTCAGCAGACACAACCAGTAGCTTATACTACGACGAGCATCACGTCTTATGGACATGAGACATCTGATTATGATACGACGGAATATATCGCTGAGCTAGATCCGATAGTAAATACAAGCGACATGTCACTCATCAATCAATATTTCTGATCATGATCTCTCTATACGCAGAACTGGGATATCAATGGATGTTCTCTCGGTGCATTTCAGATCCAATATTTGAATTCATGAAGTTTTGCTACAGGATTTGCATTCCAAGATCATACTATTTATCTCCTTACCGGTGGAGAGTATAAACTCCAGAGTCCTCTGGGCACATGATTTGTCTTTGATGGAAACTGTATTGCGGTAGTAGGGACTGATACTACGGTCATTGATAAGCAGAATAATGCTGATCGCTATTTGCTCTATGCAGATGGCAAACGTAATATTATCTTGGACAATCTCAAACTCGATGGACGCTATTTCAATAATAATGGAAGTACCAATGGCGATGCTGATATCGGCGTCTTCTTTGATGGTGCGAGTAACAATACGACGATCAATCAGGTACAATCTTACAATTTCTGAGAGTATGGAATCTCTTTTGGTATCAACTCTCATCACAATACTATCATCAATACACAGACGTATAACAATGAAGGAGCTGGAATATATCTCTATCTTGTATCACATCACAACGTCATCAACAATACGCAGACCTACAACAACTCTTGATATGGAATATGGTTTGCCAACGGTTCACATAGAAACGCGATGAATAATTTCCAATCATACAATAATGCTATAGGAGTATACGGTGATCTGACGACCAAACAGAATGTCATCAATAGAGTCATGATCTACAATAATAGTGAGTATGGTCTTCGATTGAAAAATTCTTCTGGGAATATGTTGAATGATGTACAGATCTATAACAATACCACAGGTATCAAGCTGGAATTTGGTTCTCTAGGTAATATGTACCAGGGGGCATTTACTCTGTTTGATAATGGTGCGAATATGGATGGCACGAATGGTGGTGATGCCAATCTCAGCGCCGGCAATGCAACACCAGAATTTTTGTGAGGTACTTTGAGTACATGAGCTGGCATCATGGATTGTAGCTATGTGACCAATCCAAATCTTTCTGGAACATCCATATATCTCTTGGATACAGGTAGCAACTGCCTATTCACTTGATGGGATACTACTACGTTTAGTGGATTATCCTACAATATTAGTTATCTTTTCTGACCACATATTTACAAACAAGCAGTCCCTGTGTCGTATACGAGTGGAAATGCTTTGCAACAAATCGGAGCTCAATATGATTCCGGGAAATATATCGCTGAGATCTTTGCTATCTGGGACACTGCTCCAGAGAATTTATGATTCTTATTTAGCGGTGCTGATCCTCATACATGGCAGACCAGTGCAGTCTATACTGCACAAGTAATCAATACACCAGTAGCAATCAATCTTAGTCTGCAAGCTTATGTGACTGGCTATCTTCTGATCAATCATGTTCCTTCATGACTCTCTTGAACTGTCGTGAATGGCGATGCTGTGCAGGTAGCATTATTTAGTGCGACCTGATTTAATGGCGTGGTCACATGAACTGTCACGCTGGGTAGTATATCCGTCATAGCTACATTGACCACGAGATGACCATTAGAGTTGCCTGGTACTGGATCGTTTGCTTTCCTCACGCTTACCTGAATAGATCTCAACATATATACCTGAAGCACTGTCACGATCGATATGATCGAAACGGGTGTGCTTGCTCAGATCTCTACAGGACGGATTGCAGTATACTCTGGTGGAAGCCTGGTAAGTTCTGGTTCCACTGGAACAGTCTATCTCGGCAATCAAGTACAAGCCATGATAGAAAGTAGCTCACAATATCTGACTCCTAGTACTGGAGTAGTATATATCGGATCTGGTTCTGGCAGTTTCACGGTCACTACCAAGGCCGATACAGATGCTCCTAGTATTAGTTTTGTCGATGATGTTTCTCCCGTAGGCTATCGATCTGATAGCATAGAGATTAATTTTTCTGGCACTACGGTCATGAGCGGATATATGTTTGTCAGCACTACTGGTGCTTGTAACACAGGCATGACAACTTCTACTTTGCAGACCTATACATGAGCATTTACTATCAATAATCATACGTATAATGGACAATATATTTGTGCCTATGCAAAAGATGGATGAAATAATATTAGCACGCTCCTCTCAGCAAGTTCACTCCATGTCTCTGATCTTCGATTGAGTAACGATGTAGAGACCTGACCTGTAGCATTTGATACGATTACTCTTGGGCAAACATACACAGCCAATACGAAATATGCCTTTGTCACTACTGGCTCTCAATGTAACAATACTGCTTCCATGACTAATTATACTACTTCTCTCAGTATATGATCCAATACCTACAATGGGAAATATCTCTGTATTTATGGAGAGGATACCAATACTATCGGCAAATATAGTCTCTCCAATAGAGCACTCAATATAGATCCGAATATGCCTACCCTAAACTTCACAGACGACGTTTCTTCTGGCGCCGTATTTAGCGATACGATTAGCGTCTCCGTGTCTGGAAATACGTCTCCCCTCGTGTATAAGTTTGTCAGTACTGCTACCGATTGTAATTCTGGCGGGACAACAAACTATTCTGGAGCTATCACGCTGACCAACGAAACACTCAATGGAAAATATTTCTGTGCCTATACCACATTTAGTGGCTACCAGATTCCTCTTATTTCTCGCTATGCTGTCAACATAGATCGCACGGCACCTACCAGACCAACACCGATTTATCCTATTGATGAAGAAGAATTATTCTTCGTATCACTGGAATGGACAGGTGGCATAGATACCTGAGCTGGCATTTCTGGTTACTTATATGAAATCTCCGCAGATGATAGCTTCTTAGATATCATCGATACTGATACCATTCTGACTACTGGTTCTTCACTTGCACCAAGCGATTTTACTGAGGTCACTGGATATTTCTATCGAAGAGTCAAAGCTATTGATAAGCTTGGACTCACTTCTTCACGAAGTACTACAGGCGCATTTAATGCTATAGACAATACTGATTTCTTTTTCCCTAGTAGAAGTAATGCTACGCTAGATACACTCTATGAATCTGATGAAATTACTATCCAATACATGTGAAGTCATAGTAGTGTCCTCGCATCTGTAGATAGAGGCACGATATACAAAGAT
>CAZDFH010000004.1:0-60109 GCA_964504915.1 uncultured Candidatus Peribacteria bacterium
TGGAAAAAATTATCTGCCTGTGCATGAGTCAGTCCATAATATTTCTTTGCTTTCCAGATCCTCACTTTGCCATTTGAGATAAATGGAGCATATGCTGATCTAATATTCTGCTTGAGTTGTTGTGTCAGATAAGGATCTTTACTAAAAATTTTGAAGGAGAAGGATGCAAAAATTTCTGGTTTCTCTTCTTTTTTTGGCTCGGCATCTAGGTCTGATTTGCCTTTTCTTGTGCCCCAGAGGAGTTTGAATACATATGCTAATGTCCGTGGATGTTTGAAACTATAGGTGAAATAGAGGTCCAATCTACTCTCTTGATCTATTGTCGTGAAGAGTGCAAATAAGGCACTCATAGGATCCATATAGGTTCCATCTCTTGTAAATTCTTCTTTCGTCAAAAATTTTCCTCTTCGTGAAAAGCGGATATGTTCTCTATTCTCTGGTATTTTGATTGGAGTGACATCAATAATATCTGACGTAGGATAACTTGCGAAAAAGGCATTCGTGAAATATGCTTTGAATCTTTTGGGTATGCCGACGTACATCTTGATATCTGATGCATTTCAGCTGACCATAAAGACGATTTTCTTCCTTTTGAGTGAGATGAGATTTTTGCTAAGCGTATCCCAGTGGCCGATAGTACGGTCATTATCCTTGAAAGGTTTGATTTGAAAAAAAACCATTCCAGAGGTGGTCGCTGTCGTTTGTGCTGAGCTGGATACCAGCTTTCATCCCATTTTTTCTATTGGATTACCCATGTTTTTGTTGTATATTATGATACAAAAGAGATACATTTGTATGTGTTGACATTGTCGTCAATTAATATTATACATATTTTCTAATAGAAAGCAAGTTTTTATTGCTGTTTCATGCCATTATATCCTTTTACCTTATTTAACAGTTTTTCCTGATGTTTTGTCGCTTTCTAATCCCACCGCTGCGCTTGGCCTTACTTTTGTCTTGATACAAAAGTAAGCAAAAAATCAAGTCGCAACAGACTCGCAGAATTTATGTTACAGTCTAGTTATCTTTGTTTCTTATTTCTAATGTTGGTAGTCCATTTGTCTCGCCCCCACCTACGGCGGGTTCCCGCTCGACTTGTGTATTTATTATTATTCACGGTATTCTGTTAGCTCAGACATGGTGTTGCGACGTCGCTCCAAAATTCTTTCTTTGTGATTCTTGTATTTGTCGACCTTTTTTTTATACTTCTAGCAATTCTAAATTTTAAATTCTAAATTTTAAATTCCGTTCTATGTATATCTATTCTTTTACGAAATTTGGCTGATTTGATAAGGTGTTTAGGTTGCCTTTGGAATTTTCGTGAAGAGAAGAAAAATCGAAATCCAAGAAAAAATGACCTCAAATGTGAGATTTGATCAAAATCTGAGAGGAAATGTATCTGGTATTATGAGAGAAAATGTCCTTTGAAGAGCTGTATTTCAATGCTGTCATCGTATCGAGAGCTCCGACTACTATTGTGTATGCCAAATTTCTCTCCAAACAGGCGATGCAATTGCTTCATTGGATGGTAGAGACCTATTATACTACTTACAAGTCAGTGGTGAAACACTTTATTACTGATGAACTGAATAAGCTTCTTGAAAGAGAATCAAAAATTGGAAAGAATTGAGGAACATCGAGGAACGTCGAGGAAAATAAAAAAACGTTGGAACAAAATACACTTAGCTGATTTACTTTGGCGAAAAAATGACAAACATTGGTGGTTTTTCCAGATTTACGAACGATGACGAATTCGAGTGTAGAGTGTAGAGTGCAGAGTACGGAGTTGCCTTGAACGGTGACATTACTCGCGAGTCAGACGGAGAAGCAAAAGGCAGAACATCGATGGGAGATCAAGAAGGGGATGAAATCAGTCATTTTGTGTACCTACGCAGAGATATTCCAAGATTTTCATGATTTACAAAAGATTATTCGGATCGATCCACATAAGTGGTACTATGCGAATCAGCAAGATCCTAGATACAAGGTTGGTGAAGTATTGAAAAAGATGGCTGAACTTTACTGAGCAGAGCTGGAATTGGCTTGAATATAAGGTTGATTCCGCAGAACTGCGGGAGTTGAAAGTTGACGGCGACCTTATTGCTGTCATTCCGGCGCCCGCCCCGCAGAACTGCGGTGGTTAAGCATTGCGGCCGGAATCTTAATGATAGTATTGGTTGTTTGTATTCTCTGAGGTCGCCCAGTTGAGGGTGAAGGAAATTTTTTATAAAAAGAAAATCTCGCCACTGGTTAAGTGTGAGAAGTTCTGCCGTAGATAACGGTCTTAATGTCTTAGTTAGGGGCGAGGGAAAAGTTTTATTCCGCCATTCGTGAGATTGAAAACGAAATTGGGATTACTTTCGCTCCACATAATGGATTTTACGAATGTGGCTTTTTCTCCTTTGCATGCTATGGGAAGCGTACAATACAACTCACCATCGAAGCTTAAGTACACCACATCCAGTGAAGTGTTCCACTTGAAATGGGTTAGTGCCTGTAACAACAGGCGTTCGTTTGGTGTATAACATTCCGCTTTTTGAAGTGCCGTCACCAAGTCTTTTCCGATGACCTGGGAGATGAATTTTTCTTGGCTTTTTTTGATTCCTCTTCTGACAGAATTCGTCATTATGACGAATAAAACCACCGTCATGACCATGATAGCTATTAAACAAAGGTATGGAATTAGGGAGTTTTCCTTCTGCAAGATAGCTATAAAGCATCCTGCTGTAATTATCTCTATTATGATAGCTATAGCTGTCATAATGTTGATGGCTTTCCATCCTTTTTTCTGCTGCTCTTTGAGCAGATTGTCATAATTTCTCATTGTTGCTATAGATTTTTGGGTTAATATTTTTTTGTTATCATCCTTTGGATATACATTTATTGTCCTATGTCAAGCCTTTTTGGAAAAAGGAGCTTTAGAATTTGCATTAAATCGGATTCTCGTATATAATTGAATAAGAATCGTATGAGAGAATTGTAATGTGTTGTAATGTATCGTAATGTGTTGTAATGTATTGCACAATTCATTGCTACTTCATTACACGAAGTACATTACTATCCATTACTCAACGATGTGTATTCAATCCGTTAGTATCAATGTTCTTTTATTCTTTAGTTGATCCGCAATGGCAAGTTGATTTCATTCTAGACGAAAACTATATTTCCAAATTGCTTTGGTGCTTTTTATCTTATCCTTGTTATGATTTCTGTTTTTCAAGGTATATGGATTTTTCGTTCACCAAAAGATCTCTGATCAAGAAGTCGTGTTGTCTGGACAAAACCAGATCGTCGAGTCTTACAAGTCGTTGACCTGATACAACAAACTTCAGGCAGTTAAGTTGTTGGAGACTCAACAATCCAACACTCCTTGGTCTGAGCATATTAGTCAGGTGATTGCTATGCTAGAGGATATCAAAGGCGTTCAATCAAATGGGAATGATAGTATCGTACTCTCTGATTTTAAAGTGAGTTTGGACAAGATCAGTCTCAAAGGTAAAGTATCCAATCTCAAAGTGCTGTATACTACTACAGATGGAGCTACGTCACTTTTTGATAGATTCTCTCAGCTAGATTTCATCCAAGATATTCGTGTCCAGACCTATGATAGAGTAGGCGATGCTGGATATTTTTCATTCGTTTTAGAAGCTAACATTGTCGATAATGGAACCACAAAATAATGATCAGATCATTACCAGATTACTGGGCGAACAAAGAGCTCCTGATGCAAAGGAAGCACTTTTGGCTAATGATAGTCAGGTGTTGATTACGACATCGAGAGTGGTAAGTATCAGATATAGAGTGTATTTTTTGATTATGCTCGTGCTCGTCATTGTATTTGGTAATTATATTCTCTTGCCAGCTTGGGACGCTTTTCAGTCCATAAGAGGTGAGCTGCAGTCTACAAATCTCAAGGTGAATAGTTTCGCTACCAATAAGCTCAAGATGGATGCTGACAAGACCTTGATTTCCAAGATGGAGAGCCAGCAAGCGACTATAGTTTCTTGTCTCAATGATAGAGTCTGATGTAAAGAAATAGATGAATCTATCAGGAATAATTTTGGCTTTGCTAGATCATATATCCAGCTCAATAATTTGACCGATCCCAAAATGGTCATTAATGAAAAGATACTTCTCACCAATATTAATGAATATTTACTCAAGGACAATGATGGTAGTAGAAATGGTACGATCAATAAAATTGCTATCGGTGAATCCAAACAGTTTATGGACAATCTCTGGTTTGTCCCTCTCCAGCTCACTATCAAATTTGATAATAAAGATAGCTTACTTTCCTTCTTAGATAATGTGGAGACCAAAATCCTTCCAGATCCTGCGTATCGTGTCTTATACAAGATAGACAAAGTAGCTTACGATATTGCGAACTATGCGACTCAGCAAAGTGTGGAGATTGATTTGAATGCGTATTATTACACGAACTAAATGTAACATATTCGCCAAGGCGAACGTAATGTATCCTTCGGATGTAACATATTGTAAGCAACGCTAATTGAAAATATGTTACTATGTGTTACCATGTGTTACGATGTGAAAACAATCAATCCGCGATATATCTATTTATTTGTTTTAGCAAGTCCATGCAAGAAGGCCAAGATCAGGATGTATATAAAGTAGGCCCAATCGATGGTATCATCGTATCTACTTTGCAATCGATTGATAAGTGAAGCTTTGGCACCAAAGATAAAATTTTGTTTTTCAAAGAACTTGCCTATTTGCTTGGTGGAGGAGTGTCCTTCACTGATGCGATGGAATTGATCAGTTCTACCTCTACCAACTATGCAATCAAAGAAATAGCGAAGACCGTTTCTGCTTTTCTCCATCAGTGAAAAAGTTTGTCTTATGCGCTCAATAGATTGCCGGATTATTTTGATGCAGGAGATTATAGTATTATCAAGGCTGGTGAAGCCTCTGGTAACTTACCACAAGTATTGCAATCTTTGGCTCAAGAATATGTCTATACCAAAGAAATTAAGGATAAATATATTGGTGCCTTGATCTATCCAGCGATGCTTATCATCGTCGCTATTGTCGCCGTATTTGCTTTATTCCTTCTTGTCTTGCCAAATATTTTTTCTATCGCAGATAGTTTCGCTGGCATCAAGTTACCTTTTGTTACTCAGATGCTGAGAGATATTTCACTATTTTTCCAACATAATTGGCAGATTGTCCTTGGTGCTGTTGTCGGTCTTTCACTGGTCTGAGGTGTGTTTTTCTCTACCGAAGCAGGAAAAAAAAGCTGGTTCAAAATCTTGTTGAGTATCCCATTGGTTGGGAAGATGACTAGGTACTTCTATCTCGTGAGGTGGTGTAGATATATGAAGTTATTATTAAGCTCTGGCCTGAGTTATATCCAGACATTCCAACTACTCAGAGATATTCTAGGAATCCCTGCATATCAAAGCATGATACAACGTGTCTTAGAAGGGTTGAACAAAGGTGATTCGATCTACAATAGTTTAAAAGATGAAGTAGATCTCATTCCTTCTGATGTTTCTGTCATGATCAAAGTCTGAGAACAGACTGCCAATCTCTCCAATTCATTGGACAATGTATTGCATATGTATGAATCAGATTTGAATAATTTGATCAACCGTTTAGCCAAGGTTATAGAGCCTATTATGCTTATTTTCGTCGGCTGAATTATCGTGGTCATTGCCCTCGGAATCTTCTGATTGATTCTGCAAATTATGCAAGGAGCTGGATTGTAATATTGAGAAATGGAAATATTGAGAAATGGAGAAATGAAGATTTCTCTTTTTTTCTGCTTGATTTTTCTCTATAGCTCATTACCTATTTTATAATTTTACTTTGTATATTGTTCTTATGAAAAAAATTGTTGCACTGAGAATTGTTTTGATCATTGCTCTGGCTGGTATGTCGTTTGCTGGATTTTTGTCGTATAGTGAAATTATCAGAAAATCTTGTGCGGTAGGTGGTTGCTGACATTTGCTTGGTATCCCAGTATGTCTCTATGGATTTACTATGTATACGCTTATCGTTATCATTACCTTGATCGGTCTTTGTTCTAAGAAAAAATAATTCCTTTCTACTCTTAGTAAAAATTGTTTTTGATAAGTTTATTAAACTCATGTAACACATCAAAGAATTCATTTTTTTCTGTGTTAGATGCAAACTTATACTCTATAGGAGTTCTCTTTTTGACGAAATCAGTCTGTGCTGCATGGTGTATGTGTAAGAAATAATAATAGGCCTGATTTATAAACTTCAGTTCCTCTTCACTTATAGATCATAACATATTGGCTTCGCTCATTATATCCAATTTTTCTTTTGTGGATTTTCCAAAAATATCAAACATCTCTAAATTTTTTTGTCCCATAATCTTTTTCATGATGTTGTATTGTAAATATCTGAGCGGTCAAAGTTTTATACCGCGTTCTATGCCGACATTTTTGTCATAACATATGCCATCTTCTCAAAAATGTGTTTGTACTTCTTTTTTCCATGTATTCTCTCATCTTTCGCTAATATTTTCGTGTAGACGGACTCTTTGCTTCCATTCCCTTTTATCTCACTTAGAAACTTTTGCTAAGTCTCTCATATATGCATCTTTACGTTCTTTATTATTCTGTTCTTCTCAAAACAACATATGACTATCCAAAAAACGTGTTGGAAAGAATACGCGATGCTGTTCATCAAACGCTCTTGGATAGTAGAATATGTTATTGTATCTAGGTCATTGTACTTCCATATAACTTAATATCTTCATTGTTGTATTTTTGTTTGATTGATGTAGCTCACTTTTCAAACAGTTCATGAGTTTGTTAGCTCTTATAGAATCGTCTGTTTTGGTTATCAATAAGAGTTCTCATGGTGACATTCTCTCCATGTTTTCTTTTCTCCCATCGCTTCATATGGCATATACTAATGCTTCGTTGTCTTCTATAAGATTTTTTATACAATCATATATTTGATTTTTTATAAAAGATACTCTTCATTGTCGAGCATTATGTATTTCTTCTATGTATTGATTATTAATATCATTAAAGCTTTTTAATAGCATACATGTATGATTGATAAATGATACAATAATATATCTATTTACCAAAATATGTCAATCTATTTTCTTGTTTTAAGCTTTACCTTTATATTAATGACAATTTGCTCCGCTGGAAACAATTGTCTGTGTGGAAGTAGTACTTATTGTTTGCATCGCACTTCCCAATGTTACACTTCCCATTCGAAATAACATAATCACTGCCATTGCTCACATGGCAATATTTTCTATAAGATTAATTATGCTCATTGGTAAGGGAAATTTGGTCCCCATACAGACACAGTCTATATCTTTCTTTGCTTTTAATGCATACCAGATGCCTATACCGGTGATTCAAACTAATAGGACAGTTGCAACGTTTATCGTTAGCCAATAGTGCATTTGCTTGTCTCGCAAATATGCGATTCCTAGTAAGATTTCTAGGAATGGGAAAAGATAGCCGTATGGTTTTCGTTTTTTAGCGACGATATCATATTGCATAAATGTAGTGACAAATCATTCTAGATCTAGAAGTTTCAATACTCCAAAAAGCAGAAATCGCACACCCATAAAATCATTCATGGCAATCATGCCGACCCGATGTCCTATCATTATTTGATGTACAGCCGTGTAAATAAAGACGGCCATCATGGCGAGATAAAACGGGATGAATATTCTGTGAGATTTTTTTTTCTGTTCCATTGTGTCCGTTACGAATAAAATTATTTTCTAGTAGAAACATCTCGTACTCTGATTAATTCTTTGACAAAGGTATCGACTTCTTTTTTGTCTTTGGAAAGGAGCTTCTTGGCTCCGCAGCATTTGATGTGGTTTTCTAGAAGTCTATTGTTTGCATTCTTCAATAAGCCAATAGCTGCATTGATCTGCTGTGCAATATCAGCACAATAGATGTCATCTTCGACCATTTTTTCGATCTTTTTGATGACTCCAGATGCTTTTTTGATGGCGAGAGCGATGTCTTTTTGATTGGTTCCGAGCATAATGTATGATAAAAAATAAAACTTGCTTTTTGCCTACGGTTAGGTATAGTTTTTGTACAGGAGTTAATGATTCGTGATCTTGTATCACTGATTGTTAACTTTTTTATTATATATCAAAAATTATTTGCAATCGCAGCAGCATTTGCATTCCTCTTCGCAGGTGCATTTTCCTCATTCGCAGCATTTGCAGTCGCAATTACATTCTTTACAATCGCAGGTTTTCTTGGTTCCGCAACCACACTTTGTTTTTTTCTCTTCTGTCATGATGATGTATTATAAATTAAAAGTTTCATTACCGACTGTTTTCGAAATCTGTAATCACTTTGCTTTGCTTGTGCTGACAGTTTCTTTTATCCTGAGGTACGAAGGACAAATCGTCGGTATTGTTCTCCCATCCAAAACAAACTTCATTGCACTTGTTTCTTTTGGTGATCGAACTAACCCTAACCATAGGTATAGGTATAGTATACTCAGAAAAAATTTAAATGCAAGACTTTCTTTAGTTGACTTTTTTGTCTGAATATATATAAAAGATTGTATTTATTTTTGAAATACTTCCCATGAAATGAACCGTAAGGAAACTCTTTAGGCCATGAGGTATTGTACAAGAAGTTAATAAAAACATAGAAATTGACGAACAATGAAAGGTGATTGATGGGAATAAAAATTGATATACTAAAGTTCCTTATTTTGGAAAGGTTACGAAGGTAGAAATTGCCTGAGCTATGACCTTAAAACAACCCCGAACTATAGATGCGGATAATCTTTCTTCTACGGCTTTTATGGAGCATGGAAATACATGAGCTAATGTCGTTCTACGAAATTCAAATGGCGGAATTACAGAGGCCTTATTTGAAGCGATTGCTAATTAAATCATAATTACCTTAATGAAATACTATTCTTGGTGAGTAGTATTTTTTTTTCTTGTTGAAAGTCTGTCTACAATTGCTACATATATGCTGTCTTTATTCCCTTCTGCTATATGAAAAAAGCTTTCACTCTCATAGAGATGGTACTTGTGCTTGTCATCATCGGCATTTTGATGGGTGTGACGATGAAGTTTGGGTCCAATCGTATTACTGATCTCAAGGCACAATCGTTGAAGGACAAATTTGTCGATACTTATTCAGAAGTGCAATCACAAAACCTTGCGTCAAGTTATCATCAGCAATATCGTTACACGACATTGACGCTGACGTTTGGTAGTGGTATTGTAGCTACCTATGATGGTAGTGGGGCAGTCCAATTATTCTCCGATACGCAGGATATGCAAATAAAAAATATCGTCTGACCATCCACTTTGTTTCTGACTCCGTATCATATGGGATGCACGTCGAAGGAATGAACATGAATGTCTTTTGCTTTGGAAGTGAATGGGAATAAAACGTATTGCTTTCAAATTGTTACAGATACTTGTAAACTCATTGAGATAGCTTGTGAGTAGAGTAAACTGAGTAAAATGGGCTTTGGGTAAAATGGGATAACAGATAACGGAATAGTTTATATCGTATGATGGATATGAAAAAAGTAAGAGCGTTCACTTTTATAGAAATAATGATAGCCATTGCTGTTTTTTCTATTGGAGTGTTGGCTGTCTTGCGTTTGGTGACACAAAATCTAGTTTCTATGGATAAGACGGGGACGAGGACCGTTGCTACTTTTTTGGCAAAAGAATGATTAGAACTAGTCTATAATATTAGAGATGCTAATCTGCAGAAATGATTACCACGAAATTGTTTGTTGACTGATCAAAATCTAGGAGATATGCAAGTGGGTGACCAGGTCGAAGCTGATAAGGCGTGTGCTCGATACTTTTCTTCTGGAGCTGATGATACCCATGTTTTGAATCTCTGATTTGTACTGACAGGCTATTTCATCGCCGAGTCAAAATCATTACCATGAAACTTTACTAATAATTTCAAAGCATTTAGACTGTCTGCAATGACGTGAAATATCGGAGGAAAAGAGTTTTCACGATACGGACCGGGTAATCAAGAATGAACGTGAGATGGGACAGCTTTTGGTAGATATATCTTATTTAAAGCTGTACAAGACTGAGAAAAATTACTTCCGATATCTGATATACTCAAGGTAGAATCACATGTTTTGTTTATCAAAGGAACCACGACAGGGGAAATTGTACTTGAAAGTATGATTTGAAAACAATAATGAAATAATCGGGAGAACTTAGTACCTGCCAACTCCTAGCTCCAAGCCATGGATTATATAGTTGTGTTTTATTTCTCATTAATGTATGCAAGTGATAAAAAGATGATTTACGTTGATAGAGCTCGTGATTGTGATAGCAATCATAGGTATTTTGTCAGTAATTTTATTGAGAACGTATATACGAATTTCTGAAATGACGTTTCGTGTGCAACAGACGAGAAATGTCCATCAAGAAGTGCTTCATTTGTCTCAAATTATTCAAAATTTTGCTGATAATAACGCTATCGATTTTACTCAATACACTAAATTATCTCTTACTAATGGTATTGTAGATCAATTACATTTGCAGGGAAAAGATGGGACAGTTTCATTCTTTCTGACATGAGCATGTGGAGCTGTTCCACTTTCTTGAAATCTTGTCTTGAGTGGTGACTGTTCTCTCGCTATGCTATCATGATCGACGATGATTCAGCTTACAGATCCACATAAAGTCGTGTTGCGTAATTTGATATTCAAGATTATTCCTTTTGCTTCACAGGAATCTTATCTATGATGATCTGCATCTTGTGATCAGAATGATTATCTCCATTGTATTCATAAGCCATGATTTCGAATGCTTGTGGATGCATATAGTATCAATTACGGTAAGCAGTGGTTTAATCATGTACATATTCCCTTGCAACTTTTTTTCTAGAAAAAAATTTATAGTTTATAGTTTGTAGTTTATAGTGTATAGTTTATAGTTGCTCTACACTTTACACTCTACACTTTACACTCTACACTTTACACTTTACACTCTACACTTTACACTCTACACTCTACACTCTACACTTTACACTTTACACTCTACACTTTACACTCTACACTTTACACTTTACACTTTACACTCTACACTTTACACTCTACACTTTACACTCTACGCTTTACACTCTACACTCTACACTCTCCACTCTCCACTCATTTCATTTATTGTTTGATTGCCTTATATGAAGCCCAAGTGAAACATTAGTATATTAGTCATCTTTGTCCTTCTAGCGTCATCGCTCTTGGGAGTCTTGGCAATGAATTTTGTCCAGAGTATGATGAAACAATCAGCTACGATTTTCAACTCCTACCAATCATATTATCTCGCTAAGGCTGGTGTAGAACTTTGACTAAGTGAACTTGGACATCGTGGTGTCGGATTTGAACAAACCTTTACAGACTCTGGTTTTATGTCTCAGAATTTCTTGTGTGCGGGAAGAAATACTCCTTGTATGATGCAACTTGTCCTTTCGTGAACGTCCACCTATTTGTCACAGCAATTTCGAGCAGATCCTACAGGAGAAGATTCCGTGATGGTGTGTCAGTATCCTTTTGTTTTGGCTAAGTGAGCATCCTTAGTTATCCCAGCGTACAAAGACATTACCCAGCAGGATTTAGCGAATAATTTTTCTTCAGTGACAAAGTATCAAAATCTGTATCCTGCTTTGCGTGATCTAGAAGTGCACTTATCTTGATCTAGTGCTAGTGATGTGACATTTGGTTTGTTGATTTTGTCTGGAGATAATCTAGCAGATAATGGCATATTTTTCCAGACCTGAGATATTAGGACTGATATCTCCACCTTTCTTAATGCTTTTGAGTCGTTGCAATCATTATGATTTGCTAGTCTAAGTCTCCCTGATTTAGCTCCCTATAGATTTGTCTTTATGATTTCCAATTCATCTGATGCTCTAGTGTCCTTCTGTCTGACGAGTAAAGTTGCTTTGCCCACGCAGCAGTACTATCTCAAGAGCCGATGAGCATATGATCAGCAACAGTTATGACTAGAAGCAATATATCAACAACCGATACCAGATTTCTTACTTAATGGATATTTGAATTATAAATAATTTACTCCCGGGAGTGAAAGTGAATAATCGCAGTCAATGGGCTACTTAATATAATTTTACTCCCGGGAGTGAAGTGGTTTATTAAAAAAAATCCGCGAATGCGGATTTTTTACTAATGAAAATATGTTTGTTATTACAATTTACCCATTAAATCACCAAGCTTGGATTCTTGTTCCTTCTTGGCTTTGCCTGCGACTTCTTCTCTGTCGATAGTATCTTGTACGGCTTTCCATCTTTTGATCCTCATTTCTCTTTCTTGCTCGATAGCATTCTTCTCATTTTCATCTTCAGCTTTGAGTGCATGGAGATTCATCTGTTCTTCTATGTAGATTTCGTACAGTCTCAATATCTGGAATGATCGTAATTCAGATACAGTTTTTACTACGCTTTGATCACCACTTTTGACAGCGATGTAGAGCTCCTTATCTTTTTTTCCTTCTTCCTTCTTGAGCTCGTAATCACTACTAAATGATCCTGTAACTAATTGCTGGAGAAGGTCTCGATCAAAGTCGTTTTTCAGCTCTTCTGGTACTGCGTAAGGCAATGGAGAAAATTTGGACAAATATTCTGTGTACCAAATCTGGTCTTGGACTCCACCTTCGACAGGGCCAAAAAGTGTCTCGTATTTTTCTACTATCTGCTTCTTATCAGCTTTTTCTCTGAGTTCTGCTATGAACGCTTGAAAATCGAATAGCATTTGTTTGGGTGATAGAAAATAAAGCGTCGATGCGACGCTCCCTTTATATGCATAAGTGAACTGATTTCAATAGAAAATTAGTTACCGTTAGTGAGCTTCAATACTAGGACTATATGTTTGCATCTTTTGCTTTTTTACTATGTAATAGGTGCTGGTGTAAGCTCCATCAAGATTGCTTTGATTCTCGCTCTTGTTGTCTTTTCGCATGTTCATCTTTCTGGGCAGTTAGTGCATTGTTTCGCTAACTCTTCTGGAGTCGAAATCTCTTTTGGATCTTGGGCTAATGTTTTGTTTCATAGAAATGCGATGCTAATCGCGTCTGGCAATTTGGAGAAAATTCTTCATTCGCAGAGCTTTCTGCTTTGTGCTCAATCTTTCACATCATTTACTTCCATTGTATCTGTATAGCATATAAAACTTTATTTGAGATACCCATTGGCAAATTCTTTTCGGCTCATGGGCTTCTTGCCTTCTGGCTTGAGCATAAGGTGTTCTACTGCCTCGTTTATAGTATTATTCCCATGAATGAGCGGAGTATTTTTGTGATGTGTATATAATCCTTCTTCGAGTTGCATCTCTTCTATGATAACTCTTTTCCCGTTGTTGGTGAAATAGACTTTTGGCCATTGGGCATACGCACGATATTTGCAATATATGCTGTGAAGACTATCTTCCCGTGGATTAATATGTCAGGATTCTTTTTCTATTTTGCTACAATACGTTGCCTTGTTTTCGTTCTGTGGTACGGCTCCCAGCATTTTCTTACCAAATTTTCGTAGTGTATCATTCAGAAACTTGGGACCATATTGTTGCATTCTTTCTATAATATTTTTACTGGTCCAATCAAATCCTATCTTAAATCCAAGTTTATCAATCATATCTCCTGTATCCATCCCTGCGTCCATTTTCATGATAGTCACTCATGTCTCTTTATCGTCATGGAGTAGGCACGATTGTATAGGTGATGCGCCACGGTATTCGGGTAATAAAGATCCATGGACGTTAATAGGTGCAATGGTGGGAATGTCTAAGATACTCTGTGGAATAATTTTCCCATATGCTATTACGACGAGAAAATCAGGATTTTTTTTCTGTAACCATTCTGCAAAAGCACGTCATTCGTCGGATTTATCGGGATTGAGTCTATCAGGAGATTGGATGAAATCTCAGACTTGAGACACGAGACGTGAGACATGAGACTTTTTTGCTTCAGTTTTTATAATACATTCACACATATCCATTCATCTACCTGCTGGTTTATCACATTGGGTCACGACGCCTACTACCTCAAATCTTTTATCTTGTTCTAGTCATTGTAAAAATGGGACACCAATAGGTGCTGATGAGCAGAATACGACTTTATAGTGATCTGGGTCATATGTTTTTTTCATTCACCCTGTACAATGTAAAACTCTGTCACTAGCATACCAAATTCCGGGCCAAAATCCATATCTTTTGAGTACGAGAATAGAATATTTGCTACAATGTGGTGTATGCATACATATCCTTCCTTTCAGTCGAAATGATGGTAATCACTTATCTGGAGATAGTGTCCTTTGATAAAGGCGAATAAGTCGGATGACGGGATATGCTAGGAGCTTGTTGATTTCTTGCAACATATATTTTTTGCTGAGGAATAAATCACGTACGTGCTTGTAATGATTGCTTGTCTTTTCTCAACGTGTAGTTTGTATATTTTTTTCTTGCTGTATTTGCTTTTACTTTTTGGCTTGACCCAAAAAGTACCCTTCGACTTCGCGAAGGACAAGACAAAAAGGTCGAGGCCTCACCGGCACACACGTTGGCTCGGCCGTGGCTTGCTTAGTCGACGTAGTCTTTGCAGTCCTGCCTCACGGCAGACAATGTATTCCTGTACACTATAAGATTATTCTTGCCCTGTGGCAATCATTACTGCCTTCCCGGCCACGAAACGGATTGTTTGTTTATAGTCCAAGCAGGTTTGTATTGTCATTGAATTTTATGGTCGAATAGTTACCTTTCTTGCACCAATAGATATAGACTCTTATCTTTTGTTATGACTTATGCTGAATAATGTGTTTCTATTTACCGGAGAAGAGCAATTCTTACTAGATAAGGAGCTTTTTCGTCGAAAAGAAAATTTTGTACTTAAGTACGGTCAGGATAGTGTATTCCCCTTTGATGTAGAAAATTTTGATCTCGGGATTCTCAAACAGGCAATCTACGGTGGGGGATTATTTGTTACCAAAAAGATGGTTGTCCTTAATGGGATTCCATTGGATGCGACAGCGAAATTGTCTCAAGAAAAAAAGATACCGATAGAGACCTTTTTGGATGATTTTCTTCGTAGAGAAGGCAAAATCCCTGAGGAAACCTTGCTTGTATTCGTCAGTCCAAAACCTGATAAGAGATTAAAACTCTTTAAATTTCTGGAAAGGAATACAACAGTCAAAGAATTTAAACAATATAAGGAGCGTGAGCTCAAAGAATTTATTATCTCACAATTGTCTGGCATCTATATACCCAATGATGTGGTTGAATATTTTTTGATCAAGGTGGGTGCTGATCTGTATCGTCTGCGATTTGAATGTGAAAAATTGAAAATCCGATGTGAAGCACATACTCTTACTCAGATAGATCAGGCACTGATTGATAAGGTTGTCTTTGGTATGGTCGAGACTGATGCTTTTACGTTGCTAGAAAATATTTTCACTCACAAGAAGACGTCAGTTGAGATTATTGATAAAGTCAAAGCAGATGGTGAAGATCGAAATAAATTTGCTGGTATGCTGTACCGATCATTGAAATTATCATTATTCATTGTCGATCTGTATCAATCGGGGGTTACGAACGCTGCTGAATTGGCTTCTCGCCTATGAGCTGGACCATGGCAAATTTCCAAGAGTCTCAAAGCTATAGGTCATTTGCAATCAGTCTACGATGATATGAAAGTGTTTTATCGTGGTTTGGTAGAATTGGATTATGGTATCAAAACTGGTAAATATCCGGATAGTTATTTCTGGCTAGGGATTAAAAGAATGCTTAAATAGCTTGGAGTTGATAGTTTACAGTTGGTGGTTAGCAAACAGGTCTACCGTCTAAGTTCTGTTCACTAAGTCCTAAGATTGCAATTAGTTTATCTTTCGATATTATCTCATATATGAAAAAAGTGATTATTACATGTATTGTCGTGTTAGCTTTGTTGCCGTCTACCGGATTCTGATATATGGAAGCCAGCCTTTTTTGCCGTGTCAGTAATCAAAATATCCAGATTTCTCTGAGTGCAACACCCGGATGAAAATGTAAATCATATATCTATTATATCGAACAAATCATGAGAAAAAATGCTAGAGATCTCTATACCCTTCAATGATATATCACCAATGGACAAGATGTAGACTATCGACAACAGGTAAAGAAGGAGAAACTTACAGAGATCGATAAATTGCAGGTCATAAGGCTCAATATTATTGCCAGTATGAAATCTTTTGAGTCTAATTTACTCAAAAAGTCTCTCGAATTTTTTCTTCCCAAGATTGCTCCATACAAGAATCAACTCAAACAATCACTCTTCAAACTCTCAAGCTTGACTGGTATAGTTGCTCCTACTACACAGAGATATATGTCGCTTCTTTCTGGGCAACTCCAAGTAATCGATAAGATGGCGACGACACAGACATTTGACGAGCTTATCCCCTTATTTAATGCATATATTTATTTCAAACAGGAAATTTCATGAAAATCTGAATAGTCACTTCTAGCAATGATATGCTGACCTTATTCAAATTCTTGACGAAATATGATCATGAATATATTTTGTATTACGATCAATCGCATCAGTTTTATGGTGACCAAACGTTTGAAGAATCTTTGCTGAATGTCCAGTCATGAATTGACTACCTGATGAAGGAATGAGTCTCTTTTCTCGTATTACCACCTGTGTATGAATTAGCTTCATTGAATTGAAAATTGAAAATTGAAAATTGAAAATTACTTCCATTGTTTCAAGAGTATGTAATGAAAGAATGTTTCGCGTATTCGCACGTGGGGAAAATTGGTGTCGTGGGGGACTATGCAGACATAGAAGTTGGTCAGCAATTTTTGAAAACTTTGGAAAAAACATATACGTTGTCCGAGACCCAAAAGGTAATCAGAAAGTTTCATGCACCATTTGATTATCGAGTCAAAGAAGTTCCGCTCCGAAAATATTTCCTTACTCAGCTTTCATTCTCTGATATGATGGTCAACAAGGTAATCAAATTTGATCTGAGATATTTCAAAGATGCACTAGTCGATACAGTTATCCCATTTAATTATGGCTATTTTAATTATCAAAATACCATTAGTAAATTTTTCAATTTCAAGAAAATTAGATTTCATAAGTTAGAGAAAATCGAAGCATTGTTTCAATGAATGAAATTGCAAACATCAACGTATGGTGTGAAAATTGTCTACACGTGACATATAGATTTCTTAAAGAGAGAAAAAAAATGGATGCGATTGTTGCAGAGAGGCAAGTGAACTACAATTGAGATGTTGAAATGTTGAGATATTGCAAAATGAGTGAGTAAATGAACTAAATCCTCTAAAGCTAAAAAATAGTTTTCTCAAAATGAAAAAGCCCTTCCAAATATGGCGGCCTTTCATGGTTAATAATTTCTTTTAATCATTGGTTTCTTTGGGATTCTGATGGATCTCTTCACCAATGGTTTCTGATTTATTCATGGTGGCGTCTGAGATCCTCTCGGTTCCTCTTTTTTTGGTTCTGGCTCGATAACTAATGTTATCAAGTTCTCCTTTTTTACCATTTTGGTGTGCTTTGGAGAAAACCAGAGTAAAAAGACCAAGCTCATTCCAGCTAAGATTCGTCCGGTTACTGTCATTTTTTTCTTTTTTTTGTATGGGAGTAATTACTTATTTTCTCTCCAAAATCAATGTATTTTCTCTTACTTACCTTTCTTTCCCTTTTTCATTGTTTTTTGTCCCTATTTTCCTATATATAGATGTATCCGCTTTTGTGGATTTTTTATTCAGCAATGTTTTTTTAAATTGTGGCTGGATAAAAGCGACGTTAAAGTTCTTCAACCTTTGATAAAACAAAGGATATGGAATTTTCGGTGTCTTCTTTTATATGCTTTTGAAAAAAATGTTTGAATGAATTTTGAAGCTCATTACCTGAGATTATAATAAGAAGCAGATTACTAAACTGTGGCCTACTGTCGCCAAAATCAATGAGCGATATGCTTCTTATGAACCTTTATCTGACGATCAGATTAAAGCCAAAACCGTAGAATTTAAGGATAGACTGACTAAGGGGGAGACCCTTGACGATATTCTGTCTGAAGCTTTTGCTGTAGTCAAACAAGCCTGCAAGAGAATGCTTGGTCAAGAGATACAGGTCAAAGGAGAAAAGCAGGTACGAAATATGGTCCCTTATGATGTCCAGCTCTTGTGATGAATCATCCTTCATAGAGGGATTATTACCGAGATGAAGACGGGAGAAGGTAAAACGTTGGTTGCGGTCATGCCCGTATATCTCAATGCCTTGACAGGTAATGGAGTACATGTCGTGACGGTAAATGACTACTTAGCATCTCGTGATGCTCAATGGATGTGATGTGTCTATGAGCGACTTGGTCTAAGCTGTGGGTGTGTCGTCAAAGAGGTTCCTTTGCAGAAAAGGAGAGAAGAATATGGTAAAGATATCACCTATATAGAGAACTCTGAACTTGGGTTTGACTATCTGAGAGACAATTTAGTAAAATCTATGAAAGAGAGATCACTCATTCGACGTCCATTGAATTATGCGATTGTGGATGAAATTGATAGTATCTTGATCGATGAGGCGAGAACTCCATTGATTATCTCTGAGGCTAATGCCGAAGCTACGGAGAAATATTTGCACTACGCAAAAATCGCTTCTGGATTGATCCCTTGTACGACAAAGAAAAAAGTCTCCAAATGATTGTTACATGAAATTATGAATGATCAAAAGAGAGTAAATGAACAAGAGGAAGATGGAGATTATTATATCGATGAAAAAACTAAAACTGCTGCTTTGAGTGGTGTCGGTATCGAAAAATTGGAACGTATTCTTAGCGTGGAAAATCTCTATAGAGATCTGGGATATGAAGAGATTCATCATATCGAAAATGCCTTGCGTGCACAAGCAGTGTATCTGAGAGATACGGATTATATCGTCAAAGATGGAGAAGTCCTTATCGTAGATGAGCATACTGGTCGTACTATGCCAGGAAGAAGATTCTCTGAATGATTACATCAGGCTATTGAAGCTAAAGAGAATGTTCGCATCCAGAGAGAATCCAAGACACTAGCAACTATTACGTATCAGAATTTTTTCAAACAATACAAAAAACTTGCTGGAATGACGGGTACTGCGTTGACAGAAGGAGAAGAATTTGAAAAAATCTATGAATTATCTGTCTTGGAGGCTCCTACTAATAAGCCTACTATCAGAGTCGATAGACGTGATAAAGTCTATTTCAATCAACAAGCAAAATGGAAATTTGTAAAACAATATATCAAATTTGCTCATGAGATGGGGCAACCTATTTTGATAGGTACATCATCTATCTCTACATCAGAACAAGTTTCTCATATCCTCGAAAAAGACAATATTGTCCATTATGTCCTCAATGCAAAGTTCCATGAACAGGAGGCGCATATTATTTCTCAGGCAGGAAAGTATGCAAGTGTTGTCGTCGCTACGAATATGGCAGGTAGGGGAACGGATATCAAACTTGAAAGTGGACTGAATGATAGGTTGGCAGATAATTATGCTACATGGATGAAAAAGAGTGTTGAGGAAAAGAGGAATGGAGGAAAAGAGGAATCCTGAATATGAGTAAGTGTAAAAATATTTTCTCAGCCAGAATTTGAGATGACTATGGATGGCTGTAAACGTCAGTGGCATATCACGGACGAGATGGTGATACAAGCAGAGAAAGGTCGAGTGACCCATGATGAGATGAAATTTAAAATAAAGTTTAATGGAAAGAAAAAAGAAAATACTGATTGGTTCGCGGAGTTGACTGTGTATCCACGTGAGGGTTCTCTCACGACGGTGTTGGTCAAAGATTTCCATTATGGTCTGTTTATCCTTGGTACAGAGAAACACGAATCCAGGAGAATCGATAATCAGCTCAGAGGACGTGCCGGTAGACAATGAGACCCTGGTGTGTCAGTTTTCTTTGTTGCCCTAGATGATTTGATTATGCGCAAAATGTGATGAGAAAGAATCCAAAATATGGCAGCATTACTGCTTGGTAAAAAAGATTTGGAAGAATTGGAATTGACTCAAAAACAGTTTAGTAATGCGATTATTAGAGCACAAAAGCAAATGGAAGGATGGCATTTTGGCATCAGGAAGCATCTGTTTGATTATGATAGTGTCATCAATAAGCAGAGACAAACTGTGTATAGAAAGAGAGATGAAATTATGGAAAGTGAGCATGATGAAATATTGAAGACGAAATTTGTCGAGCGAATGACTGGTGATATTCTGGCTAATATTAGCGAAATTATCCAACGTCAAATCCATGAGGCACAGACCCTTAATCAGCCATTACAAGAATATCTTACCATCGTAGATAAGGAATTCGCATTGCATTTACCTAATGATCAAATAGCATCTTTTGCTACTTTGTGACATGTGGGATTGCCCGAAGCTTTGATACAGCATATTACGCATGAACTTGAACTAAGATTATGATCAGTCGATCAAGAGAAGTTATATCAAATGTATAGAGATGTCTATTTGTATCATATCGATACGTTATGGATCAAACATTTAGATGAAATGGAGGAACTTAGAGATAAGGTAGGATTGATGTGATATGCCCAGCTGGATCCATTAGTTATTTATAAGTCAGAAGCATATGATAAATTCCAAAATCTTCTCTATAGACTAAAAGTTGATGTCACCTCTTATATCGCCAGTATAGATTTTACACAAATACAACAGCAGCAAGCTCCTACTATTACTCTGGGGGAGCAATCTGATGAATGATTGCTTAAAATGCTTCAAGAGGTGAGCAAACAAGTAAAACCAGTTGATCTCCCCAAATATATGAATCCAGAAAAAATCTTCGCGGACAAGAAAGCGACATTTAGTAGTGATGATGGGGTAGAAATTTTTGAGGTCGGTAATGATGATGTGGGTGTCGGTACTCCAGAAGTTGTCGATACTACAGTAAAGCATAAGCCAAGACCAAATGATCCTTGTCCATGTGGCTCAGGGAAAAAATATAAGAAATGTCATGGAGCGTAATAGTCTTTAAAGTCCATCAAGTCCCTCAGGTCTGTCAAGTCTCAATTTTATGTTTTTTTATTATAATAATGGCAGTAAAAATTACCTATTTCGTCCATGGGACTACAATAGATAACGAAAACCATGTTTCATCGGGACGATCTGATGCACCACTTTCTGATGTGTGAGTGCAACAAGCTAAAGATCTGCCACAACAAACAGATATTGCGCGTTTTGACGTAGTTTTTTGCTCTGACTTGCAAAGAGCTTTCAACTCAGCGGAATTGGCATTTGGAAATAATATTCGCATTATACAGGATAGTAGACTGAGAGAATGTAATTATGGTACCTATGATGGTAAACCTACCGATATTGTTGAACCTTTACAAGAGGCAAACATTACTACGAGGTTTCCTGAGGGAGAGAGTTATGAGGATGTGAAAACAAGGATCGCAGCTTTTCTGGATGATGTAAAAAAGAATTACGATGGAAAACATATCGCTATTGTTTGACATAAGGCACCCCAATTATCCCTCGATGTCCTTTTGCAACATAAAACTCGAGAAGAAGCGTTTGCTTCTGATTGGAGAAAACAACACGCATGGCAACCATGATGGGAATATGTTTTGTAAATGTAGAATGTAGAATGTGGAATGTGACACAAATAATTCTACATTATAAATTCTAAATTCTAAATTCTAAAAATGGAATATTCTATCTTTGGCTGTAGGCTCAATAAATATTATCTCAACCAATGGCTCAATTATTTCACTAGCCATGATTTTGCTAAAAAGTGATTTCTCATTACAACCTGTGAAGTGACTGATAGAGCCAAGCAGAAATGGATCAAACTCGCTAAGAAGAAATTGACTGACGGTCATCACCTGTATCTGACGGGTTGCGGAACGCTCCAAAGAGGACATAAAATAGCGGCTGAAAAGTTTTACGTATTGTATCCGGATCTACGTAGGTTTTCGGATGCTATCACATTGTTACCGGAATCTCCTGAAGAGAGTGTAGAGTGTAGAGTGGGGAGTGTAGAGTGAAGGACAAATGTGTATACAAAGGGATTTGTGATCATTCAAAATGGATGTGATAATCATTGTAGTTTTTGTTTAACTGTGCTGAAGAGAGGTAAGCATAGTTCGAGAGGCAAAGAAGAGATCGTAGAGGAAGTGAGGAACATAGAGGAATGCTGAGGAAAGGAAATCGTTCTCACGTGAGTGAATATCGCTGCGTGGTGATGTAGTAATTCTACGAAAGCAAACGAATCAAAGTTTGCAGATCTGTTACATTATATTTTGGACAATACAACGATTCCAAGAATAAGGATTTCTTCGCTTGGTCCAGAATATTTAGATGATGCGTTCTTTAAAGTCATTCAAGATGAAAGAATATTACCACACTTTCATTTGTCTATCCAAAGTTTTTCAAATGGTGTCTTACAGCGTATGAAGAGAAACTATACGTACAAAGAGCTAGCCCATGTGTTGATGAAGTTTCGTTCACTGAAGAGGTCAGTCCCTGTTTCTTTGTGAGCAGATATTATTATTTGATTCCCTGGCGAGACAGAGGATGAATTTCAAGAAACATTGAAATGAATTGAAATATTTAAAATCAATAAGGTGCATTCTTTCCCCTTCTCTGACCATCATTTATGAGAAAAGATTCCTGCTTCATTATTACCAGATCAAGTAGACCAAATGACGAAGAAACGTAGAGAAAAAATATTAAAAAAAATCGCCGATGTAATAGCCAATGATTTCCTTAAGCAAAATACATGAATTTCACATAAAGTTCTAGTTGAATGAAAGGGTAGTGGTTGGACAGAAAATTATATTAAGGTTGAAGTAAATCCAAAATATAAGAAGTGAGAAATTATTCAGGTGGAGTTGTAGGATTTTTTGTTTTGCATGAGTATCCGATCTGCTCCTTTTTATGCTGATGCAAAAGATGGTGGTCTTGGATCATCAGGTCTTCTATAGTGTAGATAACTATCTACATTATCGTCTTTATTCTTGCACATTTCTTGGGTTTTGTGACTTATGACATTCGTCGGTAGCCGTTCCCATATGTCTTCTCCACTCATTTTCTCGCTTACCTTTTCCCCTATCTCTTTTTTTGTTGCGAAATTTTTATCGCTGATGTTCTCATCTATCTTTTCAGTCGCAGATATGAGTTTCTGTTTTTCAATAGTTTCCATATTCATGGTAGATTATTGTAAGGTGGCTAAAACTTTATCTAGTCGAGCGTCTATATCTCCATCTTTTTTATTTTGTTCTATTTCTTTAGCTTTCAACTCCACCAAAAAATTATGCAATTGCTCCATTCTTTGGACGGCGATGGCTAGTCCTTCTTGTTCTACCTCATAGGTACTTTTTAGTAGTATCTTATATATCTGGATATATTGATTGTCTGTATATCATGGTGCCTGTAAATCCTTGCTAAGCTCTTCGAAAATAGGATGTGCATTCTCAAACTTCTCAATCAATGCCAAAAGTTTTTTCTTCTTTTCGTCCAAAGGAAGTGATGTAAATTCTGTCAAAGCTTCTCTGTACATAGATTCGTTCATTCTTATGTGGATTGGGTTTAAAATAGACTATTTTGTCATGATGACTGGTGCTGCTGGTGGCGTTACTTCTGTCACTGGTGCTGTCGGAGTTGGTTCTATCGGTGTGGCGGGAGCTACCACTTCTACAGGAGAAGGTGAAGGAGTAGGTGCAGAAGAAGCAACAGTGCTAGGTGGTACAGCATTTGGATCAGGTAGCTTGGTTTCATCTACGGTATTGACTCCAAGTCTTGCATTGATTTCTGCGTCGACAAATTCTCTTTTTCTACCATATTTTTTCGCTGAGTATTCTTTCAAAATAGGCACGATTTTTGTATTCTGATAATCATGGGTGTAGATGGTGTCCATACTAAATGGACGAGTTGTTGAATTATCAATGTTCAATTTAATATACGCTTTGAAGTTTGCGATACCGACGATGTCGCCTGCAGAGAGGAGTGGTGTATATTCTTTCTCGAGGAACTCAGCATCGGGTGCACCGACTTTAAATGATTGCATCGTACCCACGTTACCGAAGACCGCTGCTTTCACATCTGTCTTTCCTCACTTTTCTTGACCGATATTATTTCCTCCACCTCATTCCAACTGTGCGATATACTGATGCGCCATGATGAGTGAGAGTCTATATTTTCTCGCTTCGGATAAGATGTCGGCAAAGGTTCCCGAGATGAAGTTTTGGAATTCATCTACATAGAGGTAGAAATCTTTTCTCTCTTTCTCTGGTATCTTAGCTCTCGCCATCGCTCCGTTGTAGATCTTGGAAACCAGTACCATACCAAGTAGCTCAGCATTTAGTTCGCCGATTCTACCTTTACTCAGATTGATAATTAAAATTTTTCTATTGTTCATGATATCATCAAAATTGAATCATGATTTCGTTTGCCCGATAATATTTCTCATGATCCTATTGGTATTGAACGATACGAATTTTGCTGAGAAGTAAGGGATGATTTCTTCTTTTTCTCTTTGGCCCATAGCGTTGAATGTTCTCTCTCGCCAATTTTGTACGACAGGATTCGTTACTTTTTTTAGTTTGTATTCTCTATATCCTTCGTCCGTGAAGAGTCTGACGATGTCCAATAAGGTCGGTCTGTCCTCGAAGTCTTCGAGCAGAGTTAGGCTTCCGTATTTGAAATATTCCTGTAACCTAGGTCAGAAGATTTCTGGTCCAAACATCTTCAAAAATATTTCCGTCGCATCATTTACGACTTTGTCTGCTTCATCCAAAGTGTTGATCTCATAGAGGTTCAATCCCATTGGTCTGTCCTCATTTCCCGCATCGAAATAGACGAGGTCTTTCGCTCTCTCTTTGGGAATATAAGCAAGGATGTCTTCAGCCAAATCTCCATGTGGATCAATGACACAGATACCATCGCCATTCCAGATGTCTTGTCTAGCAAGGGTTTGCAAGAGGATAGATTTTCAGGTACCAGATTTTCCGATACAGTAATGATGTCTGGTCCTATCTTCTCTCTTCATATAGACGGGGCTGAATGTATTTCTATACGTATTTACGCCAAGTAAAATTCCATCATGATAGAGTTTGTATCCATATTCTTTTTTTCATTTTGCTGTCGCGGTTCATGGCTTCTCGGCTACGGCCCGATGTGATGCATATTCACTCAAGATATCTTCGACTTTTCCTTTCTTGTATGATTCGGCCAGTATTCATCCGATTACGAAGCCATTCGGATCATTTAGTATCGGTAGATTATCCGGAGCTGGTAAAACCTTGTATTGCATCCATGAAATAATCGGTGAACGGTTGTAGGTATAGTCAGGGAAGTGAAAAATAGAACTTAGTTCATTTACTCCAAACATATTCTTTCTAAAGAAGAAGTGATCAAGTTTATACTTGATAGCGAATTTCCACATCGGTTTATAGAAGAATCAAAAGACGTCATGTCTTTCATTCGTGGGAACTAATTCATTCCCATATTCATCTCCATAGACATTGAATGCACTGACAATAATATCGATATTCGCATCAAGTTTTTCTTTGCTATCAGATGATGTCGCGATCAACATACCTGTCTGTGAAAATGGCAAGCCCGCTTCCTCTCCCATTGCGTTGAGATAATCTTCTTTGGCTTTGACCATACGGACAAAATCCTTTCCTCACTCTTTATATTTGTCGTTTTCATATTCGGCTCATTTCTTGGTATCTCCTGAAACTAAGAACTTTATAAAATGAAATGGATTTACATATTTCAAGAAACTTACAAAAACACTTCCCTCATCGGTATATCTCTTGTCATTCCTATAAAGTCCCTCTGATCGTCTCTGTGTCTTTCTATTGAATCGATTCCCTAATGGTTTGATAGGTATGATGATTGTCGCTGTGTCGTATCTAGAAATTTTTCCTATAGCATCTATGACGTTATTCATCGGGTCATCAGGTTGTTGTTTGAATGTCTTAATCGTATACACTTGCACTTTCTTGGGTACAAGTGGCATGATATTTCGATATTTCTTGCTGAATATCTGTGGAGAAGGTACTCTTTCTATCGAACAATCAGAATACTGGGCAGAGATAGAACTTTCTACGATATTTTGATATTCTGGATAGATACCGACAATGAAGTATAATACTCATTCTTCGTAATGGAGCATGAATGTCGTCTTTGGTTTGTAGAATAATCTTTTCATAAAGGTATCCCGTGTGCTCAATTCTCCTAACTTATGGATATTGTGAAATACCTGAGCCATACGTCATATTTTTTCTTTCATGTCTTTGGCAAGTTCTTTATCTTGTTCGCGATCTTGTTTGCTGTCATTCCTTGGTAATGCTACTTTGAGATAAATAATTCTATGTGCGTTTACAATATCATATAGCAATATGAGTAGTTTTTTGAGCAGAAAAAATCCAATGATGCCAGCGACGAGTAATCATAGATATCCAAAAATACTGTTGCTTTGTCCCATTACCGCGTTCCATCATGTGCCTATTCGACTAGTGGCTTGCTGCGTCTGCTGGACGGCTACCGTTGCAGTCTCTACTGGCTGTGTCTTTCTATATGCATCATATCATTTTCTATCAGTCAAAAACTGTCTGATATGTGCAGTGCCTCACATCTTGGTAAAACATATGGTTTTATCTTTGCCTCGTGCTAGACTGGTTAATTGCGAAATATTATCCAATTGGTTTGGATCTTTCACATATTGAGTCTGAAGGGCTTGTTCGCATTGATCGAGATTCATGGGATTGTCTTTGTTGATCAAATAAAGGTGTTTGTTAACGTGTTTTCGAGTTAATGGGTTAACGAGTTCGTGGGTTAAAAGGTTCGCGAGTTAAAGAGTTAACGGGTTGATGAGTTTATTGGTTACATTTATACATAAAGATAACTCATTAACGTTTTAACTTTTTAACCCTTTAACTTTCTAATTTTTTAACTCAATTCAATTATATCCAGAAGCCCATTTTTTGCATAAAAAAAGGCTCTTAATTTGCACTAAGATACCCCATTTTGCTTATAAAGTTATATAATATGTTATTTCGGAGTGTTTTTTCTGGTGATATTGTATATCTCATACCGATAATAGACGAAAAATGCTCTGATTATCGCACTGATATATGACCCAAATAATATCATAATCGCTACAATGAGATACACGATTACTTTCACAAATCGATATTCGATGACTCATCGTGCTATCGCTCCGTAGATAATCAGGAATGGTATCCCTATCATGAGTATGAGGTTAAATGAGAAATTGAAGAGTAGTGCAGTCTGGATGCTCATATATTTCCCTGTATTTTTCCTGTTTTTTATGGTAAGCTGGAAACTACTTTTCATGGCGTCATACCGTTGCATATGATCGATTACAATGAAATATCTTGTATATGCTTTGAGGTTGTTGATGATGGTGATTCATACAAACCATATAGCTAATCGTATTACTATGCTCAAGCTAAATCTACCGTCTATTATGATGATTTTAAACGCTACAAGAAGCAAAATAATGGGGTTCATGATGACTGATAATATCCCTGCTTTGAACATATGAAAAAAATCTTGTCTTCATTTTTTCATCGCATCTTTCATGGTGCTATTCTTATCATGGAGATAATGAATAATGGCTCATTGCCCTATTGGATAAATGATAGAATATGCGAGGAATAGAAATATAGTGATACTTATCGTGATGGGTATTAAATGATTGGCACTTACGGTTTGCACGAAATATTCTGCTACTTTTCCGATATATAATCCATTGGCATAATGCCTTGCCAAAAGCCCGTTGACGTTGATAATAAGCAATAGTATGGCAATGAGAGAATGAAAAAAAGAGGTAATCCATGTTAACCTTATGATTTTATTGTCATCATTCATCTTCTTGATTGAATTTTGTACGATATCTTTGAACATAGCGTAGATGGTGTAGAATGAAACATTTTTATTCTTATTAATGAAATTGTGGAGAGATGCAAGATGTCAAAAAGTTGTATATACCTCTGTACTCTTCTTAATCTTGTTTTTGCAGGGCAAATCTCTATAAGTCCCCTTGCCGTACTTTACCTTTTGTGTCCCTATGATGACTACGACAATCAGAAGAATGATACTTATTCTGATCCTGCTAGCGATTGTGTTCTTCATTTATCGTTCCATCAATCCTAGTGGTGCTGATAGACTTCTCGATACTACGAGAAATATTTTTGGTGTTACTTTGTCTGGTTCGGTCAACTCTGGCACATTGGAACATGTTGTGACTGGAGATGTAGTTACTACCTGAACTGACCATACATGAGCCATTATACATACATGAGTTGTGACTACATGAATGGTGGAAACCACTGGCATCATCTCTAATATATCTGTTGTTATGAAAAATATTCTAGTATATATGTGATTACTTGGCTCCTGAACTAGGACTTTCCCTGCATCATTATTGAATACATGAACGATTGATTCTACTGGAGGTAACCTTACTATCATTGCAAGTACTGGTGTCGTTACTGCGGTCCCTCCTATTGCCCCTACGAAACCAGTCACTTCGCATATTCCTACAAAACCTGTCGCTAAGCCAGTATCTTCATCGTCACACTGACTTTCAGCCAAAGATATCCGTGATACGCAGAATTTAATCAAAGATTTACTCAAATAAAAACTATATGCATCTTACCTTACGCGCTTATATTGATGGTGTCACTGCTTGAACTTTGGATCCACAAACTGTGGTGGATTTTTACGTCAACAAAGCCAAACAGGAGAATAGCAAGTACAACATGATGATTAGGTTTCACGATGACTATATTCAGAAAAATTTGGATACGATAAAACAAGGTCCACTCAAAGGCGCTCCGATAGCCCTCAAAGATAATTTTCTTACCCAATGATATATCACGTCTTGTGGCTCTAAGATGTTGGAAAATTATGTGAGTCCCTACAGCGCGACCTGTTTTCTCAATTTAGAAAAAAATGGATGATTGATGATTGGTAAATCAAATATGGATGAATTCGCGATGGGTTCTTCTACAGAGACTTCGTATTTTGGCGTCACCTATAACTGCTATGGTACGGGTCGTGTCCCCGGATGATCTAGTGGATGATCTGCCGTGGCTGTCGCTTCAGACTGTTGTCTTGGAGCATTATGAACAGATACTTCTGGTAGTGTACGTCAACCGGCTGCCTTGTGTGGTATCGTAGGGATGAAACCAACTTACTGAATGGTATCACGTTATGGTGTACAGTCTATGGCTTCTAGTCTCGACCAGGTAGGTGTGTTTACCAAAACTGTAGAGGATGCAGAGATATTATTGAAAGCAGTTGCTGGATTTGATGAAAAAGATTCGCAAAGTGATTCTCGTGCGGATAACTTCGTTAATTGAAAATTGAAAATTGAAAATTGAAAATTAAACCCCAAGAAATTTAAGATAGCTCTTCCGAAGGAAGTATTCTCTGAAGGATTAGATCCTCGTATCAAAGAAATCTTATTGCAAAAAGTGGAACAGCTTCGTGCGTTGTGATGTGATGTGCAAGAAGTGAGTTTACCAGTGTTGTCCTATGGTATCCCATTATATTATTCTCTCATGCCTGCGGAGCTTGGTACTAATCTTGCAAGATTTGATGGAATAAAATTTGGTTTACAGGATGAAAGTTTGGGACATGCAGATTTGGCATCGTATTATCAAAAAATTAGATCTGAATGATTTGGTGATGAAGCGAAGAGGAGGATTTTACTAAGTTCTTTCGTCTTGAGTAGTGCTAACTATGAATGATATTATTTAAGAGCTCAGAAGATTAGAGAGCAAATGATAGAAGATGTTGATAAAATATTTGAAGAATATGATCTTATTCTTGGCCCAACAACACCAAGTGTTGCATGGAAAATGGGGGAAAGATCTGCAGATCCTATCCAGATGTATCTGGAAGATTTTTATACCGTATCAGCAAATATCTGTTGAGGTCCAGCAATGACCGTACCAATGTGAATGGTCAATGATGATGGAGAAGATATGCCGGTAGGGATTCATTTCATGGCACAGAGATGGCATGAAGATATTGTTTTTGCGTTTGGGAAGCTTATAGAGAAGTTATAAGGAGTGATCGTTCAATGGATAGGACACAGTCCTGCGAAGACTGTAATCCCGGTTCAACTCCGGGTCATTCCAATAAAAAAACTACAATAAGTGCGGTCCTATAGTTAATGAAAACCCAGGCCCGCCCTGCAAGTCTGCGGGGTTCACTCCTGGTCGCCACGTAGGTCTATCCCGTTGTCTAACGGGACGAGCTGTGGTTCGGTCACATTATAGACATGAGATATAAGACATAAGATACGGGTGGTGTAATGTAAAAAGATTGGCTTGCAGAGCCTATTTTTTTGTATTCTCTGAACTCTTGACAAGGTTATACTGAAGGATATAATGCAACTTCGTCTGTTTTAGTCCTTTGATCTATTTGCGATGTGAATAGCCGTGCTTTCTACTATGAATACTGCTGTTGTCCAAACTCAGTCTAAGAAGTATCCTCTGACTAAGAGACAAAAGGGTTTGTACTATCTTCTTATCTCGGATTTTATTCCCAAACATCGTAAACTATACAGATCTTTGAGAAATGCAAAGAAATGATTAGTCTATAATATGCGTGGCAAATCTGTCCTTGCTCAAGATATTCATACGTTATTCCGACTCTATAATACTGTTCAAGAAGACATAGTAGTACGTGAAGGTTTGAAAAAACATTTACCACGTTTTGTGGTGAATACCAACATAGGGACACAATTTTCAGTAGAGCAATACCTCAAGATGCTAACCTATGTAAGATCGTCGTTGCAGAATCTTCAAGCTACTATTAAGCTGTTTATGAAGGATGCCCAGGATGAAATCTCTAAGCCAGTGTCAGATGGAGTGAAACATCCTTACACGCAGATAGAAGATGAACTCTATCACGATGAGTTGAAGTCGTCTTTTGGCGAGTATTATCGTGATCGATATGCAGAAGAGGAATATCAACAATTTACTTGATTCGATGCAGGTGCGTGAATTATTGATGTAGATAAACTTATTGAACATGTCGCTATTGTCTCGTATTATCCTCATTATCACACTTTATTGGCTGATATAGAAGAGCAAGCCTCTCCTACGGCCCGTGTAACTATAGGAGATTTGAATATGTCTTTAAAAGATTTTTTGTCTTTTTTGGAATCACTCAATTTCCCTGGGCATCTTTTTTTGCCTCCATCAAAATAAGCCCCATGGGGACACTATTTTTTATGTTTTAAAAATATTTACGAACGGTTATTTATAATTTCTCGTTTCCCGTTTTCATTCTCCACTAATACTGTGCATGAATATATTCGGTCTCACGAGTTGAGATAGTGATATCTGCCTATATACTTATTTTCTGCTTTGTGCAAATGTCCACATATAATTCCTTGTGTTCTCTGAGCTTTACATGTTTTGATTAATTTTTTGCGAAATAATGGAGCTCATCCCACCATTAGTGTCTTGACCCATCGCTTGATCGGAGCTACTAACGATTGGCTTCTGAGTCCAAATTTCTTTCTGATCTCGTTGTACACTCTGTTGCATCGATAGAGGAAAGTCCCTCCAAAGAAAGTCATTTTGGATCTTCGAGTAAATCTTCCTTCCAATTTATCAAACTGGTGCCCGTGGCAAATGTAATATTTTTTCTTGCCAGTAGTATAAATCATGTCTGGTAAAATATCTACTTCTTTTTCTAGTCGAGGAGCCGTCCTATCAAGTGCAATATCATGGTTTCCAATAATATATTTTATCTTTACTCATTGTCCCTGAGCTATTTCAATGATGTCCTTGAGCCGATTAGCGTGTCTTCTTTTTCGTCCGCCAAAAAGTTTTATGTGCCATCCGTCGATGATATCTCCATTGAGGATGAGTTGTTCGAAAGTTTGATTTTTTAATCGTTGCAAAAATTCCTTCCCTTTGTTATCAGGGCTTGGGACATGGATATCTGATGCTATGATAGTCCTGTAGTGCATACTCGCTGCGCTCGTGGTTAAAGGGTTATCGTGTTTAAAAGTTAACGTGTTTTGTGATTACCGTCGAGGGGACTTGAACCCCTACGTCTTGCGACACATGTACCTGAAACATGCATGTCTACCATTCCATCACGACGGCATAAGTCATTTATAATTATTCTTACAAAAAAAAGATGCAGGAATGCTAATTATAAATAACTTTTATTGCTTTATTCATTATTTGCCTTTCTTTTGTCGGAAGATAAGGTAGAGGATAGGAAGGATACCTGCGGTGTTGAAGATAAACAAGCAAACGAACCAGGCAAGTTGTTTTTTTGTTCCGGCCTTCCAAAGAGCGATAGCTTTCCATACCATTTCTCGAATTCCTAAGATTACGAGAAGTGCAATCATTCCTCCGCCAATAGCGTAAGGTATTGCTTGTTGTACTAGAATTGGATCTACTTGTGGCATTGTATAATATAAGGGATAAAAGATTTGAGACATGAGATTTGAGATATGAGATTTTTTCTTATGTCTGATGTCTCACTACTCATATCTAAACTCCAGTGACGAAAGAAGAAAATAGTGCTATGATCATCAAGATTCCACAGATGATTCTAATCCATTTAGCGAATCATTTTACTCTTCCTGATTGAACGAAGAGTAAGATTGCTCATCGAATACTTGTCACGATAGAGAGGATACTGATGCAAAGTAGAAATGTCATTACTCGTCCAAATCGAGCACCTACACTTTGTGTATTGCTGAATATTACTAGCGTAATTACTACTGATCCAAATATCGCTAATAGTTGTACGATAGCTGAAATCATTCTAATCACTTTAGCAAATTTCTTGTGCTTCTTGGCATCTTTTCGTAGAAGTATCGCTCATCGGATAGCACCGGCCATAAGGATAATCCCAAGCAGTGCAGCGAAGGTAGATACGGTAACTAATGGAGTAGAGGAAGTCATTGAATGTATAATAATAAGATAAAAAATATTAGTGTAAAAGCATATTAAAGTACCGTGGATTACCATCTCGTCATGGGATATTGTCTTGTCCTCATTCTATGAAATATATGTGTGTCCCTGTATCGTTCCCCATAAAGAAATGGACGCTTCCACCTATTGCGTACGTACCGCAAAATCTATCTGCGTAACATAGTCCATCATCTTTGCATCGTTTTTTCATGTCTTTGCTGGCAGGATGGTCAATGACAAACTGCTGAGGCAATGGAGAAGGATTCCCCGTGAGTATACTAACAAAACAATTCGTATCTTGTCCCGAGAGAAACTGTCTTTGTATTGATTCCTTTACTGTTTCTGTAGGTATTTTATCAAATACTTCTATCCATTGTCCTTGATCATCTGGGATAGTGCTATTGATGATGTGTACACTATTTCCGGACCTGATGATAATGTTGAAATGATTGTCATATGCTGTTTCCATCTGATCTCCATAAGCGTATAGGGAAAATGTGATTCATAAATCTTTTGATTCGTATGTCTTGAAATATCAGGTAACGTGGATTACCTGGCTTGTGCAGTCTCCAGAATCTGTACATACCACTCAGGTTCGCTTGTGTTCAGCTGTTGGTCAATCGATGCTGATTGTGTCTGTGCCACTAGTTATGTCTCCACTGGTAATATCGATATCTATTTTTGGATTATGTCTGTCACAGCCAGTGGTAATGATGATTGCTGTCATTGCCACTATGAGTAATATTTTTTTCATGTAACTTTTTACTCAACTAAAATTCTCCCTGATCATGATTTTTCAATCTTTCATAATTTCAATAATAATGGCTCGACATCTTCTTCTACTGCCTTTTCATTAATTCATAATTGTACTGCAATTGCTTTGGATCACATTGGTCTATCTGCTTCGCGTAGGATTTCTAAATATTTGGCGTGAAGGGGAGTCATACCACCTTCTTCGATCTGACTGTGATGAAGAAACTCAATCCGTAGATTCTCGGTCAGTTTTAAATCCTCCGTCCCTGTCGGGCCACCTCCTTTAGCAAAGGAGGCAACACTTTTTGAATCATTATGCGTAATTACGAAGTCACGAATCTTGATACAGAGGTTGTGAATTTCTCTAGGTACTGATCACACCTTTTCTGCTAATTTTTTAACGAGATTTTCATCTATGCTGATATCGTAATGTTTCAAATATTTTTTGATCAATGTCTCTTTCTCGGCCTGTGTATATTCCATGAAATGGAAGTGATAGACAAATCTATTTTTCATTGGCTGACTTAACGATTCAGCTTTAGTTGTTGCGCCGATGAGTGTGAATGGATTGATCGGAATTCTCACATTTCATCACTCTGGCATGACCATATCGATGACAAAATCTTCCATTGCTATATACAGTACTTCCTCGATATTTGGCTTGAGCCTATGGATTTCGTCGATGAAGAGGATGTCGCCAGTTTCCAAATTATTTAAAATGCTGATAATCTCTGCAGGCTTGGTAATGGCATATCCAGTCACGGCCTTGATGTTTACATTGCCCTGCTTGGAGATAATCATCGCCATCGTCGTCTTACCAAATCCACTGGGACCGGAAAATAACATGTGGCCCATGTTTCACTTTCTGATCTTTCCACTGCTGATTGCCGTCTGGACAATCTTCTTGATATGTTCTTGTCCAATAAAATCTTCAAAACTGTCTGGTCTCCCGTTTTGGCTTATATTCAAGAGTTTTTCGGTGTTTATCTTTTTGACTTCCATTCGGCGTAGTGTTAGAAATAAATTGATTTAGCTTCGGAGGCACATGCAATGTGCCTTTACCCGGGAGCATTCTTGTTTTAATCTTTTTTATTCGCTCTCATAAATTTTGGATAATGAATACCGAGTAAGATCAAGAATAATAATGCTCGAATAGCAGCGCCTAAGACATCAGTTTTGAACATTGCTTTTCTACCTTGGATGAGTTCTACTTTCTTGTCTGCCTTACACTTTTCTATTTGAGTTGGTGATGGCTGGACATAATTATTTGGGTTGCTTGTAGTTGGCTTTGGTATCGCGTTTGTCGCACAGCTATCAATTTCATAATATCTTTCTCCGATGATGTATTCATCGTTTGTGATGATAACTTTTTTGCCAACGGTATAGAGTAATATTCCCATAGTGATAAGCGTACCAATGACGCCGACTAATGTCATAAGAAGAAAGTAAATCTTGAGTACTGATCGTCAGTGAGATTTGGTCTGTGTCGCTTTTATTGCCATAAGGTAAGTATAAAAAAATAAAATCTATTGTTTCAAAGTGGTTACAATGTTGTTTCAACTGGTTACAAATTGTTAGATTTGTTTGCTCATTGGATACAACCTTGTGACTCTTTGTATCAATTTGTGACTATTTGTATCAATTCGTGACGATTTGCGCCCTATTCTATTTGATTTCTTTGATCTGATAATATGCCTTAGTCTCACTCAACTGAAGTACTTGATATTTTTCGTTGTTTGGTAATCTAATTGCTCATTCTACTACATAGCCATTGCTTACAATAAAGCTGACTGTACCTATTTTCCCATCTGTATCTAGGCTGTATATGTCTCCGTATCGTACGAAATTATTGGAGAAATATTTATCAGTGTTGGATCTTACTATTTTGTATCTTATGCCAAATACTTCTATATATCACAATTCGAAATTGCCGTTTTCTAATAAGTTCATATCGACATATACCTTCGCTTCTTTGATATTATTTAGTCCAGTCGTTATCGTTCATGGTACTGTAGAAATGATTTCATTTTGTACTCCAGTATCATTCACATTCTGTACCATTTGATATTTTACTTTAAACCTATAGAGGAATAATGCTACCTCATATCTTGTGATAGAATTTTCGAATGTTACTAGATCGGCTGGCGATACGATACCCATATCTTGTGCTGTCTGGAAATAATTTGTTCGTCGTGGATTTACTGTCTCATCTAGATTTTTGCCTTCAAACATTCTTACCATAGCGGTAATGAATTGTGCTTTATTCATTGTTGCTTTTGGCAAGAAGTAACTATTGGATCATTTCATAATGTTTGCTTGGCATGATTTCTCTACATAGGTCATCAGTGATCCATCTGCCGCATTAATATCTTTGAAGATACATTCTGTAGGTAAGGCACTATTTACTTCAACGATGAAATTGAATGTTCTACCAAAAAGATATAATATCTTGGATGCTTGTTCTCTATTGAGAATCTCGAATGGTTTGTATCCAGCTACGCCAGTTGCATTGGTCAATCCATTGTCATTCATCCAGCTGATGGCTTCTTGTAGCTCTGGATCATTACTTACGCTAATAGAATTTGCTAGTGCGCTGAAATCGCTAATGACACCTGTACCTATTGTACCCCCTGTGGTGTTTTCTATCTGACTTATCTTATTGAGTGCAAAGGTTCTTAAGCTATCATTGGTAACGATATTTTTTAGCCTATATATGTATATCGCTACTTCTCTTCTGCTGATCTGTTTATCAAATAAAGTCTGATTGTTGACTGTGGTGAGTCCCAATGCTCGAGCTTTGAGATAATAATCGCCCCATCGAGGATTCTGGCTCTCAGGAGATGTTTTGCCCTCAAACATTCTAATCAATACTGCCATTATTTCTGGTCTAGTGATGCTGTTTTTTGGCATAAATTTACCATTACTTCCCTTGAAGAGTCATCGTTTGCATGTATCCAGAATAAAGCCACTTAATGTTGGTTCGAATGTGGTGCTGTCTGCAAATGTGCAACTCTGATTTTTTTCTGTCTGTGCATACCCCAATACGGTGTAAGCCTGTCCAATAATCTTGGTCGCTTCCTCTCTGGTAAGAAAATCGTCTGGTCTGTATTCCGTTTCGTCACTATATCTAGTGAGGCCGTTCGCAAACATCCGACTTAATGCTTGTTGAAACTCTGATCACGTCAAGAGTCATCACGTCTGTACCGTCGAAAGTCCTCCTGTGGTATTTGTTCAGGTGCTGTTTGTTCCTATATTTGTGGTGCCCGTTCCGTAGACGATAGTTATTTTTTTGGTTATAGGATCTATGACAATCTGGAATGTCCCTGATTGAAGAAGACCAGTCGAAATTCACCCAGTATTGGTTCCTCATGTGGTCACAGTTCCCGTCGTAACGGTTCATGTGGTGGTGCTACCCGTTGTGTTGGTGCCAGTATTTATGACTCCAGTCAGTGAAGATCCTGTCGTGATGCTCCCTGTTGTGCTGGAATTACTTCAGGTGCCATCAGCATTTGTGCTGAATATGATTAGCCCTACGCTCGCTAAAACGACTAGTCCCAATACCTTTTTTTGTAGCATCATCTTTGTTTATATAATAAAATTATTTCTTCCTAGAGTGGAATTTATATGAATATATACAATGTAGTGACCTTTTCAACATAAAAATTGTCGTAATTTGGCTTGAAAACGACTGGCAAAAAAGTAAGACTACGCCGAAATCTTTTTATTTTTTTTGTATTGTAAAGAAAATGATCCAGAAGACACTCGTAGTTTTGAAACCAGATAGCGTAAGTCGCAGTATTACCGGTGAAATTATTTCTCGCTTTGAAAGAGTAGGATTACATATCGTTGGTATGAAGATGCTTAGTCCAGATAAAGACTTCTTGTTCCATCATTATGAGACATTGGGACAGATGATCTCTAGACGTGGACAAAAGCCATTTGATGTAACGGTGAAGATGATGATGACTGGACCTGTAATTGCTATTGTCCTAGAAGGGGTAGAGGCTGTCGAAATAGTTCGCAAAATGGTCGGTACTACTGAGCCAAAGGCAGCAGCTCCTGGTACGATCAGAGGAGATTATGCCCATATGTCATTTGGATATGCAGACAGTCAAGATATTGGAGTGCCAAATCTTATCCATGCATCTGGTAATGTAGAAGAAGCAACTGCTGAGATCAAACACTGGTTTAAAGACTCAGAGATCTTTGATCATCTATCATTACATGCTAAGTATACTCGCTAACATAGAACTTAGATTGTAGATTGTAGACCGGCCTCCCATCTAAGAGCTAAGTTCTCCCATCTATGAAACATATTGTTTTAATTTATATTACTTATTTACAATGAAAAAATGAATTCATGGAAATTATTATCAGGATGTAGAAGTCTCTTGTATCTGTGGAGCTACATTCAAGATCAATACTACTGTTCCTGGACCTATCAAAGTAGAAACTTGCTATCAATGTCATCCTGTATTCAACAAAGATAAGGTGATAAAGAAAGTAATCAAGGGTAGAATGGAGAAGTATCTCGAAAAAGAGAAGAAAATGGCTGGAATGAAAAAGAAATAGCAGTTTGCTTATTGATATAATTTCTGGTCCTTGAGGAAAGTCGAGGAAAATGGTGAAAAATCGAGGAAAACCGTTTATTTCCCTGGCCATCATATATGTTGAGAGAGCAGATTATCAAAAAGTATGTTACCGTAAATGATGTGCTGTATGTCATAGGACATAATGGTAGTGTTTTTTTGCGTTCCTTTCTCAAGACATTGATTTATCTGCTGGTACTATGATGACTCTATATGATGCTAGCTAATTATATCGTACGGGAATTTCTTCCTCGGATATTCGCATTGCTTGGTATCGCATTGTTTATCAAATATATTATAGATTTTTTTGACTTATATCTGGATTCCTTATTATTGTCTAGAGAGGGGATCACGTTGTTTACTCGAGATGGACTTTTGCGTTACAAGACGGATTTTTTCTCGTGGGATACCATAGAGACTGTTTCTTATGTCCACAATAGTATCCGAGACAAAGTATTCTCAAAGTGAGACATTCTTATCAAGTTAGACCATGAGATAGAATATCCATTTGAGAATGTTAGTAGACCTCAGAAGCAGATGAGTAAAATTTTGAAATACAAAGATCAGTTTACTACTCAACAAGCTATCCAGAGAGAAGAGATAGAAGTGACTGATGAAAAAATATCCATCCTTGCTGAAGCCCTTGGTGAAGTGGTGAAAGAATACCTAGATAAGAAAGATTTGGAGAAAGAAGAAGAGTATTAATATTGAAACATGGAAGGATGGAAAAATGGAAGGATGAAAGATTTTCATCTTTTTTATTTTTTTCGGCGCTTCGCTAGGACTTATTCTTGGCTTGATATATAATTGCCCTACGGGGTATTACTTTTTGGCATTGCCCCAAAAAGTAATCAAAAAAGTCTAGGCCTCGCAGTCCGCCATGTTGCTCGGCCGTTGGTTTGCTTAGTCGTATTCTGTCTTCCAGCCCTCCCTCACGGCAGACAAGTTTAAAAATACTATAATAAAATTATTGTTGCCCTGTGGCAATCATTACTGCCTTCCCGGCAACGATACGGATTGGTTCGCTATGTGGTTTAGCAAATTATAATTCTTCAAATAATTTTTTTGTTGGCCATCTGACTTTTTTGACTTTGGCATAGCCATCATCTTTTGCTCTATATCAGAGTGCACAAGCTAGTACTGTCGTTCGTCACTCTTTTTGTAATCCGAGTATCTTATCGTACATATCTGGTTGTATTGCTCCAAGTGGACAAGTGTCGATCTTGAGTACCGCACATGCCGTTAGCAAATTGCCTAATGCGATGTTTGCCTGTTGCTTTAGTCGTCCATCTATCTCATTGTTGTCTTTGTATCTCTGTAGTAAAGCTTTGATCCTTTTTTTACGATCTTGTAATGCTATATTGTCAGTCCCTCTCGTTTCTTTTATTAATGCTAGAAAATTATCGATCATCTTATCGTTTATCTTGGTCGGTACTGTGAATACTACGAGGTGTGAACAATCTAGAATTTGTGGTTGCTGTTTGGAATAGGCAAATAATTCTTGTCTGGTTTTTTTATTTTTTATTATAACAAATTTCATCCATTGCAATCCAAGTGAAGTTGGAGTCAGTCTCAAAATTTCTTTGATGGTAGTCATCTGCTTCGCTGTTAGCTTTCTTTTCGCATCAAATTTCTTGGTTGCGTAGCGCCGGTTGAGAGCTCTAATGATGTCCATTGTATATAGGTATCTAGGTAAAAGATGGAGGAACGTTGAGGAATGAAAATTGAGGAATGGAGAAACGTTTAGAGTAATTTCAATTCCTTTAATTTCTTTTCATACTTATCATACTCATCGCCATGTTTTTTCATGAGATATGATTTCAAAATATCTTTTCGATCCGCAAATCAGCTAGAAAGATTTTTAGCAGAGATTTCAAAATTTTCTAAGAGTTCATTGAGCTCGATAGACTCCTTCTTGAGCTTGATGTCTTTAATCTGGACGCGAAGCTCCGCACTAATATATTCATCAATATTCTGATAATCAATGGCGTCCGTCTTGATAGAGAGGGAAATATTTTTCAGTTCAGCTGGATTGTCTATGAAGGTTATTTTCCAAAAATCACTGGTAAGATTCTTTTTGTTCTCTTCTAGAATAGTTTTAATCTTTTCTTGTAAATCTGTTTCTGAAAAACTTCAGCTTCCTTGTTCGACAATAATGTATGGATTGATATCGCTTTGCGTGGCCTCTAAATTTCTGTCCTTATACTTGAACAAAAATTTGTTTTGATTGGCTTCTAGTGGGGTAGTCGATCGTACAGAGCCAAGACAGACGTAGTTACCGTGAGCAAAACTCTGATGAAGATGTCAGGATATTAGTTTTATATTTGTCTGTTTCAAAATATCTTCGTGGAGTGCAACATCCTTGTAATTGAACTTCGACTTCTGCCCTGGGAACTTTGTATTGTTGATATAATAGTGATGGATTACCAGTAAATCTTTTTCGTTCATAATTGCTGATCGTATATATTCATTCACTGCAGCAGAAAGTAATTCATTCTTATTTGTTGATTGTCTAAGGAGATCTATTGTTCACTGGATATTTATTGGTAACTCTGTTTTCTTGGTTTCCATGTTTTTTACATCTATGGTGTAGGGCAAAAATAAGGTTTTCTGACCTTCGATGTCGTGTGTCTGTGCTTGGGTGATGAAAAAGATTTTGCCTTGGTCGTGCGTGATACTATTCACGATCTCAAAGGCTTTCTTCGCTTCTTCAAAGACAAATGAATTACCAAGCCAGTCATGATTACCAGCCAGGATATAGAGATATTTCCCTTCTTGTAACAATTGTAAAAAGAAATGATAGAGGGCTAATAATGCATTTCTATCATAGGAAAAATGATACACAAAATCTCCACAGAAAATAATATGTTTTTCATCAGCGTGTTGATGTACATATGTGTCTAGTTGCTCGATGATTTTATCTTGGAAACGAGCATTGATATGAATATCTCAAATGAGTAGCATAGTGGTTTAGTGATTAGAAGATAATAGATGGGAGCTCTTAGCGCTTAGAACTTAGCGCTCGTCTGATGTGAATTTTAGTGAAACCCGATGAAAATTAAAGTCCGATTTTATGGCTTGATTTTTTTATTAGAGCGAATAGACTGTTTGTATTCATCCCTTTCCTTTGTCTATGAAATTTAAAAGAAATTTACTTATCAATTGAGCTGTTTTCCTTCTCGTCATTGTCGTGGTCCTGTCTATAAGAGTCTTGAGCGGAGATGAAGATACCCGATTATGTACACACCAATGACGGACTAAACATGGTAATCCTTCGGTATCGATGCCTCTGACGTGATGTCAGGCCTTTACTTCTTTATCTACATCCATGCGTGTACTTGCTGATCGAGAAAATAGTGGTTATTTACCCAAGACCTACACCTGTGAATGAATCTGACATTTCCCAACATTGACGATCAAAGAGATTCCTCTCGCTGCGAAATCTCTGATTATCATCGTAGATGATCCAGATGCTCCTGGTGGGACGCGATATCATTTGGTGATGGCTAATATTCCTATCGAGGCACAGACAATGGAGATCGGAGAACATGATTTCCATAAGTGATCATCTGGGCAAAATTCTCGGTGAGAACTTGGTCGATGAGCTCCTTGTCCGCCACATGGTGTGCATAGATATATTTTCAAAGTGTATGCAGTCAAAGAAATGCTCATTTTGTCATCTGGATTTACCACAGAGTGATTACGAGAAAAAATGCAGGGCAATATTCTTGCACAAGCGGAATTAATAGGATTATATCAGAAAGGAAAATAATCTTATATTACCCAGTAATTTATAATTCCAAAAATAAGGACTATTGTGATAATCGCTGTGGTGATTAGCATGCCTATCTGTCCCGCTTCCTTGTATGCTTTCCATGAAGAATAGAATCGAAATGGCTGAGCGGCGAGATTGACTACGAGTCATCGTCCCGGATATTTTAGTCCAATGACGATATAACTTACTATGGTAAATGTCGGTAATGCGATTTGCGTGAGTGTATTTCGAAATTTCTTACGTTGCATAGGCATATATTATTTATTAAAATATTTTCTTAGTAGGAAATCAATATCTCCAGCCGAATAGACGACTACGACTTCTCATTTTTTTGCTTCATTAATCTTCGCTATAATTTCTTTCTCACTATCGATATATGCTCATCAGCAAGCTTGTGCAAAGGTATCTCATAACTGTTTCAGATTCTTTATATTTTTCAAAGCGGGGATCTTTTTCACCAGTTCTCCTAGATTTTCTCTCGCTGCGTAGATGTCGTAGATGACGACTTCGTCGTATCCTTTCATGCTTGCGATGAAATCTTTCCATCAGTAGACGACTCTATTTATCTGATGAGGTTGGAAAATGCAGATAAGTTTCTGTTTGGGGAATTGTTCTTTCAAAGTCTGAAGCCCAATCGTGATGGACGATGCCATGTGACCGTAGTCAGTAAAGATTTTTGCTCAGTTTGTGTTTTTACCAAGTAGCTCCATTCTCCTTCGAAGTCCATGGAACGATAGAAGTTTGGAACAATAGAACGATTGAGGCTTCTTTCCTATTTTTCTTAATAAAGCCAAAACTAATGAGCCGTTGATATCGTTATGCTTTCACCAAACGTGTTTAAAAGGGATTTTTTTGATATTAACCTCTTTGATGGAGCCCTGAGTGTATAGTGTAGAGTGTAGAATGTTGGGAACTTTTGGGATGAATATTTGCTTCTTTATCTTGTTCGCAAATTGCTGAAATGCTGAAGTATAGTCGGCGAAATCCTTATAATAATCGGTATGATCGAGCTCCATATTCGTAATGACGGCATAATCCAAATCCAAGTGCAAGAAGTGTCTTTTGTATTCACATGCCTCTACGAAGAAATAATATTTCTTGATGAGTTGGTATGCATCGTGTTGGAGTTCGTGAGATCTCTTTTGATTGAGCATAAAGTCAAAAATCGTTTTGATCTTTGTCTTATATTTCGGGTTGATGTAATAACTGTTGTTGTCCAAATCTGGTACGAGCGCTCACAGAATTCCCAAACCAAAATCTGGCAGAACCTTTTTGGCGGTCGCAATCGCTAGGGCAGTGGTACTACTTTTCCCGTTCGTCCCTGCTATCCCGACAGAGATAAAATTTTTGGAAATTTCTCATAAGAATTCGAAGTAATTTAAGATGATCATCGGTTGTTTCTTCGCTTTCATTACTGCTCTGGCTTCAGCGATTTCAGGGCTCTCTGATGCTGATGCTGAATATATGATAATATCTCATCGCAACACTTTATATTTTCCATGACCGATAATGGTCTTGATTCACTTAGCTTCCAGTTTCTGAGTTAGCTGACTTTCTACAGCATCAATAGCGACAATATTGGTATATCATAAATCATGGAGCATTCATGCTACTCCAGACATTCATGTTCATCAAGCTCAGACTAAAACAATGTTTCTCATTATTTCAAATTAATTAAAGAGTTAACGGGTTTGCGGGTTAACGAGTTGTGAGTAAGTGTAGCGAAGATGGTGAGGAAAACAAGAAAAAAATTACAAGCACATGTCCTGTAATTTTTTCCATCTGAATCAGACGAATAGTTAGTCGCATGTTTTTTCAATCCAACCACACCAAAGACTGTTCCCTTCGTTGATAGTTAATGTCACCTTCAACTTTTGGTTATTGGCTTCCAAGGTATATATCATGGAACCTTTAATGGCGAAAATTAGTGGTTCTTTGCAAAGAGTGTATGTCTTTGCTCCGATAGTGATAGTATTGCCATCCGGCGTGTTGATTAACTTATCACAGAGCTCTTGCTCTGTAATCTTAGTACTTTCACCACATGCGAGGGTGGTGAGTTTTTCTGCAGTTGGCTTTTGTTTGCATGCATAACATATCGCTACTATGCAAACCAGAATGAGAATTTTTTTCATAATTGCTGGTGTTTTAATATTAGGTTTGACGTTTTATTAACTGTAGTTATGATAATTATTTGCTCTTTATATTCAATGGGATAGAAAATAATAAATTTCATTGATTTTCGTTCTTATTTAGGTAAATATGTTCTCGTCAATAGACATTTTTTTGTTATGCCCAGATGATGGAATTGGTAGACATGCTAGACTCAAAATCTGGTGTCCGTAAGGACGTGGGGGTTCAAGTCCCCCTCTGGGTAGATATACTAAGATCTGATGCAATTCAGATTTTTTTATTTTTGGTGAAATTTGTAATAATCAATTGATTTTATGCGAAAATTACTTACATACAATTTGATGGATATATGTTCATCCCTCTTTTATACAATAATTGCTAGAACCATGGATTTGAATAAGGTGATGATCATTGGTAGAGCGACAAACAACTTACAGGTTAAAACTATCGAAAGTAGTGGTACTCCTGTAGTAAATTTCACGGTTGCTACCAATAGGAAGTTCAAGAACAAGGAAGGTAATGTGTTGGAAGATGCAGAGTATCACAGATGCGTCGCTTATGGCAAGGGCGCTGAAGTATTGACGAAGTATCTCACCAAAGGAAAAAGAATCTACATCGAAGGTAGACTCAGGACAAGAAAACGACAAGACAGCGAAGGTGCTGACAAGTTTTCTACTGAGATTATTGTAGACAATTTCATCTTCTTGGATCCTAAGAATCATGATGGAGAAGAAGATCATCTCGTAGCTGATGGCCCAGTAATCGATGTGCCAGATGATGAGGATGTTCCTTTCTAGTACTTAGTATCTAGTAGTGAGTATTGAGTAGTAAGTAAAAAAACTGATAGTATAAGTTTATATATTTTGTAATGATTTTATTTGGTTAGTTGTGTGTGATTATGGTATGGAGAAAGAGATTTCATCATTTGTTCTTTGATTTGTTTGATATGATTTCATTCCTTGTTTTTGTGTGAGGGATAGTTTTGTTCGTGAGATTTTTCGTCGCTAATCCATATACCGTGGTAGGGGCAAGTATGGCTCCCACGTTTGCGGAGAATGATTTTATCGTAGTAGATAAGGTAACTCCTAGATTTGGTAATTTACAGAGAGGTGATGTCATCGTATTCGTTCCTCCTGGCAAGAGTATCCCCTATATCAAGAGAGTCATTTGATTGCCATGAGAGACAGTTAAAATACAGAGTAATGGAGTAATGATTTGTTCAAATCATGATGAGAAAAATTGTACCACGCTCGATGAATCTAAATATCTTTCTGCTGATGTGGATACTGTCGGTAGATGTGGAATAGATAAATTTGTCGTAGATACTGGTTGATATTTTGTCATGGGCGATAATAGATGATTTTCTACAGATTCTCGTTGTTGTTTTGGTTTGGATTGCTATCAGGGAGCAAGTTTTGAGGTGCCATTTAATAATATTATAGGCAAGGTCTATATCAGGTTTTATCCTAATTTCTCGACGTTCTAACGGATGTATTTTATCTTTTACCGCTAAGTTATGAGGATATTTACCAATTTTGATACTAAGCTTAGAAGAAAAAAATATGAAGAATATCAAAGAGAATATGGGCCCGACAATGTCCTCTGCATTACGAGAAGTAGGCTGTATCGATGGCTGAAGGTGTTTATCCCAACTTTTGTTGTTGCGCTAGTATCATTGCTCTTGTTACTGTTGTCGTATAATCGATTTGGTTCATCACCATTTGTCTATATTTTGATAGCAGTCATTCTTATGGATATTGTCTTTGCATTTCCTATCCTTGGTAAGCTGATTGATTATATTTCTGACTTTATTATTATCGTGCCCAATTGTATGATCATGTATGATCAAGGTGGTATCTTTAGGAGAAATGTCATTACTATAAATTCTCAGAGCATCAAAACTATTTCGATTAGAAAAACATGACTACTCTATAGCATATTTAATAATTGAGATATTGTTATCCTGACAGAGTGAGATATCCAATATGGAGAAGTCACTTTGCGTCGAGTCCCTAAGCCAGAAAAAAGAAGAAATCAGATGTCGAGAATTATCGGTATTGATTTGGAAGCTAATCAGAATCCACATTAAAATAATTTACAAATTACCACATTATTCCGAATTACCAAAACAATGTACAAATGTTCAAATTTATAAGTTATCAAAACAATCTACAAATTTTATACTGTAATGTTCTAGCTAATGAATTGAGAAAAAGATGTGCCAAGTATTCCATACGACATTTACGAATCACCACAAGAGTTGGTGATCATTCTCCCATTGGGATGAGTAGATAAATCAAGTCTTAAACTTGCAATCAAGGACTATAGATTAGTGATTACTTGAAAAAGAAATAAACCCAAGGTCAAAGATAATTTTATCCCTCTAAGGGAAGATTGTTATCGAGGGGAAATTAGTCAGGTCATCGATTTACCTCCACAGGTGTATTTTGATAAGATTCATAGCAAATTGACACCAGAAAATATTTTGCACATTATCGTGCCAAAGGCACTGATACCAGAAAAAATATCGCTGGAAGTGGAATATGATAAATAATCCGCCGAAGGCGGAGTGTATAGTTTATAGTGTAGAGTGTATAGTTTAAGAGGGGCGAGTATTCGCCTTTTTTCTTATATATCAGTCATGGTATACGAATCTTTGAAAGATGGTTTTAATGGTAATTTTTTTCTGATTTCTTCAATTCTTTCTTTTTTGACTTCACCTATATGATATATGGTCTCATACGTTGTAGATACATCAGTTCCGATTGGATCGGAGAGCATCCATGATCCTGTATATTCGAAATAAGGATCTTTCCCAGAACGATCTACCGTCGCACAATATACTTGATTCTCTGCTGCTCTTACTTGTGTGTATGCTTTTAGCATTTCAAATTTATTTTCCCCTTTGGTCCAATTGGATGGAATAAATATAATTTCTGCACCAGCGTCGGCTAATGTCTGAAACAAAATCGGGAAGCGGATATCGAAGCATAGCGCCATGCCACATTTCCATCCATCTAAGTCAAACAGCTGCAATCATTCTCCCTTGGAATATAAATTTTTTTCCTCTGACTCTGAATATAAATGGTTTTTTCTATATTTCCCGATTAATTCACCACTTTTGTTTACTGCAAATGCTGTATTGTAGGGTTTGCCGTTTGCATTTTTTTCTAAGAACCCTGAAATGATATTAACAGTATATTTCGCTGCTAATCTTTGAGTTTCTCTTACGCAATATCCTTCGGTATTTTCACTCTCTTCATCTGCTGTTTCATCGAGTACGTATCCGACACATCCCAGCTCAGGAAAGACGATGGTATCTATATCGGCATCTCTATCTTTGATTTTTTGGATGTGTTCTTCCATAGAAGATAGATTTTTCTCTTTATTTTTCCGTGCGATATCTAGATTTACAAGACATATTTTCATGGTATTTGATAAAGAAAAGTAAAATATTTTCTAACTACATATTCTGAGATATTCATCTATTCCTTCTTAGCTCTTGCGAATAGATATCAGCTATTAAATCATGTGTCTTAATCTATATCTATAATCATATCAAGGGAATCTTTGTCATCTTGATTAACAAATGATCCAAGTGGTTTAAATCCTTTTTTCTTATAGAATGAAATTGCTCTTTCATTATCAGAGAAAACGCCTCCCCATAAGATCATCCTTTGCTTACCAATTGTTTTAGCAATCTTGATGAGATAGGGGAATATGATAGAACCAAGTCCTTGATTCTGATATTCATCTGATATACATGGTCCAATTCTACAATCAATTTCTGCGTCTAATTGAATGTTATATTTCTTAAATCTTATTTCATCATTTTCTGGAATATCTAAACTGTACTCAAAAATTCCTATACATGTATTTGTAGATTCTTTAATAAGAAGAAAACGCAATTTGTCATAGCGGCTTATCGCATCAGAAAACTCTTGAGCTATACGTTCATCATAACTATTCAGTATATAGTTTTTGCGACTTTCTTTTGATAAGTTTTTAAGAAAATTTGTAAGTATCTTGATGTCAGTATGTTCTAATGGGCGTAGTACAATATCTTCAGTATTTTCCAAGGGGATCCTATAAGAAAGCATACCTGGGTCTTTCTCAATATCTACTAAGCTCAATCCCATCTTGAACTATAATTATGATTAAAATATGACACACAAAACGCCTATTCCTTTTTTATTCCAGCATACAGCCACCCACTCATCACTCCTCGCAAGACAAAGAAAATATAATTGACCATACTATCTTCGAAGACGTGAAGAAATAATCACATAATGAGTAAAGCAAGCCGACCAATGGTCAAAGCCATTCGGAGTTGATAGATCAGAGTTTGTTTATTTGTGAAGAATCTCTTGATCTTGATGGAGATATTTTGTATTTGTCGGATCATCAACGCTCGGAGGATGAACCCAATCGTTCCGATATCTAACATGAGTTGAATGAAATAATTTTCTGGCAGGATGGTCCCGTTGTGGTGAATTGCTGGTCACGATGTGCCTAGACCATAGCCGCTTGGGCTTTGTAAGACGTATTGGAGACTGCCAAATTTGGCTTGGATATGACCAAGCGTAGACGCTCATTTCAATGCGCTCAGTCAGAGGATTCAGAGAATTGCGATAACGACCAATCATCGTGCAATTTTTTTATGTTTTTTGATTCGTTGGATATTGAGCAGTGCGAGAGCAATAATTCATCCGATAGCTGCCGTTCTAGAAAGTGTGAGTACAATCGCAGCGATTCGCAGTGCGATGATGATGCTATTTCGTATTGCCGTCTTATTGCTCATCCGGAGCTTAATTCATTGTCGTTTCGTTTTACATAAGACAATAATCGCTGGCAAGAATGCGATGAGGAAATAGCCATAATTATTTGGTCAGGAGAAGATTCATGATCGTCTAGCTGTACCTTGATATCAGGTGAGATAGTAGATCGGTGGCTTAGCTCCAAAGACGAAATCTTGGAATGGTCAGTATCAAATTTTTAGAAACGAATCTGGAATGATAAATTTTGCTATCTGCCATACAAATCAAACTATTAGTGTAGTAACTAAAAAATATTTAACAAACTTCAAAAATTTTTCCATATTTCAACCTTTCAACGTTTCAACTTTATTCCAGATGTGTCCGATGAAAGTAGCCGACAAGAAGATAGGAAGGTAGAGGAATCCGTATTTGATCCCGATAAGTATGTCAGAAATATTTTTTCCTTTGAGATACGATACGCCTACAGAGAAGACCACCAAGATGATGAGACAGATCCGAGGTCGTTTTCGTTTCTTGATATATTCTTTGAGTTCTTTGGCATAAAAAATAATCACACAGAGGATAAACAGCGCTCGTATTCCATCTCTCAGGATGGCTGGCAATTCTGGGTGCGCTCAGCCGAAAATACCGTATTGAACGGTCGTAATGATAACATGATACAGTACGATAACTATGAGAAATATCTTTATAAAGTTTTTCATGTATATCTTTGTAAAATAAACCACGAATTAAGAATTAAGAATGAAGAATTTTTGTAGTTTTTTTATACTTGTTCGTGGAAGAAAAACAATGGAAAAAACACCAGCGATGAAGCTGATGTTTCTCATTATTCTTGTGTGCTTATTTATCAGATATCTTGTATACCTTGTCTTTTACGATGATAATAGTTCTATTATTTTCTAGTATCGCTTCTGTTTCGAAATCCTTTGTGAGGTGATGGTCTTTTGATTTATCCTCGTGTACTGACATAACTAGAGAGCCCTTTATTTCGGCTGTACGATAATCCTTTTGAATCCCACGCACATGACCCTTCGCTTCTGCGTTTAAGGACTCGCACTTATAATAATATACATTTCCATCATTAAATCTTTGTATGATAGTAATGTACAACCTCTGTTCGTGTCGCTCTTCCCGATTTTTGTATATATCATGTGCTGAGACTATTGTCGGCGCTAGGTCGTCTGTTACTTTCTTTTCTATTCTGTTTGTTAACTCATCTATAAACATGGGCATTAGCTCAAATGGTTCGCTGGCGGTATGGATGATTCAGGATAATTGTTCTTCATTCAGGTCTGCTATATTATTTTTCACTCTTAAATCTGCGTCCAAATCTGTCGATGCTTGCTCTACTATCGGCTTTGCTGAGCCCAATTCTTGTTTGTCCGATAACTTTGGTTTTGGTGTAGCGTAGATATTGTATTGGATGTTGTAATCTGCTATTTTTCCACTACCACCACGAATTTCTGTTGGTACGGCCACGATAGAATATCATAAGCTATCTGCCATCTTGATAGCTGTATCGAGGTCTTCTCGATGGACTGTTGTCTTAAGCTCACCGAAATCTTGTGGGGTTTCTCCTTGAAGAAGACTAACCTGTCCATCAGGCTTACCATTCTCATCCGTATCAGGAATAACGACAAAGTTACTGATGCTTTTTATATTGAGATCGAGATTGAGATGTGCTATGACACGATGAGTGTGAGCCATTTCTGCACCTACAACGATATTCTTTGTGTAGTTGTCGAGCAGTGATTCGAAATCTTGAGCACCCTCATTTTCTTTGATTTCTGTAGTCATGACGATCTAGATACATAATAAAATACTTATTTATATATCTATATTTAATTACTGTCTTTTGTCAAGTCTTTCTGCGCGTATAGATGGATATAGGCTGATAGGGAAAAACAAGTTGAAAGAGTATAGACAAAAGATAAAAGATGAAAGACGAAAGACACGAAATATATTTTATTCGTTATTTTCAATGTATGAAGCTTAGTATTGTTATCCCCACGAGGTGAGATTGGAATATGCAGAATATGATTATGTGTCTTAGTGCTCAGTCGTTTAAAGATTTTGAGGTGATTTTTGTGGTAGATAAAAATCTGAAAGAGGAAGGGGAGTTTCGTAGTAGTGATCCAAGAATTACGTTTATGACTAATTTAAATTCTGATTTTCGCTCCAAGCGTGATGTGAATGATCCGAGAATATGAGGTAATGCCAGTGAGTTGAGAAATTATGGTATCACATCGGCTAAAGGAGAGTTTATTCTCCTCATGGATGATGATGAATGGTTTGAAGATGACTATCTGCATAATTATCTTTTGCTGTGGGAAAAATACAGAAAAATAGTCTGACAGGATTTCGTCTTGTGCCCTACATTGATGTATAGAAAGACTGGTCACGTGCAGAATTATTGATTTTCTCATTTTGATTATTGTATGAGTAGACCAGTGGCGGCAGACATGGGTAATCATGAGTGGATTGATGTCCAGATGTATTCATGAAATTCGTTACTAGCTCCCACATATATCTTCCAAGATCATCTCTTTGATGAGAGATTGGATTTTGTCACTGAGGATCTGGATTTTACGCGTGGCATTAGCTATGCTGGCATCCCTATTCTTGTATTGCGTGATCTCAAGATCTATCATATGGAGAGAGACAAGAACGCATTGGAACAAGCTCGAGTCTGGAATGAATATTCTGCGTATAGGAAGGCAAAACATAGGATACTCTTTGTGAAAAAATATTGATCATTCTCCAATAAGCTTATGTTTTTCCTTTTGTGATTGCGATGACAACCTTTGCGATTGGCGCTCAAAGTATTACTCTATGGGAAAGGTTCTCCTAGGCGAAAAATCATTAAGGCCCTCCGGAAAGGCTCTCGAGATGGGCTCTCTGCATAGCATTTTTATTCCTTTTTTCGACTATGTTGTTTCGTCGTATCAAAGCATGATTACTCCACAATACTAGTCCCAAGCAGACTATTATCAAAAATAGTTTCCGATTGTTGGTCTCTGAAATAGTGAGCAAGGTGTGCACCTTCTTAGTTACCTTATGGATTGCTCGTTATCTGGGAGTCGAAAGCTATGGTATGAGCAACTTTGCTATGACTTTTGCTGGGTTTTTTGTCTTAGCAGTAGATTTTGGTCTTGTCAATTTGACTTTTAGAGAACTGAGTAAACGTATCGCGGATAGAGATTCGTTCTTCGCTAATGCCATGGTGATTAAGATCTTGCTTTCGCTAGTGGCATTACTTGTAGCATTTGTAGTCACCAAATTTATCGGTAAACCAAGTATCTATGCTACACTTATTATGATCTATCTTCTCTATGCGATACTCAATAATATCTGTGAATATGCTAGAGTCTATTTTCGTCCCTATGAACGTATGCAGCATGAGGCGATACTCAAAATGATCAATGCTGTCGTATTTTTCCTCAGTGCTATAACCTTCATTCTTGCCTTCTGAACCTTACAATCGGTATTCCTCGGTTTCCTCGTAGCTGGCATTATCAATGTCATTATCTCTTTCGGGTATGTAGTGGTGAAATTACCTATACAGACATTTCCACTCAATATTCAGTTTATGAAAAAAATTCTCCGTATGGCTTTGCCTTTTTTCTTGTCGGGAATTTTTATTTTCTTCTATACGGATATCAATATTGTGATGCTCTGATTTTTTAGAGACGCCAAGGAGGTGTGACTGTTTTCTGTGGCGTATAGCGTGATATTTTATGTGTATATGATCCTCAATATTTTTTCTGTTTCTTTTTTCAAAAAATTAGTAGATGGGACTACCTCTATTACTAGGTTTAAATATTTCCTGTCCAAATATCTGCGTGTCAATCTAGCCGTATCTGCACTAGTTGTCTTGTGAGCATTTCTTGTCGGATGATGGGTGATTATCTTGGTCTATGGGCAGGCATATTATGGCACTATCCTGATGTTTAAATTGCTCTCTTTCCGAGTGGTGATCAAATCGGTGAGTTATGTGTACGGTACCTGACTGACTACGTTTTCCAAAGAATATACCAGACTGTGAACACAGATTGTAGCTGCTATCGTGAATGTCTTGTTAAATCTTATTCTGATCCCTTCGTATGGTTATGTGGGATGTATTATTTCTCTCTTACTTACTGAGCTCTCTCTTTTGTTGATGTACAAAATATACCTTAATAAATATATGGCTATCGCACATAAGGAGCAGACTACTTTCCCTTCTTCATAATTTTTCTGATCTGATATCCTTGATAGATTCATTTTCGAAATCCTATAGTGGTCCCTATAATTTTTGCCATACTAAATCTGAGGTCAAACCAAAAACCTCCTATACTTCTTTTGTAGAGTCCTATGCCCAGCACTGCTCATAGTATAATCAGTATGCCGTATCGTCACCCTATACCTATGCAGAGGAGTAGTAAAATACAACATATACTGAATACTATCGACTGTCTTATAGTATAACTTTGGATGGTATGGTGGATCACGAATACCTCGGCATCACCTTGCGTGTAATTTCTAAACATCTTGTAAAATGATTGATAATCCTTCCCCATATGCCACTGTACAATCGCTTTGGCACAGTAAAAAATTTTGTATCCTGCTTGTTCTATCTTGTAATTGAAATAGGTATCTTCTCCTCGTTTGGTTAAGTACTCGGGATATCATCCTACTTCTTTTCGTACTTGTTTGTAAAATGAAATATTTCTTGATGATACAAAATGAAAGTCGGGATCTGGTGATACAAAGCGATGCTTGGCATTATGCTGGAATGTATTGTGGGCAATGAGTCCAGATTTTCCTCCTACTACTTTCTCATCTGTTGTCTCATATACGTGCATAATTTCTGCACATCGATGCTGATCTACTTGGCATCAAGCATCAGTACATAAGATAATATCGTGATGTGCTTTTTGCACAGCAAAATTCCTCGCTTCAGCAATATTGGATGGATGTCTGTAAACGATTATTTTTTTTTCGTCAGCTTGCTCTTGGAGATATTCATAGGTACCATCTGTTGATCCACCGTCAATGACAATAATCTCGTCAGGGGCTCTGGTCTGCTGATAGAGCGAGGTCATAAATTCTTGTATCCCTTCTTTCTCGTTGAAGACGGGTATGATGACCGAGCATTGCAAGTGTTCCATGCATGGATAAAAATAATTAAAGCGTATCCTTGTAGTGCTGTATGATATGTTGCATTTTGAGTATTTTTTTCTGATATGGATATACTTTGGTAGATAGTCATATAAATTCACTGATCAAGAAGAGATGCAGTCTTGCACTGATGACTTTACTTGCTCATCAGAGCGTCTGGAGAAATGCTCAGAAATCTTTGGTCCATTCCAATATCTGAATCTTCGTCGCTGAGCCTATCATCTTTTGTAAAGTCTTGAGATGCGGTCTATCATCGTCGCTTGGTCCTACGCACACAGGGACATAATATATGTCATAGCCTTGGGCACTATAGGTTTGCACTTCCTTCGCTAAGTCCTGCAGAAAGGGGAGTCCTTTACTATTGATATTGACTACTATATACTTTTTTTGAGGTGTGATGTGGTAGTCTTTTCGTGGATATGCAAAATAACTCGTGTCCATAAAAAATTCAACGTGAGAGTATTCAGATTTTTTTATTTTTTCTGTCTCGTCATGATCTCTTGTATATATCTTATCCGTGTGATGCATTATCCATTTCCACAATAACTTATTATATCGTTTCGTTGGTGTCTGGATGCCTCACATCAGATAGAGGTGCTTCCTACAGAAGAGTGCTGGTCGGATAGATCGCAACCAATAATAATATGCATGCGGAGATTCTTCTGTAAATATTTCACCTCATCAGAGGATGATAGTGTCTATCTGCCAAAACGTCTTGAGCTGGGTACGTTTTGCACTAGTGAAATATTCCCAAGCACTCCTGATCCCTCTGGGTAATTCTTGTAGAAAGGTAATATCATCAATTGCGATGGATTGCTTTAGAAATGATTGTATCCGAGGAATATCATGAGCTATTACATAAATGTCTTTGCCTTGTGCTTGCAAGAGCTTGATATTGCCAAGCAGGATTAGCTCGTCTCCCATATTTTTGTGTGACCAAAATCCAGCAAGTGCTACCTTTTGCCCTCTGATATCTAGGTGTTCGTGGATATGCATATAGGTATCGGACGAATAAAAAAAGACTGCTATGAGTATAGCAGTCCTTGGATTAGTTGCAATGGAAATTTATGATGGCTGATCGAGACGTTTGTATTTGTTATACCATGTATTGAGGTATGCAATGTAATTATCTTTGTGATCTTCCAATCTAGGAGAGATATCATTTAGTTCTCCACCTATTCCTGCAGAGAGGATCTCTGTGTCGAATGTTTTATCATTCTCATTAAATTCAATATCTCCTCCTGGGAAAGAAATATTAAATGGGTCTTTGTCTGCATCTTTATCTTTACATAAATCTTTGATGCGGTTCGTTAGACTTGCTGCTTTGAAGAGTTCCAGATAATCAGGGAATGCTGCTGCTGTGAATCCTTTCATCGCTTTTTCTTCCATATTGAGATCAGTAATCTGCCCGTAGGTTTCAAATCCAACATTTGGTCGATTAATATATTTGAGATCTATCTTTTGGTCACGATTGGATTTCATTTGATCATGGAAAAGGTTCATCCCTTCCAATATTTTTGTCTCTCTTTCTTTGTTCCCTTTGGAGAGTTCCTTGATTTTGGCTGAGAGTCACGTTTTGTCTCGTAATGTATTGAGATATGCTACATAATCTTCTTTGTAATTTTCGAGTGTAGGAGAAATTTTATTTAAACTTCCACCCCATCCAGCAGAGACCATTTCTGTGTCGGTGCCTAGTGTCCATGTAGATTCGTCATTGAAGACTATGTCTTGACCTGGTTTGCCTACATAGAAGGGGAGTCATTTCTTGGTCGTTTTCTCTTTGCATACACTCTTGATGTAGTTTGTGAGTCCTGCTGCATTAAACAACTCAAAGTAATCTTTGAATGGTGATGGAGTAAATCCTGGCATAGTCATTTTTGCTAGATTTATCTCTGTCCTTTCCCCGTAGGTAATGAATCAGATGGTAGGTCGTGATCAGTTAATAGTAAGAATCTTGTCAGCATTTGGCCGATATTTATAAAACTTATCTACACCTGATAGAATCGCTGCTTTGGTGACAGCATTCGTTGTAAGTGCCTCAAATTTTCTTCTAATCTCTGCTGGTGCTTGTGGTATTGTTTCTGCTGGCTTTTGGACTATAGGTTCTGGTTTTGCTATTGTCCAATTTCTTAGCCCATTGAGATACTCACAATATGCTGTTCTATTCTCTCTCAATAGTGGAGATAGTTCATCTAATGCTCATCGTAATCTTCCAGAAATGATCCTTGTGTCAAAATCTGTAGAGGCAAATACTGCATCATCGAACAAAATTTCTTTGGTTATCATATTTGCATAGAATGGTTTTTCTTTTACGGCGATTTTATCTTTACATATAAATTGTATGCGGTTGGTTAGATTGGCTGCTTTGAAAAGTTCCAAATAGGTAGGGAATCATTTTGGAGTGAATCATACGAGTTCTTTTTTTGCCAAATTGAGTTTTACTTTCTCTCCATAGGTCTTGAATTCTATATTTGGTCGAGTTCATAGGAGTTCAATCTCTTTGGCTGCATTTGGTCGGTAGTCATAGAATGCATTGATATCTTTGAGTAATTCAGCTTCTCTAGCGACATCGCCAGCAGCGATCTCTTTGATCCTCGATGCCAATCCTGTCTGATCGTCGATATCTTCGACTCCTCATTTTCTGAAGATATCATTTTTCTTATTCAATTCTTCTAATCTTGCATATGTAGCTCATTTTTCTCTGATGTATTCCTTGATATATTTCAACTTGTCTGGTGCTACTCTATCGTAATCGTTGTTTTTCATAAACATTGCTATAGCAGCTAATCTCATTGATGGCTCCATCATAATTTCGTCGATGGTTTCATCTTGTTTGGTAGGGTCAGTCAAATCTTCTCGAGTGATTCCCATGCCTTCTCTTAAGACCAGATCCATGATGTTGTTTTTGTCCTTTTCTCCTATTTCTTCTAGGAATGCTGCAGCATCAGGATTTGTCTTCCCATTTTTGTCTCCATATTTGAAGGCGTTTAGCATATCCTTATATCTATCTGCTTTGATCTTGATTCTATTGTCACTATCCTTCTCTACCATTTCACTGATTTCTCTACGTGTTCTACCACCAAAGAGTGCTAGTATCTTGTAGAATCATCCGTAGGTTTCTTTATCTTTTTCTAGGTCTGGGTTTACTTCTTGTTTTGTTGCTAACTGTCCCTGACCGTCTTGTCCTGTAGATCCTGCATTATCTGGAGCTCATGTGATACTTTTGTATCCAAATAATGATGCTATTTTTTCTGATCATGCTCATCCGCTGAGTATCTTGAGTGGAGATTCTCCAAATGCTGCTTGATATGTGCCTACAGCTAATACTGGTGCTATCAACCAAGCCCATGCAGCCTTATTTTTTGCATCATCTTTCTTGCCGAAGATAAGTTGGAATGCACTGGATACCATTTTCCATCCTACATAGATGAGTCAGCCGGTGACTGCTAGATTACCCATTCCTCATCGGAATTTCTTTTGTTCGGCTGTCATATGAGTTTTGTCTAATAGTGCACCGAATCATCCTGAAACTCCTCACTTTGCGAGAGCTTCTAATCAGTTGCTATATTTTTGCTGTTCTTCTTGTGATGCTCCTGGGATTATGTTATTGTCTGCGTCATTGTTGTCCTTGGTATTTTTATTCTCTTTGACTTTGTCGGCAACTATGCCTGCTCATGTGACACTAGTCCCATCTTGCATATATCATTTTAGTCGTGGATACTGAGAAATGAGCCCAACAAATGCATCTTTTTTCTTTTCTTCGAATGGTTCTTTGCTTGGGTCTATTGTCCCGTTCAATACATCATTCAAATATAGTCTAAATCTTTGTTGTTCATCCGCATCTATTCTAGATAGGTCAACATTGAACTGCAACTCATTGATTTTTTTAATTTCATTTTTCTGAGCATTTACCTTCTCCAAGAGCTTCTGTACATCTTTGACTCTATAGAGTGGTGTATCAATATTGAATGCAGAAAGATCCAGCGTACTAGTCAAGGCAAGATCTGGATGAAGAAAATATCTATCTATACTCGTCAACTGTGCATGAATGTAGTCTAATTTTGCTTTCCATTCTGCTAGAGCAATGGGCGTATTATCTTGTGCTAAAGACACTCTTTGTGTCGCCATCTTCTTTGAGATATCTTCGATATGTGTCTTGAATGTATTGGCTATATCTAAGAGCCTTTTTATATTATTCAGATAGATGACATTATTTTTCCACTCTTTAGGAGCATTTTTGATAGCTGGTTTCAATTTATGATATTTTAATTCATTATATTGCAACGTGAGATCGGCTACTTTTTGGTCTAATTGAGGGAAGGTAATGACCTCTCTCTTTAATTTATTGAGACTTAAAGTAATCGTTTCTTTGCCATTGTTCCCAGCATCAGGTAAAATGTTCACCATGACGTGATCGTGGATTTCTCATCCTAGTTCTTTCAGTAAATTTTGATTGTATTTTTTTTCAGTAATACTAGCGATGAATGCTTCAAGCAGTGCACTATTTTCAATGACTGCATAGGCTATTGTTTGATTGCCCTCTTTCTTGGTAATGTAATATTTGCCCTCTTGTGTTTTGAAAATCTTAGTATCTGCCGAAAAGATATCTCTTTGTCCGACGCCTACCATCCCTCTGTTTTCCAGTTTATTGTATGTAGCAAGAAAATCGCTCGCATTTTTGTGCGTGATCATGTCAGAGCTTTTGATAATATCCGTGCTATTGTCTAGCTCGATGTTGATCTTTTTCTCTGATTTCTTTTCTGGTGAATCTGCTCCCATGCTTGATAAGACAGTAAATAAATTACTTAAATTTGTCCCTTTAATTATATCCAGCTAGTTACTTTTTGCAAAAAAAAGCGAATAAACAAAAAAAAAGGATTGACAAATCCTTTTATTGTTATCTAGTCTGTCTTGTTGAGAGGATTTACCCTTTTTTCCCATATAATTCCTGTATTAATCCAGCCCTAAGCTCTTTTTTTTCATCATCGCCCATCTTGTCTTTATTTACTATATTGTATTCCAGAAGCAACTCCATCAAGAATGCAATAAATGCATTTTTGTCTATCGGAATGTTGTCGTGATAGGTCTGAGACAACAGTTTGAGATAATGAATGTATGTCGTTACTGTAGGTACTCACTGGAAACTATGTATTTTTTCAAAATATCCTTTCAGTCCAAAAGTATTGATTTCTGTGGGATAAAATGGTGCGAAAATACCCACAATTACTATTGTGTTGATATTCTTTCTCAAATAAGTGATGTCAGTTTTGGGATGTTTGGTCTTAAAAAAGGTTTCGTACATGTCGTTGATGAGGGTATCATTTTTGACTGTCTGGATCAAAAATGTGAGAAAATGAGCAAACTTAGCATTATTTTGCTTGTCGTCTTGAATCTGCTGTTGGACTTGTTTAGCTTTTTTCTGATTATCTTGTACGCGTCTTACCGCTTCTTCGGTGACTTTGTTGACGTCTTGTCTGACTCATCATCACGTCTCTAATCAGTCCATATTCATTCACCCTGTTTCGTTGGCCATGCCTTCCAATAACGTAATAAAATACTATCTTGTTGTGTTCGAGGGAGAATTTATGGTTTTGTGCTTGAAATTCAATATCAATTACATATACACTCCAGCACTTTGTTATTTTTTCGTATTGGCGGGAAGGTGAGGTGGATGAGTGGTCGAAATCAACTCACTGCTAACGAGTCAGACGAGTAATCGTCTCGCGGGTTCGAATCCCGCCCTCACCGAACTTGATTCAGATAACAGTTAACAGATAATAGTTTACAGCGTATGTTGTTTTTATATAAAAACATCTTCACTGTTCGTTATTAGTTATTCACTGTTAGTTAAAACATGGCTCTGTAGCTCAGCTGCCCACCACAGGCGAGTAAAGTTAGAGCGTCCCGACAGGTCGGGAAGGTCAGGCGGT